>JAKPYU010000099.1 GCA_029568995.1 Candidatus Omnitrophota bacterium | reverse complement strand
CCCCTATCCCAAATTGCGGGGGTATCCGCCCATGCACTTCTCGACAAAAATCGCCCGCGTTCTTTTCCTCCTCTCAGCTCTTGGGATCTGCAACCTTGCAGCATTCTCCCCTGCCTCTTCCGACACCGCCGAGATTGTTGTCGTCGTTCACCCGCAGGAACCGCCCGCCCTGCAACTCGCCGCACAGGATCTCTCGGCCTATCTCGAAAAGATACTCGACCGAAAAGTCCCCGTGCGCACCTCATTCCCGGAACGAAAATCGAACACTCAGGTGTTCTTTCTCGCAACCTCTCTCTCCCGGACCTTTGCGCCGTCCAGCCTGGCTCCCCATCTCACCGGCCAATCGCTTGACTCCCTCGGTCCGGATGGCTGTAAGGCTGTTTGCGCTCAACCGGTCCTGCTCCTTTGCGGCAAGACTCCGCGCGGCGCGGCAAATGCCGTTTGGACCTACCTGGAGGAGTATTGCCATGTCGGATTCTTCTGGGATGAGGACAATGTCCCCCGCCTGGACAGCCTGCCGTTCCGCAATGTCGCGTTCGAGCAGAAACCCCGCTTCGCCGAGCGATACCTCTCCCCGCCGGGCGGATATACCCTCTCCGAGTTCATGGATTGGGATCAGTGGAAAAAGGATATCGACTGGCGTGTCCACAAACGGCAGAACATTTTCTACGGACCCGGCGGCGAGCTGATCTGGAAAAAGATCCTCGCCGAAATGCAGGGCGGGGAATACATTCTCTCTTCCGCGGAAACCTGGCAAGACAATCTGAATCGCAAAATCGCAACCTATGTCCGGGATCGCGGCCTGATGTCGATCCTCCCCGGAACCATCGGCGATGTCCCGGCGGAGTTCGTGGCGGCCCATCCCAATGTCCGGTACCTCGGTGGCGTGCGCTGGGGGGATGCCCCCATGAACAAGCACATCTATCCGTCCGATCCCATGTTCCACGAAATATCCGTGCGATACGCGAAGAAATACATCGAGGAATACGGCCCCGCGCACTTCTACTTCGCTCCACCCTATCCCGAAGCCACTCCGGGAGAATCGCCGGAAGAACAGACCAGTGTGAAGGTGGATTTCGCAAATGCCCTGCAGAAAGTCGTTCACGGGATTTCGCCGGACATGATCTGGATGGCCGACAGCTGGGCCTTTCTGACAGCAGAGTTCTGGCCCCCGGAAGGAGTCCGGGCATTCTGCGAGGCCATCACAGACATCGACCATTTCCGCATCTATGACACATGGGGCGAGGAACGCCCCATGTGGACTCTGCACAATGCCTTCTGGGGCAAAAAATGGACCCTGGGCATCCTGCACTGCTTCGGTGGCATGACTTCCCTTCGCGGCGATATCCATTCCCTCGCGCGGGATATCAACAGAGTGGCTACCGATCCCGCCGCCAGGCAGTGCGTCGGAATCTACCTTGTCCCCGAAACGCTCCATCACAACGATCTGTTTTTCGACCTGGCAATGAGTCTCGCCTGGGACCCTACCATTGTGCCCGTCCAGGATGATCGCGCGGACTTGCAGCCGTATCTGAAAGACTATGCGCTCCGACGGTATGGCTCATCATCCGCCAAACGAATGACCAGAGTTTTGGACATTCTCGCCCGCACCGTCTACGCCACAAAAGATATGGCCCAGCCGGCCTATCTTCACCAGATGTATACGGTTCTCGATTTCCCGAATACCTCCACTTATTTCCCCCTGGAGCAGCCCGCCCAGGTTCCTCAACTCCGCCGCGCATTGGAGATCGCCCTGAAAGAAGCGGACGCGCAACGGAATAACCCGCTTTACGAACGCGATCTTGTCGATATCGCCCGACGATACCTGGGCGACCTTTTCAATGCCGCCGTTCCGAATGTGATCCATGCCTGGCGTGCCGGAGATACGGAGAGATTCAAGATCGCCGAAAATGATATTTACCGTATCCTCTATCTGACCGGAGATCTTCTATCGTCGGCTTCTTACTACCGCCTCGAAACCCGCACCGAACCCGGCAAATCCCGACCTGACTATGAGAGCCTTCTCACGCAGGCCCGCAATGTCATGTCGATTTGGGAAGGCTCCGCAAATCTGGACTATGTCCGACGGGATGATCTGGCCGAGTTGATCCGGGGATACTACTACCTGCGCACGAGCTTCTGGCTGAACTGTCTCCGCGAGGTTCCCGCTGCGCAGTGGTCGCAGGCACAGGATGACCGCTTACGGGATATGTACATGGATGTTGGACGAAGGTGGGTCCGCGAAGGCGCGCAGTCTTTGCCTTCGCAGACTTCGACGGCAACGACCAAGGTTGTTCGGCAGCTGTTATACATGGCGCTTGAGGCTGGGATCGAGGAACGTTGGATGCTGCGTCCCCAAAAAGAGATGGTCAACACCGATTTCAGCCAGGGAATGGATGGCTGGTCCCTCTCCATGCGGCGGACGGGTCTCTCATTCCAGCCCGGCTCCGGGGATCGGAAAGGGAATACCGTCGCGTTCCAAACCTGGCCCGAAAGCAGCGGAGGGAATTTTTACCTGTTTCAGACCGTGAAAGCGTCCGACGCGGAGATTTCTCTCGACATGATTCTGGATAAGTGCGGTCAGAGCGGCTTTGCGGGATTGCGCGTGGAGGGGTATGACTCCGCTTTCCACTGGGTAGCGGAATGTACGTATCAATGCGGAGACTCCTGGAATCACTGGCCGGACCGCTATCGTCCCGACAATTCCACCCCGGATTGGTCGGTCGGTGCGACCGGGCTTCTCTGGTGGTGGGTGGGGCATTACACCATCAAAGAGCGATATGGCGATGCGACAGGTGTCTGGCGGCACATTGAGGCCTGCCCGAAAGAGGACTTCGACCGCGTCCACGGCAAAGGAACCTGGTCCGGCCTGAATATCAAGACACTTCGTATCGCGCTGCTGGGAAGCACCCGTCGGGCCGAAGACCCTCTGGCGGTCACTTTCGCAAACCTCAGGGTCAAGACCCACTAATGCTCTGATCAGCTTGTTCTGGGCCTGTCCGTGGCTGTCCGTGCCTGTCTGTGTTCGTCCGTGTCTCTTCTGTCCACCTTGTCCACAGGTTCTGTCCATGCCTGTCTGTGTCCGTCCGTGTCTCTTCTGTCCACTGTGTCCACTTCGTCCACAGCCCTTTTCTGTCTT
The DNA here is from genome assembly GCA_029568995.1 of Candidatus Omnitrophota bacterium. Lineage (GTDB taxonomy): Bacteria > Hinthialibacterota > Hinthialibacteria > Hinthialibacterales > JAKPRU01 > JAKPRU01. The sequence continues at coordinate 29,130 of JAKPYU010000099.1, read as the reverse complement.
TTCTTCAGTTCTGAATTCTTAATTCTTAATTTTCTTCAGGATGGATGCGACGATCCGGCAGAGTTCCTCCGCATCAGCGTAGATACTCTCGAATTGGGATGCAGTCAAATAATCCGCATCCTTCAGAAGGCGAAGCCAATAGGAAGTCTCACGGGCCTCTTTGTAGGCAATGGACAGTTTGGCAAGGAAATCCGAGCGGGATTGTCCCCCGATAGCCTCCTCCACATTGGCCCCAATACTCGTGCCGCATCGCAAAAGCTGTTTCGACAGCACGAACTCCTTCTTTTTACTCGCAAGATGCTGGTAGAGTCGCACGATCCTCAGCGCAAACGCATAGCTCTTTTCTTGAATAACATTCTCATTTTTCATCGCTTCCCAACACTCCTTATTCTTAATTCTTAATTCTTAATTTTTAATTCTTAATTCTCCATCTGCCTGCCTGCGTTTCTCCCTGTCTTTCCTCTCTTTTCTTCAATTCTTAATTTTTAATTCTTAATTCTTAATTGTCCATTCCCACCCGCTCCAGCTTCGCATACCCCTGCACCAGCTTCTTCTTTCCCCCATTCTGAAACTCCACCGTAATCTGGCTCTTCGCCCCCGTCCCAGTGACTTCCAGCACCACTCCCAGTCCAAACGTCCGATGGTTCACCATATCTCCCGGCGCAAATTCCTGCCGCTCCTGAACCTTGGGAGATCCCTTTTTCTCAGGTTTTTCAGGCTTGTCCTCTTCATCCTCGAAACGGTCCCACAAAGAATCATCCCGGAAAACAGTTGATGGGAGATTCCTTACACAGGACGGCGGGATCTCCTTGAGAAACCGGGAAGGGAAATTCTGCTGCGGTGTTCCGAACAATCTCCGCGTATACGCGCGAGTGATAAACAGCCGCTTCTTCGCCCGTGTAATCCCCACGTAACACAGTCTGCGCTCCTCTTCGAGTTCCTCCTTGCTGTCCTGAGACCGTGCATGCGGCAGCAGGCCCTCTTCCATGCCGGTCAGAAAAACCACCGGAAACTCCAGCCCTTTCGCGCTGTGAAGTGTCATCATCACCAGGCTGTCCTCACGGTTCTTCCATTCATCCACATCCGACACCAGCGATACCTCTTCCAGGTAGCCCGCCAGGACATCTTTGACTGTAAGCGTCTCTCCAAACCGGATCAGGCATTCTTTTTCAAACTCGGCTGCCGCCGAGATCAACTCGCCGATATTCTCCCATCGAGTCCGATCCTGAATGTCCTGGCTCGATGTCAGCATCTCCTCATAGCCCGAATCCCGGAGAACAACCTTGATGAACTCCTCAATGCTCAATTCTTTGATGTTCTGGCCCCAGCGCTGGTACATGTTCGCGAATTGCTTCGCGCTCCTCTTTGCCATCGGCGACAGTTCCACGACTTCCTCCGCCCGAAGGCACGCCCTCAGTACCGAGATCCGCTCCATTTCGGCAAATTGCACCAGCGTCTCCACACTCTGCGCGCCCAGCCTGCGGCGCGGCTCGTTCGCAATTCGCGCAAACGAGGCCGTATCGCGCGGATTGATCAACAGGCGAAGATAGGCCAAAACATCCTTGATCTCCTTGCGCTCGTAGAAACTCAATCCGCCCACCACCACGTAGGGAATCTTCTCCCGTCGAAACGCATCCTCAAACGAACGGGATTGCGCGTTAATTCGATAAAAAATCGCGATTTCGGACCATCGGCATTGCTCGGTCTGATGAAGTTCCTGGACCTGCTGCGCGATCCATTTCGCTTCCATTGCCTCATCGGGAAGGATCGCGATTCCAATCGGTTCCCCTTTCTCGCTTTCCGTCCAGAGACGTTTGGATCGGCGGTCGCGATTTCTCGCCACCACCGAGTTCGCCGCCTCCAGGATCGTCTTGGTCGAACGATAGTTCTGCTCCAGTGGAATCACTTTCACCTGCTTGTGGTCCCGCCCGAATTCCAGAATGTTCGATAGCTGCGCCCCGCGCCAGCGGTAAATGGATTGATCGTCATCCCCCACCACGCACAGGTTCCCGTACTTCTCGGCGAGAATATGCGCGATCAGGTACTGCGGGTGATTCGTGTCCTGGTACTCGTCGATCATCACATGACGAAACCGGGACTGATAATGATCCCGAACCTCTTTAGATTCTCTCAGAAGCCGGACACCGTAAATCAAGAGATCGTCGAAGTCTAGCGCATGGTTTTCTTGTAGAATCCGCTCATATTCCGCATAAAGGTCAGCAACCTGCTTCCTCACAAAGTCAAAGGCCTGTTTGCGATACTCTTCCGGCCCGATCAAATGGGCCTTGGCATTGGAAATCATCTGAATCACCACATTGGGTTTCAGGCTCTTGCTGAGACCGGCGACGGCTTCCATGGCTCGTCGAATCACCGTCGTCTGGTCCGTCCGGTCGAATATGGAAAATCCTTCGTCGAGATGGATCTGATCGGCGTGTCGGCGCAGCAGCCGCGCACAGAACGAATGGAAAGTCGAAATCCATACGCCCTCCGCCTGGTCCGGGATCAACAGGCGTGTCCGTTCGCGCATCTCTCCTGCGGCTTTGTTGGTAAATGTCACCGCCAGGATCTGCCAGGGCGCAATCCCCCGCGCCGCGATCAGGTAGGCGATTCGGTAGGTGATTACCCGCGTCTTCCCGCTTCCCGCTCCCGCCAGCACCAGCAGCGGACCGTCCCCGTGGACCACCGCCTGCCGCTGTTGTTCATTCAGGTCTTCCAGAAGATGCTCTATCGGGGAATTGTTCTCGGTCGGGTCCTGCATCACGTCTCCCCAAGGTTGAACTTGTATCGAAGTATCTCCGCAAAAGACCGGTCCCGAAAACACACCGTCGGAACCGTCCGACGCGACCGACGAAGATGAAGCGTGTGCGTGGAGGGAAATTGAAACTCCACCTGGCCATCTAGCGTCACCATCAAATCATCCGACGGGTCCGGGAAACGCAACGCAATCTCGGTTTCTCCACTGAACACCAGCGGACGATTGAACAGGGAGTGCGGGCACACCGGCGTCACCACCAGCGCCGCCAGGTGCGGCTCCAGGATCGGCCCACCCGCCGATAAGGAGTGCCCCGTCGAGCCGGTCGGCGTCGACACAATCAATCCGTCCGCGCGGTAGGTCAGCACAGGATTACTGCCCCAGGCCAGTGTCAGCTTGAGCAGCCTGCCGGGAACCGCTCGCGAAATCAACGCCTCATTCAGTGCGGAGTACTTGAAAATCTCCACTCCGTCTTCGGACAACACTCGCGCATTCACCATGTACCGGTTCACAATCCGGTAATTCCCGGCGATCAGGCAATGAATCGCTTCCTCCATCTCATCCACCGTGCATTCCGCCAGGAATCCGAAATAACCCAGGTTGATCCCCAGGATCGGCTTCCCCATGCCCGCCGTTTCCCGCGCAACACCCAGAATGGTCCCATCTCCCCCCAGAATCACCAGCGCGTCGCATTGTGCATAAACTGCGTGGCGGGCTTCATCCACCACTCGCGCCCCGCTTCGATGCCTTGTCTCCAGCACGGTTACCTTCACACCCGCTTCCTGAAAGAGCCGACAGGCCTTCTCACAGGCCGCCGGGGCCATCGGCTTGATCGAATGCACCACAATCCCGACGTGCGTGAGACGCACCGGGACCTCATTATTCGGATAAGTCTGACTCATGTGCTCGTTTCACAATCTCGACAACATCAATCTCACGGTGACCGCCACCCGGCTTCAAATACGCCAGAAACTCTATGTTTCCGTTCTTGCCGCGTACCGGCGAAGGCTCCACACCCTGCACCGTCCATTCCATGCTTGCCCATTCCAGAAAACTGTCCAGAACTCCGCAATGGTCCGCCGGGTCGCGCACGACTCCACCCTTGCCGACCAGTCCCTTCCCGATCTCAAACTGCGGTTTCACCAATACCACCACCCAGCCATCTGGTGAAAGGAATCCCCGAACCGCCGGCAAAACCAGCCGCACGGAGATGAACGAGAGATCCATCGTGACAACCTGGATCGCCTCTCCAAAACTGTCCGCCGTCAGGCATCGTGCGTTCGTCCGGTCCATGATCCGCACTCGCGGATCGGTACGCAGCCTTTCGTGCAATTGTCCCGCCCCCACATCGACCGCGTATACCCACTTCGCCCCATGCTGCAAAAGGCAATCCACAAATCCGCCCGTCGATGCCCCCAGATCCGCACACCCGCAATCCTGAACCGACAGCCCGAACACACCCAGCGCATGTTCCAGCTTCTCTCCCCCACGGCTCACATATCGTGACGGCTGGTATCTGCAGCGGATACACGCATCCGCTGCCACCCTTGTTCCCGGCTTGTCAATCGGAACCTCCTCCACAAGGATGGCTCCCCGACGGATCAGCCTCTGGGCTTCGTCCCGGCTTTCCGCAATGCCGAGCTCGGTAACCAGAAGATCCAGACGAGTTTTTATACTCGAAACCATCGCCGTTCAGGGTGTACCGGTGGAAAACTCCAATGCCGCGACATCGAGCGGATTCAACAGTATCATCGGTGGATTGGCCCCGACAGCCGCTTCAATCGGCGGTTCGCCTCCACGCAGGTTCACAGCCGTCCCCAGCGGACCCCTGAGCGCAATCCGTCCGGCATCGGCTCGCGTGCTCGCCGCCAGGACCAACCGTTTCTCTCCAAGCGTCCAGGATCGCAGATAAACTCCGGGGGACAGGTCCGAAATCTCCATTTCTGACGGTGCTCCATTAAGCAGATAAGGGAGGATCGGCTTCAGATCCTTCGCGACGATCTTCATGTCCTCCCAGTGGCCCGCACGTTTTGTCTCCTGGCAGGACCACCAGAACAGCCCCCTGGCGTTATGGAGCAGTGCCATCCAGGCCATGACACGAGACTCTTCCAGGGTCGGATGACGTCCGTTCTCAGGCGCGAACGCTTGCAAGCAGGGGATCATACTCCGGTTTCCCTTCATTGCCTGCCACGCACGGGAAATCACATTCCCCACCATGTCCAATGAACCGGATGGAATGGGATTGCAGGCAGGGATGAACAGGTCGCATGTATTGGAATACCCCGAAAACATCACCGGAGTCTCTTCCATCACAAATACCGGATGGAAACGATCCACATCCCGAATGATCGCCCGTGCCGTATCCAGGTGCCCCGGCTCGATTCCTGCCCGGCTCGGATGGTTTATCAGGACATATCCCAGCAATGCCGGATGATCTTTCACACGACACACCGCTTCCCGCAATCCTTCACGGTCCAGGTCGGGAACCAGAAACGGCTCCGCATTTAGAATCGAAAAAAGCCCGAGCTCCCGGCAACGGTCCAGGTATAGAATCGCCTCCCGTTCACTCGAAAAATCCGGAATATTCCGGTCTATAACCGTATTGAATCCGGATTCCGCAAATTCAGCAATATCAGGAACTTCATACATCCCAATCGGGTATATAGGCTGCCCGTCTATGCACAGCGTCTTGTCTTCCCGTATCTCCGCTTGGGGAGACGGACCGATAGACGAACTACGGTCAAACATCACCGACCAGGATTCCACAATTTCCTCACCCGCCAGCACCGAAATATCCGTGCGGTAGGTTCCATTCGGGAAATCCTGAATCGGAACCAGAACCACATGGTGCGCCCCTGCAACCGGTTCCTTCTTGGACTGAAGAAGGTTGCCGGTCTGGTTGTATACCTTCGATTCAATCGCCAGGTTCTCCACGCTTCCTACCGACGGATCGATGGATAGATAAAACCGTGCTTCCTCTTCCCATGTATAAATTGGCTGCTTGGGTTCCAGCGCAAATTGCTCGCCTTGAACCGGCTTCACATGAAATCCAAGTGTCGTCCGATACAGCACTTCCGATTCCCCCAGCAATGTCAGACTGAGCATATAAGTTCCCGGATGTTCAATCTTCGGCTCGAATCGGAAATGAGAATCAGCCCCGGTCAATTCCTGTTTCACCATGTCCACTTCGCGCGGCGGCTGATCCGGACTGACCTCCCATTGCTGGAACTGGACCGTGTACGATGCCTCGCCGGATGCCGGACGAACGATATTGCCGGACAGCGCGTTGAAACCGGGAACCAGTCGCTCCAGCGGATTGAGTTCCAGGTAGGGCAGGGAAGGTTGATCGGTAAACCGGATCTGTCCGTGCCGTTCCCGCTGACCGTAATCCCCCTGCACAATCCCCCAGTTGCTGTATTCCGCAAACGGCCCTTCCACACGCCCGATCCCCAGCCCCCAGCATTCATTCAACCCAGGCTGTTGCCCCAGATCGTTCCAGGGTATGAAAAACTCCGCCGTCCACCCGCTCGCCTCTGTTCTCACCGCCACAGTCCATTGCCCGTTCCATTCGGTGCTGCCCGATGATTGGTCATACTGTGTCCCCAGGGTGTTGACCGCAAACCGGAAATACTTGGCAAAATCGTCGGTCGGAGCGATGGTCAATTCAATCGAATTATCCCCGTCCACGGCTCCGTCCCGATCCTTCGTGATGGATACCACATCGCCCATTTCTTCTTCTTCGCAATGGATCGCTGCAAAAAGCCCCTCGCCCGTCCGGACCAGTCGGGCTTCCGTCTGCTGCGATGCAGGTAGACGTAAAAATCGCGAGTTGAATCCCTTCAACGGTTGCGCGTAGGTATACGCCTCATCGGACAGGTCTCCGTCCACAATCGGGGGCGTCGTGGCCTGGACCGCATATCCTGCAGGGCGAGCGGAATAGTCCTCAAACACCTGCGCCGCCCACACCCTTCCGGCACAAAAACACACCGCCAATGTTGAAAGAAATACAGTCCGAATCAAAAGTCTCTTCATGGAACGCTTTTCCGTTAATCGAGAAAGTGGAGTTCTGATTTGTGAGGATTCTAGTGTCGTGTAACTCAAATGTCTCTACAAAGATTCCGCAGACCGCAAGCCTGCGCCGCCCTCTTCTCCCCCTCTCCATTCTTGGAGAGGGGGCCAGGGGGTGAGGAAATTCCTGCGGGCCGGACGGGGGGCACAGCCGTCCCTCCCTGTGTCCCCAATCCCTCTCTCTTCCTTCTTCAATTCTTAATTTTTAATTCGTAATTCGTAATTGTCCACTCTGTCCACACTTCCGCTTGGACCTCTTCCCCCCTCTCCATCCTTGGAGAGGAGGCCAGGGGGTGAGGATATCTTAAGACCATTCCATGAGAAAATACATCCTTCAACCCTTCATACGAATTTGCATCGGGATTTCCATACCATCGAAGTGCCGTTTTATGATATAGTATCATGTTTTAAGAACCCATTGCTCGGGAGAAGGAGACGTAAATGAAGGCAAGAAAAGCGTTTACGTTGATTGAGCTGCTGATTGTCGTGGCGATCATCGGCATCCTGGCGGCCATTGCCGTCCCCAATTTCATGAACGCGCAAATGAAAGCCCGCCTGGCTCAGGTCGAAAGCAATATGAAAGCGACCAGCACGGCCATCATGGCCTATCGCACCGATCACCCCACTTACCCGCTCCACGACCGAACTCATGCAAAGAACTGCCCGGGGCTGACCACTCCCGTGGCCTATATCGCAAGAGTTCCCGTGGACCTGTTTCAACAGATCATCATCCAGAACTTCGACCAGCGTCTTTCGGGCAGCGGAAACAAAAAGAATCCCGAGATCCACCCGGAACCCCTTTACACCAATGGAGACGGCGCTTGGGGCATCCCGACTGAAATCATCCCCGCTGCGGGTTCCTCTTACGATTTGACCCTTCGCTTTCGCGACAGTCCTGAACTCTACAGCAAGGCTCGGTCCACCTACCCGGATGGCAGGTACCTGGTAAGCCTCGGGCCTGATCAGCAACACACGATCGGCACGACCTATAATATCTCCAATGGCTTGGTGAGCCTTGGCGATATCATCCGAGTCGTTCCCTGATAGGTTCCTTCCTATGGGAGGGCGAGGCTCCTGCCGAGCCGCAAACATCCATAACAAGATCCTCTTGAAGACAAGGAGAAATAAATGATCGTAAGGAAAGGTTTCACATTGATTGAGCTGCTGATCGTTGTGGCGATCATCGGTATCCTGGCGGCCATTGCCGTGCCCAACTTCCTCAATGCCAGGATGCGGGCGAAGATCTCACAAGTCGAATCGAATATGAAGGCCCTCAGCTCGGCCTCAATGTGTTACTCCACCGACTTCGGCGTGTTCCCCCTTCACGATCATCAATACAACTGCCGGGGACTCACAACTCCGGTCGCCTACATTGCCCGTATCCCCGAAGACATTTTTCAGATGGAGGGGCATGATAAAGAGAAACGAACGGCCTTGTCGAGCAATCGCGGCACGATTCATCCCGAACCGTTCTATGTCACTAAGGCCGGTGACGCCGCGTATGGGCAAATCTCCGTCGATGGTCAGCCACCCCCGTTTCCCAGCCTGTGTGCACGATTCCAGGTAGATCCCGAACTCTTCGATAAGTGCCGTGGACAGTATCCGAACGGTCGGTACTTCGTCAGCCTCGGACCGGATTACATCCACAACCCACCGTACGTTTACAATCCGTCCAACGGTTTGGTGAGTATCGGAGATATTATCCGGGTTACACCTTGACGGATATCCAATCAAGAAAATGAGTTCGGAGGTCAATATGCCCCGCACACTGATTACGGGAGGCGCTGGATTCCTGGGTTCGCATCTGGCGGACGCACTTCTGGATCGCGGCCATGAGGTCATCGTCATGGATAACCTCATCACCGGCGCTCTGCAGAACATCGAGCACCTGTTCGGTCGAAAGGAGTTCACTTTCGTCCATCACGATGTCACCAATTTCATTCATGTTTCCGGACCGCTTCATAACATCCTGCACTTTGCATCCCCCGCCAGCCCCATCGACTATCTGAAACTGCCCATCCAGACGCTCAAAGTCGGCTCCTTGGGAACACATAAGGCGCTCGGACTGGCCAAGGAGAAAAACGCACGCTTCCTGCTCGCCTCCACCTCGGAATGCTACGGAGATCCGATGGTCCATCCGCAGCCGGAATCGTACTGGGGCAACGTGAATCCCATCGGCCCGCGTGGCGTGTACGATGAGGCCAAGCGGTTCGCCGAGGCCATGACCATGGCCTATCATCGATTCCATAATGTCGATACGCGCATCGTGCGGATCTTCAACACGTACGGTCCCCGGATGCGCGCGGAGGATGGCCGGGTCGTCTCCACATTCCTCACCGAGGCGCTTCAAAACAAGCCCATCACCATATTTGGCGACGGCAGACAGACCCGGTCTTTCTGCTATGTTGCCGATGAGGTGGAAGGGATTATCCGTCTGCTGGAGTCAAACGAGGTCGAGCCGACCAATATCGGCAATCCTTCCGAAATGACTGTGGCGCAACTGGCCGAACTGGTGAAACAGATCACTGGAAGCCGCTCGGAAATCATCTTCAAGGAACTCCCCGTGGATGACCCCAAGGTCCGCCAGCCGGATATCTCCAAGGCCCGTCGGATTCTCAACTGGGAGCCAAAAATCCCCGTCGAGCAGGGACTGCGACTCACCATGGAGTACTTCAAAAAAATCCTGAACTTCCCCTGACGCCTGTTGCCTTCGACACCGCCCGCCTCACTCCACCCTCCCGATAGGTCCCATTCGCCCTATTCGTCCTCTTCGTCCCTTTCTTCTCTTTAATTCTTAATTCTCAATTCTTAATTTCTAACTCTCCCCCCGGTTTCAGCGCACGATAAATCCGGTCTCTGCATTTCCTGCACAGATCCAGACGGAACGGAAAATGCACCTCGTCCCGCAGGTCTTCCTCGGTGCGCTTTTCCAGTTCCCGAATCAGTCGTTCTATCTCTGCACGGACACTCTCGGAAGATCGTTCCAGATCCTCTTCAATCTCCAATCCGTCAAACGCGCAAAAAATCTCCCCCCGGCAGATGAATCGCGGACGCCCTTCCTCCAGCAATTCTCCGCATAAGTCACACAGAAACTTGATGCCTTTTTGCTTTTTCATCACTTCCAGTGCGATCAGAATGAATCACCGTTGCCATTCCAGGAATCGGCTCCGCAGGTCCTTGAGGAATTTTTTCAGAGATGGTTCTTTGACGCTGTCCAAATCCATGGCAAGAACAATGTCCTTGGCATGTTCCACACCGCCGATAAGCGGTGAACGGCCCGATTCTCGGACCGCCTTGAACAGCAGACGTTTAAACAGGCCACGCTCGCACTTGCCCGCCGGTGCCTGACATCCCGTACCAAGCACTTTCTTGAACGCCGCCGAGTCGATGAGAAGCCATCGTTCGATATGCGGATCGGGAACGGCACAGACCGTCAGGTCTTTTAGGTTCCCCGCCTTCTCAAGGATCTCCTTTCGACGTCTCGCGATTCCCCGGCAATTTGCGTCTATTGCAGCGATGAACAGATCCGGCATGTTCCCGATCTGCAAACCTGAAACGTATCGTTGGAACTCATGTAAGACCGTTCCGCTTCCACCCGACGCACTGAGTACTCTCAAATTGATTTCAATACCGGATTCCTGTGCCAGCCTCCGCACCAGTGTGCCGACAACTTCCTGGTGCCCGATATCCTCGACGAACATCCGGATATCACGCATCGAAATCCCCCCGCAGCATTCTCTCCGAGACGGAGCAGGGAGTCTCTTCTCCGTCCAGTGCCTCCTGGATATTCTTATCCCGCCATAGATTATCCGGCCCCCAGTCTGTGTAAGGTGTGATCTGGGTCGAACCGCCTTGTTTACGGCACACATAGAGCGATTCGTTAGGGATTCGATCCGGCAGGATGGGAGAATGGGTGGTTACGATCAACTGGGTTTCGCTCTGGGCGCTTCGGGTCTTCAGCAATTCCGCAATCATCTGGATTCTTCGCGGATGAATTCCATTTTCCGGTTCCTCAAATCCGATCAACGCCGGAGGCTCTTTCACTCCTTCCAGGGCAAGCAATCCCAATACTCGCAGGGTTCCTTCGGATACCACCCCCGCCGGAATGGGGATGTTGCCTTCACGCAGAATGAGCTCCACTTCGCCCAAGTCGCTGATCCTCACTTCAATCCCTGTGATTTCCGGGATGACCATTCGGAGCGCCTTTTCAACAGCATCAAACTGCCTTGGATTCAGATTCTTCAATGTATTCAGAAAGGAGGCCAAATCTTCGCCCATCAGCCCGATATGGCGAACCTCCTTCACAGGATTCTTGGCTCGCATTCGCTCCCTCGGCTCGAAATAAAAAAAGAGCCAGCTCGCCAATTCCCGTTGCATCGCCACAAGATGAGGATAGTGGGGCGGATAGTGCGGCTTTGACAGAACCGAATGGTCCAAATAACGCTCATAATAAGTCGGATGCGCCTGTCCCTCAAAGCGCAAATGCAAGCGGTTTTTCTCTGTATCCCTTTCCAGAAAAGGGAGTCTCTTACGGGTCGGCTCTCCCTGGGTGTTCAAAGCCGCCAAGTATTCATCAGCAACCCGCAAGACCCCCGATTTTGGCAAAATCTCCACGCTGATTCGATACCGCAGGAACTTCTGTCGGACATAAGAGGCTGGCTTAGATGCTGGCGTTTTTGCCCTGCCTCCTCCGTTTGCCTTGGACGGATTCATTTCCCGAATCCGGTGATCGACAAAGTCGATCGTTGCGGGAGAAAGCTCCACATCCGCTTCCAGCGTGAAAGACGGGGCTTCTTGCTGTTTCAGCAATCCTCTGATTCCTTCCGGACCAAAGGCGAATGACTCCAGCGGCTTTCCCCGATACGGCGGCTCAAATGCCTCTTTGAGCGTGCGGCTTGTCGCGATCCGCGACAAAAGCTGTAGTGCATCCAGGAGATTGCTTTTTCCGCTTGCATTCGGTCCGAAAAGCACTGAAAGTCCTGTCAACTTGATATCCAAGTCTCGAATCGACTTATACCCCTGGATTCTTATCCTCTTGAGCATCTGGTTTCTCCGTCTTCTTTGCCGTTCCTCTTCATGGTGTCAATGCAAAGGGCAAATATCCCGTCAGCATTCCCTCCGTTGAATCAGCGCATTTTACCAGAAAGACCAGGATTTCTCTCTGCACGAGCCTGTCTCTCTATTCACAACACCCCAACCTCCCCCCGCAGCGGTTCCAGAATCTCCCGGATCGCCGTCGCAAATAGCGGCTCCAGCACCCCCCGGCTCAGCGAAAGTCCCGGTATTCCGCATTCCGCCAGCTCCCAGGCCGCTTCCTCCCCAATCCCCCGGCAGATCAGCGCGTCCGCTTCGCTTTCGATCAAATACGGAATCACCGCGCTCCCGTCACCTGCCGTGCAGGCGATCCTGCAGAGGTTTCTCCCCTGTAACAGTCCGATCGGTTCCGGCACAGATGATTCAGGAAACGCATCTCCGGCTCGACGCACAAGATCCTCGACCGATAACGGTTCTTCCGCTGTCCCGATCCACAGGCATTGGCGCGGGTCCCGAAAATCGTGCAACGGATAGATGTCATAAGCCGGTTCCTCATAAGGATGCGCGTTCCACAAGGCCGTAATGACATCCGCCAGGCAGTGAATCGGGCAGATCATCTCTAACCGCTCTTCCGGCACGAATTCCATTTGTCCTGGCTCGCCAATGGTCGGATTCGTCTGTTCGGACCCAAAAAAACTTCCCTCGCCCGATGAGCGATACGAGCAGAGATCGTATTCCCCGATTCGTCCCGCTCCCGCCTGCGACATCGCGAGCCGCACACTGTCCGCATACTCTCTCGGCACAAACGTGACAATCTTGACTTGGCCCGACTGAGGTCTGGGCAATCCCGCCCTGGGTTCCGATAACCCCAGGCGTTCCGCCAGCAACGCCGATGGCCCGCGAGGATGCGCGTTCAAACCGGACCCGGCCGCATATATCGCAATCCCCGTGTGGAGCAGCAGCCGAAGCAGATCCGGCCAGGGGGAATACACATTCTCAGCGATCTTCCATCGGTCCGGCAATGGGCGGGAAATCACCATGAAATCCACATTGCTCCGTTCCGCCTGGCGAAGAATCTCGCGGGTTACCCGGTACACCGGCCAGACCAGTTTCACCGGGCGATCCGGGTCTCCACATTGGAGCCTTCCGGATTCCCGCGATTCGTCATACGGCGATGGAATCGCCGCATTCAGAAAGTCGGCCATCCGACGCACGGTAAAATCGCCCGAATCCATGGAATCCTCCTTTCAGGTCAAACTAATCCTTTTGTATTCCAATCCGTTCGCAACGAGCGGGTAAGGAAGATCGCCCAGGATCGGCCAGCGTGGCGGAAGATCATCCACCTCGCCAATCCGCTGAAACCATTCCAGCTTTCTCATCCCCTCGATCCATTCATCCCATCCCTGCGCGGGAAGAAACACGATCCGGCTTCCGTCCTCCTGCTCGCGAAACAGGTAGGCCAGGACCACTTCATGCCCTTCCAGAAATGACCCGATCTTCGTTCCAAACGGGCAATCCAGCGTCACTTCCAGGTAGGTCGGTCTTGGCGTCGCGAGACGCTCCCGATTCTGCATCAGGATCCCCCCCACGCTGTATGGAAGGTCTCGACGATAGAGATAGGCACGGTACTTCGGATAGCGTTCCGTAAACAGGCCGATCAGGTAACTTCGTGACCCGCTTTCCGAGGCACGCGATAGTTCATCCAGTCGCCAGATCGGCTTCTCTCTTTTCAAAAAGTGCTGAATGGGATGCTCCACGATCCAGCGCACCACCATGGGAAACACAAGCAGCGGCGAGGAACATCCCGCCGCCAGCGGTACGGGAACCCAGGCACCATAGTGCACGGACACAACCGTCAGGCAGTACAATCCCCAACCCGCATAACCCAGCCGATGGTAGCTCCAGCGGGATGGGCTTGCCTTCCGTTCAAGAATCTCCGACAGCGCGTTGACCGCCAGCCAACTGAACGGAACCAATGCCGCAAGCAGTAATAGCTCGCGCCTCGACTCGGACAGGGTCAGCCACCCCACCGATTCCCGGCCCATGACAGACACGGCTGCCGCCACGGCCGCCGCCACAAGAAGAGTCGTCTTCGGGCTTGGCATCCTCATCACTTGGTTCGTGTCTGTGTTCGTTCGGTGTCTTGGACCGGGGTGTCTTCACCCGCAAGAATCCTCAGGATCTCTCGCTTCTCCTCCTCGGTGGCGGCCTCTTTGGAATAACAGGACCGAAACAGGGCTGGGCTGTTGTTTCGAAAGTACGTCCGTAGAACGTAGCGGACCGCATGATAGGCGGCGCGTTCACGGCTGATCCGCGCTTCGTAGTAATACGTTCGACCCGCAATACTATGTTTAAGCACCCCCTTATTTTCCAGAAATCGTACCATCGTCGCCACCGAGGTATACGCCCCGGCCCGCGTGCCGCCCAGGTAACCGCGGATATCGTTGATCGATGCCCTCCGCAGATCCCACACGGCATTCATAATGGAAATCTCTCTCTCTGAAAATATCTTGCTTCGTTGACGTGGCATATCCTATCGGTCCTTCTCGGCTGAAAGTGACACCAGTCTAGCACGTCCCCCCCTGAATCGGAATCGCCAATTTCCTTCTTCTCTTTTTCTTCTTTTCATCCTTCATCCATCGTCCTTTTCCTCACCTCCGCCTCTTCTCTTTAATTCTTAATTCTTAATTTTTAATTCGTAATTCTCCTTCCATTCGTCCTACTGGCCCCATCGGTCCCATGATATGCTATCTTCTTTCGCCTATTTGAGCCTCAAAAAGGAACCTTCTCCATGGCAAAAGCCAAAAAAACGAAAAAATCCGGCGGATACCGCCCCAAAACCAAAATCACGTTGTATCGGGAACTGGACCGCCAGCTCGTCGACTTCTTCATGCGCACGGAAAACTCCCAGGCTCGCCGCGCAATGCAGGGCCGTTTCCTGGAAGTTTATGACCCCACAGGTGCAACCACCTCCATTTCCGAAGAGCTGTACCCGTTTTTCGTGGAGTGGGCGCTGTATGACAATGGCGAACTGATCGGGACACCCAGCCTGGTCAAGGATTTCGCAATGAACCGCTCCGATCTGGACGAGGAGACTGTGGAGCGCATCCACCGCCTCCTGTCGGAGTATATCTTCGGCTTCTTCGTGGTGACCGGAATGGATGCAGACAGCACCTTTGTCGCACAGGAACTGGGGGCCGAACAGCCCGGCGGATATCGGGTGCATCTGTCGGGCGCGAAAATCCCGGAGGAAGGGAAAATCCTGCTTACCCGTCTCATCCCCTGGAACGATGAGTGGTTGTCTGCATCCGGCTATATCGAACTCGGAGATCGCAGCAACCATCGCCTCGCAGGTGATCTCCGCGAAATGCGTCAGAAATACGAATCGAACGAATGGCGGCTTTTCATGGCGTTTTTCCAGCCGAAACTCCTATACGCCCTGTTTCGAAATCGAAATGTGGAAGCCCAGATTCATGCCTTCGCTCAGGCCCCCAAGTTCACCAGGGACCATGTCGAACTCGAACAGGTCCGTGCTCTGATGGACAAAAGAGACTTCCCTCGCGCCATCGCACTCGCGGAAAAAGAACTCAAAAGAAACCCTCAGAATCGCCAGATGGGCCTCTTACTGGTTGCAGTCTACCTGGCAAATGGCCGCCCGTCGGATTCCATTGCACTATTCAAGGAATGGATTCAGCAAGAGCAGGATGACGTGGAACTACGGCTTGGTTATGCCGAACAACTTGCATCGCACAATCTCCTTCAAGAGGCGTTTGACATCCTGGAACCGGCCCTGGAATTGCCAAAACACCCTTTGGCTTCCAGGATTCGTTGTGCCCAAGGCACGTATCTCTATCGAATGGGCGAAAAAGATCGCGGGCGAGCCATGATGCTCGATGCTATCCGGGATTCGGATTATGACCCCGAATCGGTCGAGTATTCCGCAAGTGTCCTCTTTGACAATGGCGAGAGTGAGCAGGCCAGGGATCTTCTCCTGCAGCAGGAATCACTTGGAAAGACACTCCATCCACGGGCACAAATGCTCCTGGGGTTCTGCTATTACTATGACTCCGAATGGGAAAAGGCCCTCGAGACCTTCGACCGCATTCCCGGATTCATGAACAATCCGGTCGCGCCGCGAATCATCGGCGATTGCGCGTTCAACCTGGAACGATACAATCGGGCACGGAACAACTACCAGGAGTTTCTGCGCAGACAGGAAGAAGCGAAGTCGGACGAGGACAGGGAGGACGAAGAAAAGAAAGATCGTGATCTCGGCGTGATTCATTACCGCCTCGCATTCCTGGAATGGAAACGCGGAATGCACGAGCGCGCCTTGCCGCATCTTCATCAAGCCATCCGGAATGACTTTGGCCACCCGGATGTCTTCTGGCTGATGTCGGAAGTCTATCTGGAGCGGGGTGAAACCGACCGCGCAAAAGCCGCTCTTCGCCTGCTTCTGGATATGTATCCCCGACATCCGGGAATCCTGTCATTATACTATCGTCTCTATCCGGGCGCGCTCCTGCGCATGAGGCCCATGCCGCCCTATGGGGCCAGAAGGCCCTTCCGCCGGTTCCGAAACCGGACATACAAGAGAACAACCTCATGAACGAATCCAACATCCTCCCCGTTTCACAGGCGATCTTCCAATCCTCAAAGGTTTTGGATGAACTGGAAAATCTTCGTATTTATGACGCAAGTGTGGCAATTGGGACTCAGATGGTCCCTTTCGAGGGCGACTTGAGTCTCCCCGCCGACATTCTTCAGCGGATGGATCGCTATCCGATTCGGAAAGCCGTCTGCTTTCATCACGCCGCGATCGAGAACCATCCGAACCTTGGCAACAGACTCCTGATGGAACAACTGTCGGGGGAAAAACGGCTGCTGCCTCAATGGGTCATATTGCCCGATTCCACACGGGAATTCCCCGATCCCGAAGACCTTGCCGTCCTGCTGAAGCAGAACGGTGTGCGGTCTGTACGAATGGCCCCCAGAACCCACAGCTATCCGCTGACTCCCTGGTGTTGCGGAACACTCCTGGAGCTGCTGGAAAGATATGGCATCCCCATTTTCATCTCCGTCGCCGAAATCGAGTGGAACGACCTGGCTATGGTCCTGACCGCATTCCCCGAACTGAAAATCGTCCTGACAGATACCGGATATCGGATCGGACGCAAGGTCTATCCGCTCCTGTATCAGTTCGAGAACCTGTTCATGGAGTTCTCCGATTACGTGATCCATTGGGGCCTGGAGGATTTGTGCGAGCGTTTCGGACCGGAACGATTTGTCTATGGTTCGGGATTGGGACGATGGGATCCCGGTACACCGCTTACAATCCTCGCTCTGGCCGATATCTCGACAGAGGCCAAACGGCTGATTGCCGGTGAGAATCTGTGCCGCCTGCTCGGCTTGGAGGAATAATCGTCATGAAACCTCTGGGTGAAAAATACTGGATCTGCGATGCGCATTGCCACATGGGGAACTACAATGTCTTCTACATTCCCTTTGAGGGCGATCCCGATAGTATGATCCATGCCATGGACCGCTGTGGCGTGGCCCTGGCCGTATGCAGTCATCATCTGGCCATCGGTCCTGAGACCCTGCTGGGGAACCGTCTTGTAGCCGATGCCATTGAGAAATACCCGCATCGCTTTCGCGGCTGGCTCACCATCAATCCCCATCGCCCTGATGAGGCGGAGGAAATTATCCGAACATTCGGCGATCATCCGGGATTTGTCGGAGCAAAACTCCACCCGGATCTCCTGGAGGCCCGCGCAGACTGCGATGGGTTTCGTCCTGCCTGGGTATGGTGCGAGGAACATCAGAAACCTCTCCTGTCGCACACCTGGGAGGAAAGCAAGTGGAACGATCCGGCCATGTTTGTCCCGCTGACCGGGCGCTACCCGCATGTTCCCATCCTGATCGGCCATTCCGGCGGGACTTACCGGGGACATGTTCAGGCTATCGCATTGGCAAAACAGCATCCCAATTTCTATTTGGACCTCACCAATTCGCTTCCGTACCTTCAGCGCATCCCACGGATGGTGAAAGCGGTCGGTGCGGAGCGTGTGATCTACGGAAGCGATATGCCGTTCCTTTCGTTGCCGTCGGGAATCGGCTCGGTCCTGTGGGCCGATATCGAGGAGAGCGAAAAACGTCTGATCTTCGGCGAAAACGCCCGACGCCTGTTTCATCTCCAGTAGGACAGGTCTCCGTGCCTGTCAGGCAAACGGACAGCCTGTCATAAGCGGCTCCTTATACACAACCCCCTCTGAGTCCCCCCCAGACTTTGGGCGAGAGGTCCCTCCCCCGAAGATCGGGGGAGGTCAGGTGGGGGTTGATTAGGCTTGCCCACCAACGTTACTCCTGTTCCCGCTTAGTGTGTGGTAGCAACCCGCCTGACCGGATCAATTCCACCTCGCGCGGCGTCAAATCCAGCCGCACCGGAAACGCTTTCCTCTTTGTCTTATTCTCAACCGAAAGAACAACGCCTCCCGAAACGATGCTGGAATGCAATCCTCGCAGGCACAGGACATCGTTGAGATCCACCGTGTCATAATCAGCCGGATTCTCGAATGTCAGCGGCAGAATACCGAAATTGATCAGGTTCGCCCGGTGAATCCGCGCCAGGCTCTTCACAATCACGGCCTCGAGTCCGAGATACATCGGCGCAATCGCCGCATGTTCGCGTGACGATCCCTGGCCGTAATTATCAGCGCCGACAATGAAACATTTCCCTGCCTGCCTGGCGCGGTCCGAGAAGGTCTCGTCATAGCGGGAATACACAAATTTCGCGAGTTCCGGAATGTTCGACCGGAACGGCAGCGCCTGTGCACCGGCGGGCATGATATCGTCTGTTGTGATGTTATCGCCGGTCTTCAGCAGTACCGGGGCCTCCACAACGTCCTTCAGCGGCTCCTTGACCGGCACGGTCTTGATGTTCGGCCCACGGATCACCTCGACCGTATCGGGATCATCCGCCGGGGGAAGCAGCAGATTATCGTTGATGATATACGTCTTCGGCTCGGAAGGTGGCTCGAAGGTGATGTCGGTGTCGCGCGGATCGCAGAGTTCTCCTTTTATCGCAATCACCGCGCAGGCCAGCGGATTGCAGAGATAAACCCTGGCGCTTTTTGTGCCGCTCCGTCCGGGGAAATTCCGATTGTAAGACCTCACGGAGATCGAGTCGGAGGCCGGTGCGTAACCCATCCCGATACAGGGACCGCACCCGGACTCCAGAAGGCGAGCACCCGAGGCAATCATGGATGCCGTGTCGCCGTTTCGAGCCAGCATCTCATACACCTGTTTTGAGCCGGGGTTGATCCCCAAACTGACATGCGGCGCGACGCTTCGATCTTCCAGTATCCGTCCCACCGATTGCATCACCGGGTAGGAAGAATTTGTACAGCTCCCAATACACACCTGTGCGGGCTTCAATCCGGCGAGCTCACGAATCGGCACAACGGCATCGGGACTGTGAGGCTGCGCAACAAGCACATCCAGGCTGCCGAGGTCGATTTCCACAACATCGTCGTATTCCGCGTCGGGATCGGGCTGAAGCTCCTTCCAGACCGATTCGCGTTTTTGTGCTTTCAGATAGGCCAGCGTGTTCTCATCGCTGGGGAAAATGGAGGTGGTCGCGCCCAGCTCGGCTCCCATATTGGTGATTGTAGCCCGTTCTGTCAGGCTGAGGGTTCTCACACCCGGCCCACCGTATTCCATGATCTTGCCCACGTTGCCTTTCACGGTGAGCCGTCGCAGAACCTCCAGGATCACATCCATGGCGGTTACCCAGGGGCGACGCAGCTCCCCCGTCAGGCGAATGTTTACGACTTTCGGCATGGTGATCTCAAAAGAGCCGCCGGCCAGCACCGTTGCCGCATCCAGTCCCCCGACCCCGATGGCGATGGCCCCCATTCCGCCCGCTGTGGGGGTGTGACTGTCGGTTCCGATCTGAAACGCGCCCGGCGCAGCAAACCGCTCCAGGTGAACCTGGTGGCAGATGCCATTCCCTGGCTTGGAGAAATAGGCTCCGTATTTCGCTGCCGCTGTCTGAAGGTAAATATGATCGTCGGGATTCTTGAAATCCTGTTGAAGCAGGTTGTGGTCCACGTACGACACCGCAACCGGGACCTTGACTCGCGGGACCCCAATCGCCTCAAATTCCAGGTAGGTCATCGTGCCGGTTGCATCTTGCGTAATGACTTGATCTACCTTGACTTGAATCTGCTCTCCCGTTACCAGGCTGCCCCCCACCCGGTGAGATTCGAAAATCTTCTGAACCAGAGTTTTCCCCATGTATATAGTCTCCTGTGTATGCGTGTTTCTTCTTTGTATGCCTTCCCGGAATGATTCCAGTATAGGGGGTGACCGGCGGCCCGTCCAGAATATCTCCACAGAGTAGGACAGACCTCTATGCCTGTCATCCCTCGTGTGTATGCCATGATCCGCTTGCTGTGACAAAAACGGTCTTCTTTGCTATATTCAAGGTAGTTTCTCTATCCTGTGCAATTTTTTCCGAGAGAGGTTTTCATGTTCGCTTATCCCCGATTTGTCTTGTTGGGTTTACTCGTTTGTGTCTTTGCTGTTCTCATATCGCCCGCGTTTTCTGTGTTGCCCCCTGATGTATATGATATTTACAAGGATGAATCTTCTTCGGTCAGTTTCTACGACCTGCTGTTCGTTGCGAGCCAGTGGAACACACCCGGCACGGAAGGGGCCAGGGCCGACTGGAACTTCAACGGTGTGGTGGACGGTGGAGATATCAGGCAGTTCTCTCACCTGTATCGAATAAAATTCAATTACCCCACTCCCACCATGACACCTACATCGGAGTCATCGGAGACCCCGACCGAGACCGCAACTCCCACGGGGACTTACACTCCAACCGAAACCCCGACTCCGACCATCTCTCCGGGCGAGACCTTGACCCCTGAATCGACTGAAACCCCGACCGAAACCCCTCTCCCGACCGAAACACCAACCGAGACAAGCGCACCAACCCCCACTCCATCCGATACCCCTTCATTTACCGAAACACCGACGGAGTTCATCCCTGTCGATACCCCAACGCCGACAGTCACCCCGACTCTGACGTTTACACCAACCGTGACTGATACTCCGACGCCCACTTTGACGGCGACACCGACAACCGTTCCGCCGACGTCCACACCATCCCCAACGCCGTACACCGGCGAGTTCAAGGAATATCTCTTTGATTTTGAAGAGGTTACTGCGCCCGCCCTTCCTGCACTTCTAAGAACGGAAACCGATACCGGCGCAGTTGCTGAGGAGCGGCTTCTGGTCGAGGGCGACCCGCTTCCCAATTCTCTTTTCCCATGGTTTACCCGAAATGCCGGCACGGATAATCATGGTCTCGCATACAGCGGCACACGAAGCGCGGTGCTCAACGCCCGTAGCGGCTGGTATAACATCAAACAGACTTCCATCCTGACCCTTGTTCCGGTGTTTGATACCACCACAGCGAAAGATCCCCGGCTGGAGTTCCGGGTCGCCTATGACATTGAACCGGCCATCGGACAGGTGTTCGACTTCCTGGCTGTGGAACTCTCTACCAATGGCGGCACGACTTTCAACTTCATGGACCTCAACCAGGATGGCCAGATTGTCTCCAGTCCCCAACAGCTGGGATTCGACGGTCTTTATGGCAGTAGTGATGCGGATGAGGATGGATTGGACAAGGATGATTTCCGGTTTTACAGCCTGAAATTACCTTCTTCCACGCAGGCCGTGATTTCGTTCCGGTTCATGTCGGATCAGTTCGACTCCAGCTACCGTGGTGTGTTCCTGGATGATATTCACGTCTACGATGCCGGGGCGGTGGCTCCCGATGAACCGGTGATCGGCAAGATCAGCGTTCTGGGCGGCGGCTTACTGTACACGGATGATGAGAGCACCGTCATTATCAACGGGTCGTATCTCAGCCCGCCGCAGTCTGTCGTTCTCTCCTATGACGTAACCACCGAGATGGGCGGGGAAATTCTGACCGACACGCTGACATTCCCCTTGAATTTCACAATTGTCAGCAATGAGGAAATCCGTGCCGTGATTCCGCGTCAGGAGATCCTCGAATCGAATATCTCGGGAACATTGACATTGACTCGGACGGACGGCCGCTCGGTCGCCTATCAGAATCTTCCCATTCTCGCGGCTCCGAAACCTCAAATTGTTACGCTGAATCCCGATCCGATTTTCCTCGAAGCGGAGAATACATCGTTCACATTGACCGGCGACCATTTCCGAGTGCCGGACAATTCCGGGAACTGGGGTTCGATTGTCGGGATCGGCCAGCAGCAGGGGGAGGAATATATCTACGAGGAATTCACCACGCTTTCCGGAATCGAGTCCATCGGCAGGCAGCAGATTGTGATCGACCCGTTCCGTATTGTCGGTCGCCTGGCAGCGGGGGAGGTCATTCTGCAGGTGACCAATCCGTATTCCGGCCTGGTTTCTTCCCCGTTCCTGGTTGACGTCAAAGAAGGCGCGGGAGAGGCGCAGATCGAACGAGTCATGATCGACTATTGGGATCGTCCCTATATCGAGATTGATGAGGAACAGACGCTGATTCTTCAAGGCGCGAATTTCTCCCAGAGCCGCATGAACCTGACCATCGGGGGCGTGGCGGTTGTTACGGATGGTGCAGTGGTCGATGAGGCCAGTGCGCAGATTCAGATCCAGCCCGAAGAAATCTCATTGACTGCCGGCCCGGGGCTGTTGACCGCTACCGGCAGCGTGCCCATTGTTTTGGACATTGCAGGCTGGATTTCCATGGCAACCTATGAGGCCCGCGATGCCTCTCCTCCGGTGCTGAAGCGAATCGACCCGACCACGCTGGATAACACACAGATCGGGTATCTCTCCATCTATGGCGACAACTTCCGTGGCCGTGGCAGCGAAGACCCGACCCAGGTCGATCTTTTGCCCTGCAACGCCGCGGGAGAGATTCTGTTTGGCGCGCAAACCGTATCGCTGGAGGTTTCTTCCCTGGATATCTGGATCGATCCGACTGAAGGAGCCGAGGACAGCATCTATAACCTGGTGATTGATGAGAACAGTCTTGGCGTTCCGGCAGGCGAAACCCGGTACTTCCGTGTCCGGATCACCAATCCGTTTTCGGGTCTCAACACCATGGAACCGGCACTCGGCTCGCTGCTGGAAGATGTGCTTCTTGTTGTGACGGGCTGATTCGTAGGGTGGGCTCAAGCCCGTCTGCGGGCTAGCCCACCAGACATCCCTACTCTTCCCCCTCTCCCTCCGGGAGAGGGTTGGGGTGAGGGTGTCTTCGAGTGGCGCTACCACTTCAAATGCCCTTTTCTCACAGCAACCTCAAATCCACATTCCCCGCAACCTCTCCCTCCAGGGTCAGGGTCTCTGTCTCCCCATTCGGCTGGATGACACTGATTTTCGCGCTCTGGTCCGGCGGAACATGCGCGTAACGGCAGGTCAGGGCCGCTGCCTGCAGAATGCCGTCATTGTCGATCTCTCCGCGCAGAATCGTGGTCGGCCCGTTCAAAGTCTCCAGCTCGATAAGACGGTCTTCCGGTCCCGCTAATGCCGTGATTCGTAGATTCTCTCTCTCGTCCCGGCCCACCACGGCTTTTGTTCTGTCTGACAGCCGGAAATGCCGTCCCACCTTTGCCAGAAGGATATTCGGCAAGTTCAGTTCGTCATGCGCAAGCAGATCGAACATTCTCGCTCCGAAATTCCGGTCGGTAAGGATGCACCCGCCGCCTATCGGGGGGATCTCTTCAATCCCCCATTCTTTCGCCAGGGCCAGCTGCTCATGCCTGGACCGGCCGTTGATATGGAGCAGCCTCGTTCGGTCAATCCGCCCTGTCCGCTCCGGGATAGTCGGTTCCATCAATCGCGCACACAGCGGACGCAGCAGAAGACCCTCCAGCCCCGATTCCCGCTCCACAACTCTCATGGAGTCTCGGTTCTGCGACATCGGGCGCTGCCCGATCACCTCCCCGGTGAACACAAACTCCGCCCCGAACTCCGGCATCATCTCTTTCGCTTTGCGAAGCATGAAAATCTTACAGTCGATACAAGGGTTGAACGCCGATCCCCGGCCGTGACGGGGATATCGAAGAATCTCCAGGTATTCCTCAGTGATATCCGGCTCGTGCAGCGTCAGTCCGAGCCGCTTCAGCTGTTTCGACAGTATGTCCGGCGTTTCGCTGTTCTCCCGGTCATAATGCCAGCAGGCTGCTTTGAACCTCACTAGGTGCATACAGACTTCGAGATTGTGCATGAGATGGACCGCCAGAATGCTGTCCAGCCCACCGGACATCAATCCAATCGCCGAAATTGTGTTGGCCATCATGGAACCTCCGGAACGGCTATCCTATGCGTCTTCCGAAGGATCTCCAACACCTATCCCGTCCCCAGGCAACCGGATACAATCTCCCTCACGATACATTCTTGAGGTGAATCCCCATGAAACCGTTTGTTCTCTTCATGACCACGATTCTTCTGCCCATTTGCCTGATGCCGTCGCAAGCCCTCGATTTCACGCCGACCGCCTCCATTTCCGATCCTTTGATGGATGAATTCTCCGGCGTGATACCCGCCACGCAAGCGGGGGAGTACTGGGGTCTCAACGATGACGATCCATGGATCTGCCGATTCAACAGTGAGGGACAAATCCTGCAAACCGTCACGTTTGTCGGCCTCGAAAACCACGACTGGGAGGCCATGACTTCGGATTCACAGGGGAATCTCTATATCGGCGCAATCGGGAACAATGCTTATCAAGAAAACAAAGATTATCAGATCCTGATTCTGCCGGTACCGGCTTCGGGAGTCACGCAGGTTCAGGATTTCCAGGTCCGGTCTTTCCGATTCCCGGATGGAAAACTCTACGACTGCAATGGCCTCTTCTTCCTTAACGGTGAGTTGTACACCATCACGAAACCGCCGTTTGCTTCCTCCAAATTCCTCTCGCAATGGCCGAAAATTTTTCGAATCCCGCTGATAGCGAGCGGTGAAACCGCCCTGGCCGAGGAGATTGGCCTTCTCTGCACGCCCGGCAGACCCACCGACGCCGCGTATTCTCCGGCACAGCAGATGCTCGCCGTGCTTTCGTATCATGGTCTTTCGCTGTATACGGTCACACAAGTTTCGGATCTGATAAATCCCCCGTTTCACAACACATTCGGACAATTTGGCACCTGCGAATCCGTCTGTTTCGACGGAGATGAAATTCTGCTCGGCAACGAGGAACGGCTTCTCTGGAAACACCCTATTGCCTGGTTTCAGGAACGAAATAAGGTCATGCCTGTTTTCGGTCCGAAATACCTGAAACTCGCAGCGGAAGACCCGTCGATAGGAGACCTCGATCAGGAATGGACCGATGCAACAACGTTCACACTTATTTCGGACAGTGATCAACCATCCCGCGACGTTCAGGTGGTGCTCACCCGCTACGGACTTTACCTGGCATTCGAATTCGCGAATGTGGAGGAACGGTATGCGGAAGGACCCAGTTGGTCCCTGGGGGACAATCGCGGGGCGGATAATCTGACCATCATGATCTCACCGGATGTCGAGGAATACATGCCCTCCGAGAAGACTCGCGTATTTGACGCACATTTCTACCGCAACGAAAGCGGCGAGGTCTGGCCTTATGTCCAGTTGCGTTCGGAGATTGAACTTACGGACGAGCATTACGCGACTTATGGCCCACACGTGTTTACCTTAACTCAATTCAACCCTTTTGTCGGCGGCGCGGTGGTCTATTTCCGTGAGACTCCACCAAGAAGTATCTGGCAGGCCATGATCGCCGGTGAAATGCTGCCGCAAGAGATCTTTTCGCCCGGTGCTTCCTTCCGATTCAATTTGACCCTGTGCGAAGGCGGATACTTCGGAAATCGTTGGTTCTGGACCGGGGATTTCTTCTCGTGGGATACCCCCTATGCCTGGGGCCTGGTCCATGTAGAAGAGTCATCGGAAGTTCAAGAATATATGTTCTACTGATTTCGCTCACTCGCGCTTGCCGGTATTCCCAGGTCCACTGTGTCCACTCGGTCCATTCATCACTCGCGCTTGAGAGGATCTTCCACCTTCACCGAGACATATCGGGGGAATCCGTCCTTTGCATCGGCGCGGTCGACTTGAAGAATCAGCGTGATCTCTTTCCGCTCTGCGACACGATTCGCCGCTTGGCCGACTTGTTCCATGTAGGAATCCTTGTCGGGTGTCGGCTCGTTCATTTCAAGAATCAGATCGCCCGGCCGCAGGCCTGATTTCTCGGCATGGCTGCCCGGGAGAATCTCGGTAATCACCACACCATGCGATTCTGCCGGGTAACCGTATTTCTCGCGATTTGCGTCGGTCAACTCTTCGACCGCGAAGCCCATTAAAATCTCTTCCCATTCGGAAGTTCCGGTCAAGAGATAGCGGGGCAATTCCTCAACAGTCACCTGCAAGTCGAGTTTCTCTTTATCTCGGAAAACAGAAACGAGCACGGTGGACCCGACAGGTGTCTGGGTGACCAGGTTCTGTAGTTGAGGTCCCCCGCCGACCTTGTGGCTGTTGAACGCGACAATCACATCCCCGACTTCCAGCCCCGCTTGTGCGGCGGGCGTGTTGGGGCGCACATCCGTAATCAAAGCGCCCTGAAGTGTTCCCCAGTCCTCCAGGCGAGCATTCTTCAACGAGTCAATTTGCACTCCCAGCCAGCCTCGAACCACATGCCCGTTTGCCAACAGGCTCTCGACCACAAACCGCGCCATGTTGCTCGGAATAGCAAACCCGATGCCGAGATTCGCCTGGGTTCCGGCAGTCTGGATGGAGTTATTGATTCCGATGACCTCTCCATCGAGATTGATGAGGGGACCCCCGCTGTTACCGATATTGATCGCGGCAGTGGTTTGAATGAAATCTTTGTACATAAACAGGCGATTCTCGTTGTCCAGCGGGACATCCTCGCCCGTGCGATTCTTCGCGCTGACAATCCCCTCGCTGACACTTCCGAACAGCCGGAACGGACTGCCGATTGCCAGCACCCATTCCCCCACCCGCAGCGTATCGGAATCGCCCAGGGACACCGTCGGCAGATCGCCGGGGCAGTTTTCGAGTTGCAGCAATGCAATATCGGTATAGGGATCGTGTCCCGCAATTTCCCCTCGAAACTCCCTCCCGTCGGCGAACTGTGCGCTCAGTTTCTCGGCTCCCTCCAGCACGTGATAGTTGGTCAGAATCAGCCCATCCGCGCGAATCATCATCCCGGAACCCTGCCAGCGCTGCCGGTCCGGGATAAGGTCCAGCATGTCCCGAAAACTCTCCGGCAGCTCCTGAATGATCCCGTTGATCTTCTCACGATCTTCCGAATTGAATTTCCGCTCTCCGTTGATACTCACAACCGCCGGAGACACTTTCTCAATCGCCGATACGAAGGAATTGGATAAAACACGGGCATCGAACATCCGAATGTCCGCATCCGGTTCTGCCCATACAGACGGAATCGAAATCAGAAACAGAACAGATACGCCAAAAACAAGTCTTCGCATCATGGATATCCGAGTGCTGGAGTTACAGAAATACGATATCTCAGCGGCGCCCTGCAAGTCACTCTCTTCTTTCCTTAATCGCTCTGGGGAGAGCGCCTTCTTCTCCCTCTCCCTCCGGGAGAGGGTTGGGGTGAGGGTCTGTCTACCCCGCATTGCTCTCTCCCTCCGATAATCCCCATCGGTCTCATTCGTCCCATCGGTCTTATTCTCTTCCTTTCGCCCCCGCAATCTCATCCGCCAGCGGCAACAGGCATTCCCGTGTGTTGCGGGATGGATCGTCCAGAACCCGCTCCAATAGAATATGCAATATCTCTGAAAAAATCGGCCCCGGCTTCAGCCCCATCTCGATCAGGTCTTTTCCGCCGATGGCCAGGTCCGTGATCTTCAGCGCATCCATATCCCGCTCAATTCGTCGGATAGTTCGGATGACATGATACAGCCCCGGTTCCAGTCCGGGACCTTTGAGCGCGTTCGCTTTCCGATCGGCAATGCGAATTCGCAGGAATGACCGGATATTCTCCCGGCCCACGCGGCGCATCAGGCGACGAATCGAACTCGCCGTGGCTTCCGGTCCCAGCCGAACCATGTGGTTCTCGATCATCCGTCGCGCCAGGTCGATCTCGCGAGTCGGGAACCGCAATCGGTTCATAATCTCCACCGCTTTGTCGGCGCTTGGGAACTGGTGACCGTAAAAGACATAATCTCCCTGGTCTTTCATCCAGCGCTTGCGCTCCGGTTTTCCCAGGTCGTGAAACAACGCAATCAGTCGTAACAGCGGATACCGGGGGTGAATTGCATCCGCTGTCTTGAGCAAGTGCATTCCGACATCATCGGAATGGAATTGATTCTGCTCTACGCCGAAACAGGCCTCCAGTTCCGGCAGAATCTCCCGCATCAGTCCGGTTTCCTTCATCAGAAGAAGCCCATGCGATGGCCGCATGTACCCCATCAATTTCAGCAGCTCATCATGAATCCGTTCCGCCGATATGTTCTGAATTTTGGAGGCGTGACGGCGAATGGCCTCCAGCGTATTGGCCTCCACGGTGGCCTCCGTTTTCGCGGCCAGGCGCGTTGCACGAAGCATCCGCAAATAATCCTCGGCAAACCGTCGGTCGGGATCGCCAACCGCCCGAATGACGTTTTTCTGCAGGTCTTCGAGGCCGTTGAACAGGTCCACAATCTCCCCGGACGACAGATCCACCGCCAGCGCATTGATCGTGAAATCGCGCCGCTCCAGGTCTTCTTCAATCGAATCGGCAAAGGTGACCTGGCAATGCCTTCCGTCCTCGTAAATGCCGTCCGAGCGGAATGTGGTGATTTCGACATTCAAGCGCTCGCGCACAGCCATCACCGTGCCATGCTCGATTCCAACGGGAATGGTGGTGATCCCGGCAGACCGCAGTGTCGCCAGAACCGTCCGGGGACGGCATCGCGTGGCCAGGTCCCAATCCTCGCCGTGAATCAGATCCGGGATCTCCTCGCCCCGCCGATACCCCTCCAGGATACTGTCGCGGACCATCCCCCCCACCAGGTACACCGGCTCCGGCGCAAGGAGGTCACGGATCTCCGTCACAAACGAGCACAGATGCGAAACATCAAATCGAATCGACATGGTTCACGCCTCAAATTCTCTCTCTTGCAGAGTCTAACATTGCCTGCCTCTGAATACAGACCACGCAAGACGAAATCCCACTGATGTTCTACAATCTCAACCAGATCGTATAACGGAGGTGAAGACAATGA
>JAKPYU010000098.1 GCA_029568995.1 Candidatus Omnitrophota bacterium | reverse complement strand
ACCATGCCATAGAAACCGGAGTTGCCGGGACCCGGGCATTTTCGAATGAACCGCCATGCACGTCGTGTCAGCCGGAGGAGACACAAAACTCCGTGCTCCAGGCGATCCTCGGCCCTCTGTCGCCAATTCGGACGGATATTCTCTCCCGAGACTCCGGCAGAACCGTAGTTGCAGCTCTGCCGACGTGGCTTCCCGTACCGGCTCCTGGCGCAATTCCGATGGTGATAGATGCGGATAGTTTCGTGGATACCTGGATCAACACGGATCCGAATACCCTCGGTATTACTCGCATCATCCTCGGCAAGAGCAATGGCAATATGACCGTACACGCTTTCGGATCGTGTGAGCCAATCGATTGTGACTGGGATACTGTCACGGTTCCCTACACGGGCAATCCATTCACGGCTGTCTACGTGCCTACGTATGCGATATACACTTTGACGATTCAACTCTTGGAGGATGGAACACTGCTCGTTCACAACAGTACCGTATTTACGGATGGTTCGGGCCGCCCTGACATAGAGAGTGATTATACCTTCCATCGACAGACGATTTGCGTGGACGATGACAACACGTCGGGTGTCGAGGACGGTTCGCAGCTGTACCCCTATAACACCATCAGTGAAGGAATCGCGGCGGCAATTAGCGGACAGATTGTGCGAGTCCTGCCTGGGAGGTATGCCGAGACCGTCGACATGAAGGACGGTGTGAGCGTACTTGGCTCGGGCGCGGATTCCACGGTTATCGATCGTGGCGGCAGCGGTTTCGGAGTGACCTGCGTCGGAATCGGCTCCGGTACCCTCTTGTCCGGATTCACGATTACGAACGCGAACATGGGAATATACTGCCAATATTCAAACCTCTCACTGCGGGAGAATACCATCGTAAATATAGATCCAAGCTCTTTTTTAGCGGACGGCATTCGCTTGGATAACTCGTCGCCTTTGATTCAGAATAATGTGATCTATCACGTGGGCGGTATCGGCATTCGGGGACAGGGTTACAGTGAACCGCGTATTATCAACAATACCATTTATGATTACCGATACTATGCGGGGATCTCCTTTGCGGCGCTCGATGTGGGTGCCGTGTCGCCGGTAATCAAGAACAACATTGTCGTCCGGGGGAATACCGAACCGGTCGGAGGCATTCTGTGGAGATCTCCGGCCTCGCCTGTCGTCTCGTACAACGATGTTTTCGATCCCGCCAATGTGGCCGACGGAGACTCCTATTATGCATTCCATGACGGCACGGCGTGGTCCCAGGTCCCCGGCGGAATCGGTGCCCTATCCGAGGATCCGTCGTTCACGGACGTGGCTCGCGGGGATTTCCACTTGGTTCCGGGATCGCCGTGTGTGGACGCCGGAGATCCGGATGCCGCATACAACGATCTCGATGGGTCCCGCAACGATATGGGGGCCTTCGGCGGTCAGCGTCTGGATCCTGGGGTGGCGACGCATTCCGGCAGCGGTTTTATCTTTACCGGCATCGGCAAGGTTCCCATTACAGAAATTGTCTCCGATCCGAGCGATCCTTCGTACGGATTACTGAGGGTGTCGGATGCTGTAGCCGACGATCTGAGTATTCAGAAATTCACCGACGCCGCATTGGGTGGCTACCTGTGGCTGCGAGGACTTTTCGGGGCCGACGATGATGTAGACTACTATCAGGTGCTGGTCGCACCGTACGGCACCTCCAGCTCAGTTGCTTTGGACGACCCTCTTGTCAAAACCCAATTCACCATCAATTCGGATGCCACGATTACCCGTACGCAGATTCAAATGGGACCGCAGACGGTAGGAGGTGTGCCCAATGTGTACTTGCTGAATAAGGAGGGATACTGGACATTCACGGATCTTCGTTTGATCTGGAACACGACCGGCCTGAACGGGAAATATACCGTTACATATAAGGCATTCCGCCTGCTCGGTGACGGTACGTTGGATGAAGTGATTTTGCCGCCCAACGATCTGGACCAATTCACAATTGAGATCAACAACCGGCCTGTGGAGTTTCGTATTGACAATATTGCCTATGCGGACCACACACCGATCTCAGAATGCGAGAAGATTGCCTTCCCCCATCTTGGCGACGCAAGCCTGATTTTCACCATCACCGCATGGCATCCCGATGGTTTTCTGAAGGATTTCCGGTTGAATTGTTACTGGGGCAACAATCGGTACGGCGGACAGTTTGTTGCCGATCAGTACGCGGGTTCAAACGACGGAATGCCACCGATGTGGCAAGGAGTATTGAATTATGAACTGCCGCCACTCTTGCCGAGGAACTCGGGGGGCGAGGTAATGGATTGGCATACTTGCCCGTATGGGTTCTATTTGTCAGGCTCAGCGAGGATCACCGATGGGGTCGATTATTTGAGATGGGGCAGTGATAATATGTACCAGTCGGTTGTGCTGACAGGCGAAGAACCGGCAACCCCGACACCGACTCCCGAACCAACGCCGTTATTCACGCCGACTCCCGAACCGGTCACCGTTCAGGATTGGCAGATCTACTGATCCGTGGTTGGGCTTCGTTTTTGATTTTGTAGTACTATTGTGTAAAGAGATTGACGGCAGACCATTTCGGCATGTGGCGCCGGCTCTGGTTCTATTCCGTGTGCGACCGCGCGTGATCCGGCGGTCGGCCTCGCCTTTCTTCTCCGGTCCGGGCGTCTCGCGGGGGACGCCCAGGATGCGGTTGAACCGGCCCGTCTGCTCTGCCACTCCGTCCACCCTGTCCATTCTCTTCACGTCCGTGTCTGTCCGTGTTCGTCCCCTCTTTTCTTCCATTCTTAATTTTTAATTCTTAATTCTTAATTTCATATTCCCTCCCGCCCCCTCCTGTTGTACAATCCCCCTATCCCAAATTGCGGGGGTATCCGCCCATGCACTTCTCGACAAAAATCGCCCGCGTTCTTTTCCTCCTCTCAGCCCTTGGGATCTGCAACCTTGCAGCATTCTCCCCGGCCTCTTCCGACACCGCCGAGATTGTTGTCGTCGTTCACCCGCAGGAACCGCCCGCCCTGCAATTCGCCGCACAGGATCTCTCGGCCTATCTCGAAAAGATACTCGACCGAAAAGTCCCCGTGCGCACCGAATTCCCGAATCCGCAGATGAACACACAGGTGTTCTTTCTCGCAACCGCTCTCTCCCGGACCTTTGCGCCGTCCAGCCTGGCTCCCCATCTCACCGGCCAGTCGCTCGACTCCCTCGGCCCGGATGGCTGCAAGGCTGTTTGCGCTCCACCGGTCCTGCTCCTTTGCGGCAAAACCCCACGTGGTGCGGCAAATGCCGTTTGGACCTACCTGGAGGAGTATTGCCATGTCGGATTCTTCTGGGATGAGGACAATGTCCCCCGCCTGGACAGCCTGCCGTTCCGCAATGTCGCGTTCGAGCAGAA
>JAKPYU010000681.1 GCA_029568995.1 Candidatus Omnitrophota bacterium | reverse complement strand
GCAAAAGTTCTTGCATCTGGGGCTGTATAAGCCATTTATTATTTACCTCCTGATATTGTATTCGTACTGGAGCAGTCCTCTTTTTCACTGAAGAAAAAAAGGGTAGTTTTAGATTCCGTTATCGTAAAGAATCCCGTATGCGTTGATTACCACAGGTTTCCCTTCGACCCAGAACTGCATGATCGTGTCGTGCGTATCGTCCTCTTCGAACGATTTGAAATGAACGCCCATGTTCGGCACGGTCTTCTGCGTCTTCTTGCCGTCCTGCATGGTGGTATAGGTGATCCGTGCAGTCCCGAACTTCGGGTCGACGTAGTAGTGGTATTCACATGCAGGGTTGCCCTTATCGACAGCAAGAGCGTAGCCTTCAGTGATCCCGGAATCCAGCCCCGTTACCGTGCACCCGGCGACAGGCACGTAGATACTATCCCCGTTCCCGCCAGGCATCCCATAGATACGTTCCTGCTTGACAGCGGAGATATCCATAGCGGTCAGGTATGCTTCCAGCTCGGAGAGGTTTTCGACATCGACAAGCACATCAGTGAGCCTATACGGGTATCCCTCACGCCTCATCTGGTATTTGAGCAGACGGAGATCTTCGACTGGTGTAGCACTGGTAGAGTCCCAGGTATCCGTCGGTGTCCATGACGGCGTAGTAGCGCCGCCGGTCATCGCTGCCAGGATCTTGGTGTTCAGCCATTCAGCCAACCAGAACCCGGCGTTCTCGTAACACCGCATGATCTCGTTCTTACCGGCATCCTGCCGGATCACGTTACGCGGAAGCCTGACGGAGAACCCGTTACTTTCCATGAGTGCAGCGGCGGTGCTCGGACGTGAGAAATCAATCTCCGGGAATGCGCCACCTTGTGTATACCCGACAGGCTGTTTCTTCTTACTATCTCCTGACTTGCTGGTGTCGTTATAGATATACATGAACTTGCCGTCGGATTCGGGCACAGGGCGCACGAAGTCCAGCGCGACAAGGTAAGGCTCCATCTTCTCATAAGCAACACGGAGCGCCACATCGGATCGCAGGTAGCGATCATTGGTTCCTGATACGGTCATTTATGATCAGCTCCCTGTGGCCGAATACATCAGCCCGGTAATCCCAACGAGAATCGTATGGGTATCTCCGGTAGTCGTT
>JAKPYU010000678.1 GCA_029568995.1 Candidatus Omnitrophota bacterium | reverse complement strand
GATTCACCACCAGTACGCAGAGGGCACAGCAGGAGCCATCTGTCATTGATCATTGGACATTTTTCATTGTCCATTTCGGATAATTGGTTATTGGTGATTGCTTATATTTTATTGGCTATCTGGTGTCGAGGCAGATTGTGTCGGGACGATATCCGATGTCCGATGTCCGAAGTCCGATTATTCACCACAAAGGCACAGAGGACACAGAGAGCAGACAGGAATTATTCACCGCGGAGGACACAGAGGACGCAGAGGAATTCAACGCGGATTGACGCAGATTGGGGATGATTGACGCAGATTCATTTTTCATTTATTGGTCATCGGTGATTGCTTATGTTTGATTGGCTATTTGAAGAAGAGCTGGGTGAATTGGTGAATTGGTGAATTGGTCAATCGGTCAGCGGGGGCTGAGGGGATTGATGATCCGGAGGCGTGTACCGGCCACCGGTCCGGGTTGCAAATCTTCACTGTACAGGATGCCGCAACCGCACTCCACGGCGCTGGCGATGATCTGGCTGTCCCAGAAAGAGTAGCCGGTCCGGGAGCAGACATCCAGAGCCTGTTCGACGGTCGCTCGGGACACAGGTTGAACCGGAAAGTGATCGCTCAGGGTGCGGACCGCAACGGCCGCCTCATCCCGGTTGCGCTTCAGCTTGCGGCTGAGCACGGTGAAGAACTCGCCGAGCACCTGTGTGCTCAGGGCGATCTTCCTGAACCGGCTGGCGATGAGGGAGCGGACCATTTCGCCTTTCGGGTCGGTGCTGTAAGCGTACACCCAAAGGTTCGTGTCCAGAAAGACCTTAACGTTCATGCAGGGCGTCCCGGTTGAAGCGATACTCTTTGGGCAGACGGAACGACAAGCTGTGGACATGCTCGAAAAACCGCGCCTTGTCCGCGGCGAGGCGCCCGGATTTCTTTTTCCGCTCCGGAACGGGTTCCTGATATTTGTCCACCAGATACTCGTAGAAGTCGAGCAGTTCTCGCTGCGCCGCCTCGGGCAGGTTGTCGATCTGGATGGATTTTTCTTTCGCCATCAGGAACCTCCTGCCGCGATTATAGCAGATGATTCGCGCCGCAACGCGTGGAGTGATTCACGAGATCCCGAGCCTGCTCCCACACCACCAGAACATGCTGTGTCCTCGGCGGACTCTGTGGTGAGGATGCAGCTCCGCCGTCAAGAGCACGGCGGCTCAAGAAAAAGGGGGCGCTGGGTTGTGCCGTCATCCGCATACACGACCGTTCGTATTGTACCCCCGGCGGATCGGGCGCCGGGGCACAAATCGAACAGATCATTCTAGTGGAAAGCGTTGGAAAGTCAAGAAATCCGGGGGTCGGGATGGGGAGATATCACCACAGAGGACACGGAGGGCACAGAGAAATTTATTGGGCATTTCGGATTATTGGTTATCGGTGATTGCTTATATTTTATTGGTTATTTGGAGAAGAGGCTGTTTTTGCTGATGGGAACTGGGAACTGGGACCTGGGTGCCTGGGGACTGGGACATGGGGACTGGGTGCTGGGACCTGGGAACTGGGACCTGGGAACTGGGTGCTGGGACCCGGGTGCTGGGGACTGGGATCTGGGAACTGGGGTTTCGGCATCAAGTCTCAGCATCCGGATCCCAACTCCCAATTCCAAACTCTCAGGCCCCAAGTCCAAACTCTCAGCATCCAGGTCCCAGAGCCCAAGTCCCGAGTCCAAAACCATTACATGAAAAATGACAGATGACTTCCTCTGTGTCCTCTGTGCCTCTGTGGTGAAAAAAACCGCTGTGCCTGGTAAAAAAAATGCCGGCCCGTGGGGACGGACCGGCGGATGGGTTCGAGATCCGGTTATTGGCTTATTCTTCCCCGACCTGGAGGCGGGAGAAGCGGCGGACGTCGAGGGCGCCGGCGGCGGGCGCCAGCGACTCGAGGTAGGCCTTCACCGTGAGCTTGTCGTCGCGGATGAAGGGCTGCTCCACGAGGCAGTTCTCCTTGAAAAACTTGTCCAGCTTCCCCTCGACGATCTTCTCGATGACCTGGGCGGGCTTGCCGCTCTCCTTCATCTGCTCGCGGAAGATGACCCGCTCGTGCTCCAGCACGTCGGCGGGGA
>JAKPYU010000659.1 GCA_029568995.1 Candidatus Omnitrophota bacterium | reverse complement strand
GGCGAAGACATTCCATGCCTACTACCAAGCGCAGCGGGTTCTCAGCGAAAGCGATCCGCAAGGCTCCAAACCCCGATTTCTGCTGGTCCAGGCCGTGCGACAGGTGATAGAAAACGCGCTCGGTATTCTCAAGGTCACCGCGCCGGAGAAGATGTGACGCAAGACAGGCGGTGTTCTGCAACCGAACGGATTCTCGTCATCGCGAGTCCCGGCGCCTGAGTCTGCGAAGGGCCGGGACGTGGCGATCTCGCGGTTTGCCAAGATTCCTCACATCCGTTCGGAATGACAATATATGTCAAGACTGTTCAATTGCGTTCAATTGCGCGATACGAGTTCGCTCATGCCCCCACAACCAGCCAATATGCGTATCACCGTCCTGGGCAGCGGCACCTCCAGTGGCGTCCCCGTAATTGCCTGCGACTGCGAGGTCTGCCGGTCGAGCGATCCGCATAATCGAAGGCTGCGGTCCTCTGCGCTGGTTGAGGTCGATGCGATCAAGATCCTGATCGACACAGGTCCGGACCTGCGGCAGCAATGCCTCGAAAACGATATCCGCAGAATCGACGCTGTGCTGTATACACATGAACATGCGGACCACATTTTCGGCTGCGATGACCTGAGGATCCTGAATTTTGTCCAGGGACAGGAGATTCCGGCTTTCGGACACTCCCGAACCATTTCACATCTCAGGAAGGTCTATTCCTATTTCACGAATCCCTTTCAGAACGGCGGTGGGATTCCGAAAGTGGCTTTCCACGAAGTGAGTGAGGCATTTACTTTCCATGGGATTCTTATCGAACCGATTCCGGTTTGGCACGGGAAACTGGAGATATACGGGTATCGAATCGGCCCGTTTGCTTATGTCAACGATTGCAGCGGCATCCCGGACCGGAGCCTGGAGAGACTGAAGGGCCTCAAAGTGCTCATCCTGGACGCGCTGAGGTATCGTTCCCATCCAACCCATTTCAACCTCGAAGAGGCTGTCCAAACTGCTCAAATGCTCGGAGCGGAAAGGACCTTCTTTACTCACATGACCCATGATGTGGATCACCGCAAAGCAAATGCGGATCTGCCGGAGGGTATGGAATTGGCCTTCGACCGGCTTCAAATTGACATTGACTGTGCCTGGTGACTTGCCGCTCCAGGGGAGCGGGGGCATCTTGCCCCCGAACCTGTTACCGGCATCTTCATCGCAGTGGCTCTTCCCCGCACCACGTCCTCCCTGTCCGCGTGCCTTTGTGTCTTTGTGGTTCTCTTCTTCTTCTCCCCGTCCGCAACGTGGGAGAAATCTCAGTCAAATGCTGGCCACCCTTGAGTATGGCTTATGCCAAGCCTAAAATAAAAATCTTGAATTATTTTCTGGAGTGAATC
>JAKPYU010000633.1 GCA_029568995.1 Candidatus Omnitrophota bacterium | reverse complement strand
TCATCGGGATAGAGATTGAGCCGAAATACTTTGAGATAGCAGAGCGCAGGATTCACGACGCGCAACAGCAGATGAGGTTGCCATTAAAAGTCAATGGGAAAGAATGAATGGACTGGGGTATGTGATGAAACTAGACATCGCCTGCGGAAACCATAAGGACCTGGGATTTATCGGGATGGACATCCAACAGCTGCCGGGCGTGGATATTGTGCATGATCTGAATGTGCATCCGTGGCCAATCGAGGCAGAGAGCGTGGAATACGCGAAGGCCTGGCATATTCTAGAACATATTCCGCCAGTGTCTGTGACTGAAAAGGGGACGCGGCGGCCGTTTATCGAGTTCATGAACGAGATGTGGCGGGTGATGAAAACAGGGGCGCGGGTGGACATTGAGACACCCTACGGCGGATCAGCGGGCTTTTTACATGATCCAACCCACTGCAACCCGATCACGGCGGTGACATTTGAGCATTTTGACCCGGAATACACGCGGTACCGGACATACCAGCCGAAGCCGTGGAAGATACTTTCGCTGCAGTATACCGAGGATGGGAATGTGAACGTGGTACTGGAAAAGAGGGCTGAATGAAATATATGGATGATCTGCTGGCGCTGATCGGATGCGCGCTGATCCTGTACGGGGTGTGGATCACCTATCCGAACATGATCTGGTTTGCAGCTGGCGGGATGTGCCTAATCTTCAGCGTATTAATCGGATTGGGAGGGGCCAGGAATGATCATAAGTAATCTTTTACGGACCGCCCGCAACGTTCCGATGCCGGAACCCGGCATACCGCCGATCAAGCCGTCAACACGTCCAGAATATATCCGGTCATTTGGCAGCTACACGCGGACCGGGAAGAGCGTTTCTGCAGAAACAGCAAAGACCATTGCCACCGCGTACCGCTGCGGGAATATTTTGAGCGATGACATCGCTTCGCTGCCGTTCCAGGTCTTCCAGAAGAACGGGCGGTCGATCACGCAGGTTGACCCTGACGCGGTGGTGAGAAACACGGCGTATCTGATCGAGATCGAACCCAACCGGTGGATGACGCCGTTCGTGTTCAAGAAGACGATCGTCCAGTGGCTGATCTACTACGGGAACGCTTATATCTGGGAACCAGTGGGTGGATACAGGGAGTGGTTCATCCTGGATGCGACAAAGACAGCACCTGAATTTGATCAGAACGGCGGGCTGTGGTACAAGACCACGTTCCCGAATGGAAAAGATGAGCACATTCCCAGCAACGAGATCCTGCACCTGATGATCAATTCAACGGATGGTCTCTCAGGGAAGAGCGTGCTGACATACGCGCGGGAGACGATCGGGCGGCAGTTGGGCGCACATGAAACGCAGGACAGCATTTATTCACAGGGATTGATGCCGGCGGCGGCGATCTACGTTGACGGGGAGATGAACAAAGAAGCAAGGGACAAGGTCAAGGATTCGTATCTCTCGGCCGTGAAGGGCTCTGAAAATTCCGGCGGGGTCGCAGTATTCGACAGCCGTGTAACGAAATTCGAAACGATTACGATGAAGCCGGCGGATGCGCAGTTCCTGGAGACGGTGGCGGCGACGGACGCGGAGATCAGCAACTTCTTCGGGATGCCACTGCACAAGCTGAACATGGGCAAGCAGAGTTATGAGAGCAACAGCCAACAGCAGCTGGATTACCTGTCGACCACGTTGAACCCGTACCTGGTGCAATGGGAGCAGGCGGCACGGTTGAAGTGGCTGCGGGCTGAAGAGCGGGGCAGTACGTACCTGAGATTCATCCGAGAAGCGCTGCTGTGGATGGACGCGAAGACAAGGTCTGAATACCTGAGGAGCATGATCCAGAGCGGGCAGATGACGCCGAACGAGGCGCGCCAGGTGAATGATCTCTCGGCATACGAAGGCGGGGATGCGTATTACATCCCGTCGAATATGGCGCGGGTGATGAAGGATGGGAGCCTGGACGCGGCAGGGAACAAGGACAACGAGGTGCTGGAGGATTACCAGAAAGCATGAAGCGGATGAGTGAGTTCATGGATCTCTATAAAGGGGTACCCGCGGCGGTGCTGGGGGGCGGGCCAAGCCTGCCTGAAGACCTGAAGAAGGTTCCAAAAGGTTCGGTACTGATCGCAGTCAATTACCACGCGCTGCGTCTGGTGGACGCGGAATTCATGGTGTTCAACGATGATCCATTGGGCGACCCCAGACTGTTCGCGGCAGCGAAGGATTTCGGCGGGGTGAGGGTGAACCCAGACAAGAACTTCAGCGACGTGGAATTCGACGTGCCGGTATGGACGGGATTTTTCAGCTCGAACACGGCGGCATGGTTCGCATTGTGGATGGGTTGCG
>JAKPYU010000632.1 GCA_029568995.1 Candidatus Omnitrophota bacterium | reverse complement strand
GAGGTCTTGGTTCCGGATGGATTGCCGGTGAGTGGGATTGTTCTGGCGGATCAGGTCA
The DNA here is from genome assembly GCA_029568995.1 of Candidatus Omnitrophota bacterium. Classification (GTDB taxonomy): domain Bacteria; phylum Hinthialibacterota; class Hinthialibacteria; order Hinthialibacterales; family JAKPRU01; genus JAKPRU01. Next base: position 7,812 of record JAKPYU010000632.1, on the reverse strand, counting down.
AAAGCCTGGATTGGAGAGCAAGGGAAGCGGAATTTGTCTGTGCATTGCCGCCTGAAATGGTGGGCGACATCCTCAAGAAAGTGGGGCTGTTATTGACAGAATAACTCCCCGAACAGATCGGAGCGTTACCCCGCGCTATCGACCTTCATCCCTTCGGGACTGATCTTTTGCGGATCAAAAAAGCCCGAAATACTCCCCAATATACCGAACCGCCACATAAAACAGGATCACCGTCAACATGACCTTTAACCACCGGGCCGGGACAAACCGCTGAGTCTTCGCACCAAAGTACATCCCCACTACACCGCCGAGGCCGAACAGACCTCCCAGCAGCCAGTCCGGTGTGACGGTCATTCCGGTCGATTGATAGAACAATCCGGCCATCTGGTAAAACGCCACCCCCAGGATGGACGTGACAAATGTCCCCATGAGCGCGGCTCCAGCAACCGCATGGACCGGCAATCCATACATGGCTACGAAAAACGGCGCGATGATCGCCCCGCCACCGATCCCATAAACCCCGCCGATCACGCCCACAACCAGCGACAGTATGAAAATCCCTGCCGAGCCGCATCGGTACGTGCGGTCCTGAAAATCAAATGCGATCTGCCTGCGGCTGAATTCTCTGATCTCGACTCGCCAGTTTCCCGGATCGGTGGAAACACTCGCCTGCTGCGTGGCCTGTGCTTTGAGAACATCCAGGAGCAGGCGTACCGCCATATACAGCAGCACACACCCGACAAACACCTTGAATGGTTTCGGATCAGGAAGGTACGAGAGACGAATCATCCCACCCACGACCACACCCGGCCCGGTTCCGGCCACCACAATCCAAGTCAACGGCCACACCAGCCGTCCCTCGTGGAAATAGCGGTAAATCCCGCTGGGGATGGCCACTACATTGTAGACCAGGTTGGTGCCACTGACCGCCGGGCTGACAAATCCCAGCACGCTCATCTGAAACGGTAGTATCAGAAACGCACCCGAAACCCCCGCCATGGAAGTGAAATAGGAAATCACCATGGCAACCAGCGGCGGCAGCCAGATCGGGGTATCCACGCCGGATATGGGGAAATGCATGTTCTTGATTTCTATTGAGGATTTACGATTGATAAGTCCAACAGATTCAACCCCCTCTGTATCTCCCCCAATCTTGGGGGAGACACTTGCACATTTTCCTCCCCCGAACATCGGGAGAGGTCAGGTGGGGGTTGATCGATCCAACAAACTCAATTCAAATCCCCCGTTGATCATCTCACCCCTTCGGCAAAGCCGAACGATTCACCTTGATCCAGAGTTCAATGTATTCGCACAGAAGGTTGGCGTCGCGGACAAACTCGCTGCACGAGACTCGTCCGTCACTGACCCAGAAACCGTCCTCGCGAAGGCTTGCTTCCAACTCATCCGTCTGCTTCTCCAGCTCATCAAAACGCTGATTTTCCTGGTCAGGAGTCATGGAATCGCGCTGCCGGAGATAAGCGCTCTTGCCGAGCTCGGTCAATTTCCGGTAGTTCTCCATGGCGCTGACACCGTAGTTGCCGCTCCAGCTGTAGCCGGGGCGCAGGTCAACTTGTTCATAAACGACCTCCCGATTATTGTTCACATAGATGGGCCGATTCGTGCCGATTTCATAGAATCGTGCCCATACGCCGGGTTCGAGTTGGGATTTCTCCAGCCAGGCCATCGCATCCGGGATGGGTTTCAGATATCGCTCGTCGCCGGTTTCCAGGTAGACCTCAATCAGGATTTGGATGACATCGGACGTGACGGCGGAGCAGCAGGCAGGTGGCTCGAACCACCGTGCCGTGGCCGGTTCGCCTTCCAGGGTATATTGTTGCGCCCAGCCTCGGTGAGGCTCCGGCAGTTGAGCCTTGATCAGCCAATTGGCCGCACGCTGAACAGCCGTCAGATAACGCGAGTCCTCATATTGATGATATCCCCGCAGGAGGGTCCGCATGGCATCGGTTCCGGCGCGGTCGTTCAGCGTGAGATATTGATGATAACCGGTGCTCTCCGCCGGAGAATGCTGCGGCCAGCCGCCCTGAGGGTATTGGGCAGCCAGAAGGAAATCCAATCCCTGCCTGGCCGATTCGTGATACGCCCGGTCTTTGGTCTCCGCAGCGATCTTCATCAAATAGTCGATAGCGCCCTGCGTGGCACGGTCATCCAGTGTAGCCGTACAGAACAGGTCGGCCTTTTCGTGATCGCCGCGATCTTTCAGGTAGTAGTATTCGGCAGGTCCCTTAGCATCCAGTCGAATCTCATACCACCAGCCGCCGTTCGCCAGCTGCCCCTCCCTCAGAATATCGGCGGCCTCCTTCGCAACACGCAGAAATTTCCGCTCCCCGGTCGCCAAGTACGCCCGCAGATAAACCTCGCCGACTGTGGGAGTCGCCGGTGGCTGAACCGTGATCTGCCACTCATCGCACGGATCGAACTCACCCCACCGCTTGGTGAGATCGTCCGAATAGGCCATCGGCCAGCCTCCATGCACACGGAGCGTGGCAAACGCATCCAACGCCTTCTCCAAGGTAAATTGCACTTGCATAACAGGCGAATTCTGAAGGATCTCCGTTGGGACGCTCGCGGTTCCGCCCCGACCCGTTGTCTGGCAGCCGGTCAACAACGCCACTGGAAGCAAACCGACACCGATGAGGGCCGCAAGACTCCAGGAACACCGAAATGTCTCTCTTCTCATGACGTTCTCCATCCCTTTCACCGTTCGACCCTTCCCTGTGCGAACTGGCCGATTTTACACCTAAATCCACCGGACCGATACTACTGACGATTGGCAAAACCGAGGGGTCACGCTGAATCAGGCGGTCTTATGGAGTTCACGGCAGTCCCTGCATCCTTTTCCCGTCAACTCGCGATACAAATCCGCCAGGCGATTCATCTCCACGTCCCGGTTCGCCTTCTGCTCGGCCAGCTGTCGATTTCGTATTCCCCATTCCCGGCGGAGATCCGCATTCCGGAGTAATTCGATCATCGAATCCGCCAGGGATTGTTCATCATCCGGTCGAACCAGGACACCATTTTCCTTCGGATTCACCCATTCCCTGTAAGCGGGCAGATCGCTGACAATCACGGGCAATCCCGCCGCAAAGGCCATCAGAAGCGAATGCGGAGTGCTGTCCACATCCGGGATCGACACAAACACATCACAAACCGAAAGCCAGTCGATCAGTTCTTCCTCCTGAACCCAGTCCAGAAAAAGAGCGGCGTCCGATACGCCCAGATCCTCGGCCAATTTCACGCATCGGGGCCGTTCAGGGCCTTCGGCAAAACAAATCAGGCGACTGTTCGGGATGGATTTCCGGGTAGCCGCAAAGGCACGGACGATCCGGTCGATGTTGAAATACGGAATCATCCGTCGCATGGACAGCACCAGAAGATGGCCTTCCGGGTTCAAACGCTGCAAGACAGCGGGAGTCGGCTCCGTTCGATATCGAGCCAATTCCAATCCCCATTGGATTTCCGCAATTCGTCCAGGATGTCCCAACAAATTGGAAACAGCCTGGGAAAGCGCACAAGCATCGGTCGTAATCAGATCTGCCTTCGACAGGCTCCATCGCACGAGGGTACGAACCAGGCGGCTTTGATTCGGCTGCACCAGCACATCCGCTCCCCAGGCGGTCTGGACAAGCGGATGGAATCCCGACATCGCCGCCCAGTACCCATAGCCGGTGATATTGTGGCCATGCACCAGATCGGGACAAATCTCGGCAATCCGTCTTCGCACGTGATACGCCGCCAGAAGATGACGAAACGCTCCCCCGCCTTGTTCCGGCGCAATCCGATGAACAAACACACCCGGCATCTCAACCGGCCGGTCGGTCAGAAGGTGCACTTCACAGCCTTTCGAGGCGAACCAGGGAAGCATGTAGTGGTTGTGCCGCGAAAGACCATCGGCGATATAGCACAGACGCAGATTCATTTTCCCAGCCACGTTTTCAGACTCCGGACTGCCCGCCAAAGAGAATGCATAAACACCGAGTTGCGGTACGGAACACGTTCCGGCCCGAATTGTTCCTTGAATTGAATTACTCCTTCAAGACCGGCGCTGGACCCGAAATTATAGGTCCGACACCCCCGCCGAACAGCGTCCTCAATCGTTCGGCTGACTAGAAAGTTGTTGGCATGAAACCGGCTGAACTCCAGGTTCGACGCCCCGCTCCAATAATGCGCCTCCGTCGGTGAATAGAAAAGCAGCGCCCCCGCAACGATCTCGCCCTGGAATTTGCACAACCATAAAGAGACCTGCTCCGGCGGTGCGTCAATCCACTGATCCAGAAAGTCGGGATCGAATGCCAGATCGCCCGTCCAACGCTCCATGGACAGGCGATACAGGCCCTTGTAAGCCTCAATACCAGCGACGCTGTTGTCGATAAAGACCTCTAATTCATGACGTGCGGCGTTTCGGATCTTTGTACGATTCCGCGCTGCAAAACGATGTTCCCAGACATGCTCGAATCCCTGGGACAGATCCAGGATGTGAGTCTCCATTTCCCGGATTCGTTCCGGTCTTGCGGGGAATGGAACGCCGGGCCGGGAGATGATGGAGACCTGGGGGCGGGTAACCGCCAGAAGCAAGCCGATAAAGGAACATTCTTCCTCATCAGTCGGAATCCGACTCCCGATCCATCCCCCGTAGGTTCCCCACGGCATGGACTCCAGCGAGGCAATCCCCGGGCCTTTTTGAACGGACACCAGGGGAAGCAGGAACCGGCTGTCGCCGGACTCGAAAATCACGGTCTCATTCCAAAAGGTGGGATTGTAACAACACAGTGCGTTGCACCAGGCGGGGGTTTGGAAAAAAGAATAGACTCCCACTTCATGTAGATGCGTCAGCCATTCGGCTTCCGATACGGGGCGGATCACCTCACAGTGTGAAGAGGGCATGGCACGAATACCCACCTGGCCTCCCGCTTCCCCCTCTCCCTCCGGGAGGGGGTTGGGGTGAGGGCTTCTCCGTGTACCTACGAATCGCGAGAAAGAATCAACTCCGACAGGGCCAGAAGGCTGTCAATTCCATCGGGATTCTTGCTCGATTCACGCAGATCATTCAGCGACTTCCGGGCACGCCCGGTGCATCGGCGCGCGAGATTGTACGAATACTCCAGCGATCCCTCCTCCAGCATATGTTTTCGCAATTCCTCCACGAATCCACCCGAATACTCCGACGCGCGGATGGTCTCTAACAGGTCGGGGCGTCGTTGAAGCAGGTGGATAAGGGGCAGTGTCAATTTCCCGTTCCGAAGATCGCCCCCCTGCTCTTTGCCCATCGTGTGCAAAGTGGAGGTATAATCGAGAATGTCATCGACAATCTGAAACGCCATCCCGATATCCAGTCCGATCCGGGAGAACCGCGTGACCGTGTCCGGGCAACACCCTGCCAGTTCTGCGCCCGATTGCGTAGAGGCCGCCATCAACGCGGCTGTTTTGTGCTCGATGGTCTCCAGGTATTCCGTCTCCGATGTGTGAAATCCGTGGACATGGCGCAGTTGTTTGATCTCGCCGACACACATCTGCCCCGTGGCAACTGCCAGCGCCTCTTGAGAGGCGATGGAGCGGCTTTCCAGCAGCAATTTAAACGCTTTCGAAAAAAGAAAATCGCCGATCAGGACGGCGATGGAATTGCCCCACCCGTGACAGACCGAAACAAGGCCTCGTCGCGTCTCGGCTTCGTCAATAATGTCGTCATGCGTCAAAGTGGCAAGGTGGATCAGCTCCACCGCCACGGCAACCTTCTGAACTGAGGGGCCGTGCGCGCCAAACGAATGTGCCGAGAGAAGCACCAGGCCGGCCCGGATCCACTTCCCCTCCGTACCGAGAAAATGGCGCCCGATTCGCTCGACAATTCCCAGCCGAAACTCCTCCGGAACATGAGTCCCACTGCTGGTAAGAATCTCGTGGATGTAGTTGCGTTCGGGGGATGCCAGAATCGTCTCGCGGTAAAGATCCTGGGCTGCAATCATCTCCCCCGCAATCGGCTCCCAGACCTGCGCCAGACTGACCGAAGTCTTACTGTCGGGCGATACTCCGGGAAAAGGAGAGATTTCAGGGGAGATTATGCTCATTATCCGCCTGGAAGGGATTAAATCGGGCACTCCAAGACCCAAATTAAGGCTACCGATGTGTGACACGCTTAGTCAAGATTGCCATGCGGTCAAGGGATTAGAGACCGGCCATGGCATCGAAATCCGTCACACCCGCAAGAACCTTCTCGACCACATGTGTTTTCAACACGCCTGATCTTGCAGAAGCCGCGATTCGAAGGATCTCCTCTTTCGATCTGCCTGCCGCAATAGCCTGCTTGAGATCGTCCGAGATGGGCAGAATCTCGAAAATCCCGGTCCGACCACGGTATCCGGAGCGCATACACTCCTCACACCCCGCATGGACAAAAACCCGTGCGGAGGCGGCAACATCGGGAGACAGGCCGAGCCGTTCCAGGTCCTTCGCCTTCGTTTTCCCTTCCGCCTTGCACGCCGGACACAGCTTGCGAACCAATCGAACCGCGACAATCAGGCTGAGACTATTGGCAAGCAATTCCGGTGGAAGATCGTTGTTGAGAAAACGTTCCAATGCCTGCACCGTATCGGCACTCTCCAGGCAGAGAATCGTTCGCCGATTGGTGGAGGAGACCCCCAACAGATATTCTGCACTTTCCCGATCCCGGATCTCATCAACAAAAAGCACATTGATATTCTGGCGAACGGCGGCCTCGAGAATTTGCCTGCCATACATCCCGCCACGTCCTTCCTCGATCTGGGTTACTCCCGGAACCTCCGCATGGATGCCTTTCTCAATGGAGGCCATGTAATGACGTCCATCGTTGAGATGGGCCAGCATGGCATACGCCACGGTAGTCTTCCCGGATTTCGGCGGTCCCGCGATGACAATCATCCCGGAAGGCTTCGCCAGTTCCTCTTTGATTAGCGTTTGCTGACGATCATTCAGTCCGATCTGCGCCAGGTTCGGCAGCGACTCCCGTCGGTCCGTCAGACGCATCCGAAATGTCTCTCCCAGATCGCCGGGAGTGATGCTCAAGCGGATTTCCACATCCGCCTCACCCAGGCTGGAGATGAAATACCCCTTTTGCGGAAACGGCGCGGAGGAGTCGATATTGGCTTTCTTGCGGGCGATGGGAAGAAGAAACTTCAAGGCTAACTGAGGAATCTGGAAGACCGGGTATGGAATCCCATCCACCTCAAAAAAGACGGTCAGGTCCTTCCCGTTCGGCTCCATCACCACCTCTTGCGCACGGGACCGGAACGCATGAAGACAGAGTATCTGGAACAGTTCCTCCTCGGAGCCGGTCTCCAGAGACGGCGCCGCTCCCATGGTTGTCAGCATCCGTGCGCGACCAACGATTTCCTGGTTGAGGGTGAACACGGGCCGGATGGGAGCCTTGCAGCTGGGGCAGTGATGATAATCGTAATCGGTGTAGTCGCTGGAACGGGCCAGGTTGTATCCGCAGCGTTTACAGCGCGGCACACGAATCTCCTGGAATGTCCGCATGATCAGATAGGCCAAAAGACCGAATACCCCTGTGAAAAAGGCGATCGTGCTCCAATTCGGTCCCATCATCGTACGTCGGGAGAAATCGCGCCGAACGTACCGCCAGGGCAGGTACCAGAGAACAAGGACCACTCCGATCACGGCCGCCAGGTAAGGCCACTTCTGTTTGAAGAAGTCCTTCCATGTTCCCGAATAGTAGGCTCGTTTCGCATCCCAGACCCAGAACCGGACTTTCTGCTCGGTGGTCTGCGTCGGATTGGCAATTCGCGCCGGGGAAACCGTGGGGAT
>JAKPYU010000079.1 GCA_029568995.1 Candidatus Omnitrophota bacterium | reverse complement strand
TCGATCTGGGATGGATGCATGGTAGTCGGCAGCTTTCTCCCCGCATTGCTGTTCGGGGTCGCGTTTGCGAATATCTTCAGCGGAATCCCGATAGACGAACAGGGCGTGTATCAGGGCAGTCTGTTGACATTACTCAATCCGTACGGCCTGTGCGGTGGGCTGTTGTTTGTGCTGCTGTTCCTGGTTCACGGATCGTTGTGGATGGCGATCAAGTCCGAAGGCGATCTGCAGGAGCGTTCGATTTCCACAGCATCGAAACTGTGGTTCGTGCTGGTAGCGGTCGCCATGGTATTTCTCATTGCATCGGAGGAAGCCACAGAGCTGTATGGCAATTATCGCGTCTATCCGATTCTCTATGTCATCCCCGTGCTTGCTGTGACCGGATTGATGCTGATGCGAATCTTTCTATTTCGCAGAGCTTTGTGGAAAGCCTGGTTTGCATCCTGCCTTGCGATTGTCGGATGTACCTTCTTTGGTGTCGCGGGGCTGTTTCCGAGTCTTTTGCCTTCCAGTCTGGACCCGGCTTACAGCCTGACCATAACCAACGCATCCTCCAGCCCGTTGACTCTCAAAATCATGCTGGTTGTAACGTTGATTTTCGTGCCAATCGTCATTCTGTATCAGACGTGGGTGTATCGTCTCTTCAAAGATAAAGTAAGCCAACAGGAATTAGTCTATTAGCGGCGAGTGTCGATATGGGATTCACATTAAACGGGCAGGCGCTGGAATATCTGTATGCGAAATACAACCGGCGGAGATTTGTACACCCCGATCCGCTGGAGTTTCTCTATGCTTACCCGGACCCGCCGGACCGGGAGATTGTGGGCCTGATCGCGTCGTGCCTGGCTTACGGAAGAGTCCGGCAGATCCTGAACAGTGTATCCTGGGTTCTGGAGCGACTGCCGAATCCATCAAGGGACATCCGAACCGCATCGCGGGATTCCCTGATGCGCACGTTTGCGGATTTCCGCCATCGATTCACAACGGGTGAGGATCTGGTGAATTTGCTGCTGGGCATGCAATCCACTCTTCGGCGGCATGAATCATTACGGAATTGCTTCGAGCATTACCGGCGTAAAGACGACGAGACGATTCTGCCCGCGTTGTCCTCTTTTGTGGATGAATTGTCCTTGGCCTGTGAGAGTCGCTGCAACAGCCTGTTGCCGTCTCCGCAAAAGGGCAGTGCCTGCAAGCGGCTGCACCTGTTTCTTCGATGGATGGCCCGAAAAGACGCGGTCGATCCCGGCGGCTGGGATAACATCCCGATATCGAAATTGATCGTTCCGTTGGATACCCACATGCACCGGATCTCCCGAATGCTTAGACTGACTGAGAGAGCACAACCGGATATCCGGACCGCGATTGAGATTACCGGCGCATTCCGGGCCATCGCTCCCGCAG
>JAKPYU010000617.1 GCA_029568995.1 Candidatus Omnitrophota bacterium | reverse complement strand
GGTAGCCGTTGTTTCATTTATCATCTCGGCAGTCTGGGCGGCCGCGGTGGCGCATCCGTTTCTTTTCACGTTCTTTGTCCTCTCGATGGGGTATGCCATTTATCAGTACATGAACCAGCCGAAAATGCCGGATTTCAATCTAGGCTCGGCCGGGATGGATGAGGGTTCGCCCACGTATGGCTGGGACGGCGTGCAGACGATTCAGGAGGTCGGCGTTCCGGTGGCGGTGGTGTACGGCGAACACCGTGTCGGCGGCAATATCATCAACCAGTTTCTCTGGGAAGACGGGGACAAGCATTATTTGAACGTGCTTCTGGCAATCTGCGAGGGCGAGATCGAATCGATAGAAAGTGTCGAGCTTAACAATAACCCAATCGACAATTTCGAAGGTGTTGCGGTCAACAAACGGTTCGGCACGAATTATCAAAACATGATCCCGAATTTCGAGGATCTGCACAATATTTATCCGGTCAGCGCTAACCTTACACAAAACAATCCTTATATTTACACCACGGTTGATTTAGACGTGGAAGCGTTTGAAATTCACCTGCGGCTTAATAATGGACTGTACCAGCAGAATTCCAGCACCGGGGATATCCAGAGCTGGAGCGTTACTTATCGGGTTGAATACAAAGAGCATTCTTCCGGGACGTATATCGATCTGGGCGAGACGACGATTTCGGCGCAGTCGCGTTCATCGGTCAGGCGCGTATTCCGCAAGGCGGGCCTCACCCCGGGCCAGTACGATATTCGCATCACCCGCACCAGCGAGGATAGTTCTCTTCAGCCGTTAAAGCAGGGCGACCTTCTTTTGTTTCAGATCGATGAGCTCAAGACAGATGATTTGAGCTATCCGAACACCGCGCTTCTAGGGCTTCAGCTTCTGGCTACCGACCAACTTTCGGGATCCATGCCGAATATCACCTCGATCGTACAGGGACGGAAGGTTTCGGTTCCGGATGTCAGAAACGGTACGGATCCGGTTGCTTGGGATGATTATTACTGGGACGGGGCAGATTACCGTCTGCTTGCGGACGACACCTTGCTTTCATGGGACGGGGTGTCGTTTGCCCAGAGATATTCGGCGAATCCGGTCTGGTGCCTCAGGGATTTCATTATCAACAGCCGGTTCGGGCTGGGCGAATTTATTGCATCGGAAAATTTGGATCATGCGTCGCTTCTTGAAATGTCGCAGTATTGCGA
>JAKPYU010000607.1 GCA_029568995.1 Candidatus Omnitrophota bacterium | reverse complement strand
AGCATGCGGGTGGGGGCGTAAGGTGATGCGAGACCGGGCGCGACAAAATGGTCGGTTTCGTACCAGAAGGGATCGAACCAGGAGTTGCCTTCGCCATGGGACTCGAAGTTGGGCCGCAGGTACGCGTTGTTGACGACTGTTCCGGGGACGACCTGGTAGAGGTTTCCGCCCAGCACGCTGCTGAAGGCCAGCGGCGTTCCCTGGTACGTCCCGATGCTCTGGCCGATCCAGGGTCCCAAGGACACGTTTATGCCGTAGAAAGGCCCTTGCAGGGAGCCCAGATGGGTCGGGGTGAGGTAGTCGCCGTGAACCGTTCCGGTGAGCTCTCCGCCCCCGGACCATTGGCCGTCGTCGATGCGGGCGATCCAGTAGCCGCTCGATCCGCCGTAGCCGAACTGTCCCGGTCCGCCGAGATCGGCCGACCAGGCGGCGTTGCCCTCCAGTTTTTCACCTGACCAGTTGTAGGAGGTATTGCGTTCATCCGGTTCGGGGAACTTGAGGCTGTAGATTCCCCATCCGGGACTGGTGCTGTTGGCTACGATATAGGAGGTTTCGATCGATCCGCCATATCCGCCGACGCCATCTCCGCCGATGATCGGTGCTGAGTTGTCATCGAAGGAACCGCTCAGTCGGGCACCGTAGCTCGTTGAAGACTGTATCCGGAAAGAGGGCGCCGTCATCTCTTCGGCGGGGTCGGCGGCATCGGGTCCGATCGTTCCCAATGCCTTCCACATGCCGATCCCGGAAAACGGGGTGACGACGATGTCGTCGCTCGTGAGGATGCCCACCGTGCTGGTGTATCCCGTTTCGCCGGAAACGCCGGGGGTGAGGTAGATTGCCCGGATCGAACCCGGTTTGGCGCTACCCCAGATGCCGGCGGTGGTTCCCTCGAAGTAGCCGCCGTAACCGTCGTCGCCGGTATAGCCGTTTGGATCGTAGCCTTTGGCGGTGCTGTTCCAGAGATAATGGGCGTATACGCCATACTCCACTGAGTCGAAGGAATAGATGCCGATGGCATTGAAATCGGTATTTCCTTTCCAGGGCAACTGCCCGGTGCCGCCGATGATGGCGGTTTCGTGACCGGCCACGCCCATCCGGCCGTCATTGTTGTAATAGAGGGTTGCTTCGTCGCCCCAGTTGCCGTTGTAGGCCAACGCGGTGCGGTTGTACGTCCCGATGCCAGCCGCCTGCCAGGTATCGATTCCATCGTGACTACCGATGGTATCTCCGGTGAAGTCATATGCGGCCAGATTCGTCAGGGCCTTGCCGAGATAGGTTCCGCCGATTTCGGTTTCACCCCAGGCCGATCCGTCGATGGTTCCCAGCCAGTAGCCGTTTTCCGTATCATCATACTGAGCCGTGCTGAAATTTCCGCCGAGTTCGAGGGACCAATCTTTATAAGTCGTTCCACTGTAGTATCCGCCGAAACCGGCGTTCCAGATTCCCCAGCCGAGTTCGCTGAATCGCATCGGATCGCCTGCGGCTACAGTGACACTCAACGTTCCGCCGCCTTCTGTATTGAAGGTTCCTGCCCCCGTGGTTCCGTAAAAATAATTGTAGGCAATTTCAGGTGAACTGATCGTGTCGCCCATGGGCGTTGCCTTGAGGGACCCGTCGGGAATCTCCCACATGCCGATGCCCGGATAGTAGTTGCCGGCGAGATTGAAGGCCCCGGTCCCCGCGCTTTCGAGGTAGCCGGTGGTTTCTCCCTCCCCCGTATAGTAGAGGCTCAGCATCCGAGCCTTGATGGATCCGTTGGCCCAGAGGCCGACGAGGTAACCGTCGAAGGAGCCGTCTTCCGATCCCCCGGAGATGGTGGAGCCGCTGAAGTACCAGCCGGAGCCGTACATCAGATAAGGCATCGAGCCATCAGAATAATCATAGTACCGGCCCATCATCAACACGGGAGCTCTTTCCGTTTCCGAAAAGAGGGGGGTTGTTGCTGCTCCGCCCAGCAGGCCTTCGGCGTAGCCGCCTGTTCCAAGATAGCTGCCGTCACCGCTGTCATGGTACATCAGCGATCCATAGGTCTCGCCACCGAAGGCGAGCGGCTCGCCCTGATAGGTTCCGATGCTCCCGCCGATCCAGGTGCCGTCGGTGGAAACCAGTTCTTCACCCTCATAAATCCCTGTATAAAGCCCATAGAACGGACCGGAAATATCCCCCAGATGGGTCGAGGTCAGATATTTTCCATGCAGATTCCCACTGATGGTCCCGTGACCCTCTCCCTCGTTGTACTCGGCCCAGGTGCCGCCTTCGATATGCGCAAGCCAGTAGCCATCGTGATCGTAAATGTCACTGGAACCGAATATTCCTCCACCCCCGATGTCTGCGCTCCATAAAACCGATGAATCGGTCGGCTTGCCCGTGTAGTCTCCATAGCCGATTTTCAGATTGTAGATTCCAAAGGGTAGGCTCTGCTTAAAGTTGTCACGATCGTAGTATATGATGTACTGGGTACATCCAGCGTAGTCATATTCTCCGTAGATTCCGGATTCGTTGTATCCCGTAAACCCGCCGGCAGCATAGGCGCCAATAGAATATGAATGTTGTTCGATGTCGGTTGAATCGGGGTACTCATTGAATCCGTCGGGCAGGGGATCGCTATTTTTCCAAGTGGTCAGGCCTGCTTCACTGCTCGCGACCTTCCACAGGCCATTCATCACTCCTGATTCGGAATCGTAATAGGTTTCATAGAAGTTGCCGGACAACGGGCCGGCAATCAAGCCGAAATCGCTGACATCGCCTTCAGCGTCCTTGGTAAGGTAAAGCGCCACGCTGTAACCCGCCATCGTGCCGGTACTGGCGTCGGGATTTGCCTTCGTCCGGAGGCCTGCGGTGAAGCCTGCGAGCATTCTGTCCGAATCGGGCATATCATTGTAATGGGATAACGGGCCCATCCAGAGGTAAGGTCCACCATAACCCTCCATCCCTGAACCATCGTCTTCAAAGTCACCTATAGCCAGAAAATCGTAGTTTTCACCCACAGCCTGCTTTTTAAATCCGAATGCGCCTTCACCCCAGCCGTCATCCCATTCCATGTCGCCGGAAGCGTCGTACATAAAACAATTATACCACTCCCCTCCGAAATCGGTGTTCACACCCTCATAAGTGCCGACGCTGGATCCGATCCAAGTACCATTCTGATAATCATAGCCACCACCCTCAAGGGGGTCATAATCGTAGACGCCCGCAAAGGGGCCATAGAAGTCACCCATCTGCGTCCACGTAACATATTTTCCTGACAGACCTCCCTCAATCTCACCCCCTGTTGCGGTCGCATCATCTGTCCACGTGGCCGTCAGATCGCCGAGCCAGTAACCGAAGTTACCGAAGTAGCTTCTTCCGGCAACCGTGATCATCTGCCCAGTGAGATCCTCTGCCGTTTTGGAATCAGCAAGATCGAAGACCCCTCCATTCGGAGTCTCTTCGAACATTCCAGACATGTCGTGATCGTAGATACCCCAGGGAAGGCTTTTGAGATTATCATTCTCATCATAACCGTAGAAATAGAGAGTCTTGCTGGAGGCGGCTCCTAAGACAGAGCCGATACCGTCGAAATTCCCGGCCATTCCGATATAGTAAGGCATCAGGCCCACGTACAATTCTTCCAAAGACAAATCGCCCGTCGGCTTCTCAGTCATATTCATCTCCCCGGAGATTTTCCACATTTCAATGCCGGGATAATTTTCGCCGTTCAGTGTCAGTTCCGGAGATTCGATATTATAACTCCGCATCAGTCCGGCCGATGTGCCCTCCGGTGATATGTAAAGGGCAACTCCGGCGCCGGTAAGAGTCCTGTCATCTTCCCAGTTCCGCCAAATGCCGGTGGTGTAGCCTATGAAGTCACCGTCCAGTAAAGGTAAGGACTCTTGCGCCGCTGTAATTGCACCCTCAGACGAAATGGGTGAATTCCATAGATAGCGGGAATAACCATCATAATCCAGGTAGAAATCCCCCATAGCGAGGAAGTTCTTCGTTCCTTCGTACGGTGTTTCTGTAATACCGACCAGGCCCCAATCTTCCCCTACAAATGATGCATAGCCGCCATCATTGTAATAGAGGCTTCCCATGTTCATATATTCGTTCCAGTAGCCGCCAAATTGCAGCGGCATGCCTTCATAGTGACCGATACTCTGGCCGATCCAGGTGCCGGACCCAGGTTCCCACATGTTAACAGCCGTAAAGGGACCTTCCATATATCCCATGTGTAGATTTGTGACGTAATTGCCGCTTGCCCACCCGGAGGCCTCTCCGGTGGAGTACCAGGTGCCGCCGGCCTCCATCAGCCAGTAACCATAGTCTTTAATTTCGTCATAGCCGAATTCTCCCGTTCCTCCAATCCGTGCAGACCAGCCTGCGTCAACAGGATTTTCTCCGTCCAGAGGCCTTCCGCTGAAGGTGTTTCCCATGCCGAGGCGAAGGTTATAGATTCCCCAGGGAAGACTCTGTGAGCCGTCGGTGAGGAACATCGTTTCGCTGACATAGTCATAGTACTGGTATCCCAGTATCGAGCCGGTGGGCTCACCAGAAACGGTAAATTGTCCGGCAAATGCTCCATCGAACAGCATGCCGTGACCGGGATAATAATTGACGTTTCCTGCATCCCCGGAAGGATATGGCGTTAGCCATCCTTCCGCCTTCCACATCTCAACGGAGGGATAGGTGTCCATAGTGATGTCGTTGCTGACGAGAAGTCCGGGGACGCCATTCATATCCACGTAAAGGGCGTAGGCCGAGTTGTTGATAGTTCGGGTGCCCGGAACCCAGATGCCAACCGTGTAACCCTGGAACCGCGCTCCCTCTCCGATTGCCTGCCCACCAATCATGGAGTTCCACAGATAATGGGGGATATCTTCGATGAGACTGTCATGAGCGCCCATGGCAATGAAAGAAGAACCGGAACCGCTCCAGAACGGGTCAAGGCCGCCGAGGATGCCCGGATCGGAAGCGGCATATTCGTAGTTTCCGT
>JAKPYU010000605.1 GCA_029568995.1 Candidatus Omnitrophota bacterium | reverse complement strand
ATGGTAATCAATTCTACCGACAAGTAGCCGAACAGGTACGGTTTCTGCACGATTGTGTATTGGATTTCCTTGTTTTCGAGATGGGCGAGGGTTTGCGGTTCCGCGTCGAATCCGAATACCTGGATGGACCCCAGTTTCCCGGCGGCCTTTACCGCGGCGGTGATCGCCGGTGGGTTGTAGGACCAGAGACCCAGGAACGCATCCACATCCGGGTAGGCCAGGATAGCATCCTCCACATTCCGACGGGCCTTGTTCTTATCGGTCTGGTCCTGCTTGACATCCAGGACCGTGATGTTGTGGCCCTCGATAGCCTTCTTGAATCCCTCCAGCCGCTCCGTGGCGTTCATCGCGGAAAGGGTTCCGACATAAGCGATCACCTCACCGCCGTTCGGAAGCCGTTTCACCGCCTCCTGCCCGGCGACAAATCCCGCCTGGACATTGTTTGTGCCGATATAGGCCATTCGTTTGCTGTTCGGCGCATCGGAGTCCATGGTCAGGACGATGATCCCGTTCTTCACCAGATCGTCAATGACCGGGGTGAGCGCCTCGGCATTGATGGGGGAGATCGCGATACCGTCCACGCCCTGGGCCGCCATATCCTCGACAATGCGACGCTGCTCGGAGACCTGCGCTCGCGGGGGACCCTGCCAGCTGGCCTCCACGCCCAATTTCTCCTTGGCGATCTCGAGGCCTTTGGTCATGGGGTCCCAGAACGGCGAAACGGAATTGGTGACAATGCCGATGCGGATTTTCTTCGCATCCGGCCCGGCAGTGGAAATTTGCGGGGAATCCATTTGCAGGCACAGCATACCGACAAACAAGAGCCAGACCGCAACGAGGGTGACCGTTCTCATCAGGTGTTTCCCTTCATCATGAGCGTAAATAGGATCGAGCGTATCAACCGACTCTCTTGTAACATCCCCGTCGGCAATCGGTCAATGTTCCTTGTCTTGCCAGGCAGAGACGCCTGGCCTACTGGAGTGGTAGGACAGGCCGGTGTGCCTGTCAGAGATTGATTTATATCGTGGGGACAGGCGTCCCTGCCTGCCCGATGGCCGCCACTTCTGCCGGACTCTCGGCTTGCGCCGGGCCTTCTTTGTCTGGCGGATACCCCGGCAATCTTGTATTGTAATGGCAGTGAGGAGAAGCCCCTGACAGACGCTACGCTTTCTTCCGCGCCGAAGTGATGCAGGAGAACGGTGAATGGGCAAGCCGATCATTTTTACATCCCATGCACTTTTGCTAATGAAAGAGCGTGGAACAACCGAACACGAGGTGCTCGAGGCCATTCGTGTGGGGCAGTCGGAACCGGCTCGTGAGGGACGGGTGATCCATCGTCTGAATGCTGAATTCAGGCGGGAATGGGACGGAAAATATTACGGAATACAGCAGATTGCTCCCGTGACCGTTGAAGAAGATGATAGAATCGTTGTGATCACCGTGTTCACCTTCTATTTCCAGGAGGCACAGAGCCATGAAAATCACCTATGACAAGACGGCGGACGCGCTCTATATCCGATTGCTGGAGGGGGATTTCCAGTGTCGGGTTGTGCGATTGACGGACGATATCGCGTTGGATTTCGCCTCCGGAGAACAACTGGTCGGTATTGAAGTGCTGAGCGCGAG
>JAKPYU010000602.1 GCA_029568995.1 Candidatus Omnitrophota bacterium | reverse complement strand
ACGCCGATCCCCGCTTGTTGTTCCTCGCCGTTCCAACCGGAGACCAGCAGGCTGATATCCTTCGGATGACTTTCATGGAAACCAAGTAATGCCTGCAAGTCCTCCGGGATCGCCAGCATATCGCCGTACAGCACAAGCACTTGTTGAGCGACCATGACCGAAAGCGCCCTCAGCAGCGCATCCGCTGTCCCGGCAGGTTTGGGCTGGTCGATGCAGGTGATATTCTTGTGCCGAGCGGTGATTTCCTGCACTTGGCCGCACAGATGCCCGCAGACGACAATGATCTCGTCGATGTCCATCTGCCTGAGATGCTCGATCGTTCGATCCAGCAGAGGACGGTTCGCGATGGGCAGGGTGGCCTTCGGGTGCGTGTCTCCGTACGGCCACATCTTCTTGCCTTGTCCGGCAGCGAGAATGACAGCGGCGGTATTCATTTCTGTGTTCCCCGTTTTTCTAAAGTAGGATAGGCTCAAGCCTGTCTGCGGGCTGGCCCACCGGGAATTCTGATAGACCCTGGGGGCAATTCATCAATTGCCCCCCTCAGCGCTCAAGACGATAACGGGGAATTGTACATCGAATTGGACTGTGAATGGGAGAGAGTACGGGGTAAGGGGCTTCAGGCGCAGAACCCACTTCCCATATTGACAAATCCCGATGTTACAGATACGATAATATTCATCTGCGGATCGTCTGTGGGAACGGAGTCCCGAAAGCAGCCGGTCTTTTGTGATGTTTCTTCACCGGGCAATGGGGATGGACCAGGAGGTTCATGCCATGTTGCAGCGGTTTGCCAAAATCACTCTTTGTTGTTTTCTAGCCTTGTTTCTGGTTTCATGCGCGAGCGGCACAAAGCGTGTTGCGGGCACCAAGTATCCTCAGTATGGAATTGCATCCTGGTATGGCGAGCAGTACAACGGTCGCCAAACCGCCAGCGGTGAGCGGTTCAATATGAACGCCATGACCGCCGCCCATCGCACCCTTCCGTTCGGTTCCCGGGTACGAGTCACCAATCTGGAAAACGGTCGCACCGAGAAACTCCGCATCAATGACCGGGGTCCTTTCATCCGAGGCCGCGTGATTGATGTTTCTTACCGCGCCGCACAACGGCTGGGATTCACACGCCAGGGTCTGACAAAAGTTCGTATCGACCTCGACAAACTTCCGGGCTAGGCTCTTCTCCTTTCACCTTCTGGCTCCTTTCTCTGCGGAGCAATATGCCGAGGAAGCTTGGTGCTTCCCCGGCATTCTGTTTGAATTGAGCATTCATTTTCGACCCTGTTTGACCGAAAGAGAGATTCCTCCGCAATGTCCCAACCTGTCGTTTCAATGACCCCACGGGAACGGTTTCGACGCTGTATGCACTACCAGAGCGTGGATCGCATTCCACACCTGGAGTTTGGCTATTGGGATGAATGCTTTCCGAAATGGCACACGCAAGGATTGCCGAAACACCTGCATGACAACGATTCGGTGGAACGGTATTTCGGTTGTGAGCATTTTCATTATGTGCCGAATCGGATGGGCCTTTTTCCTCAGTTTGAGTACAAAATCCTCGAAGAACGCCCTCGGACCCGCATCGTGCGATATGAGGATGGTGTGATCGCGGAGGTGAATACCGACCGCGAATCCACCATTCCGCACTACATAGACTTTCCTATCAAGGACCGCCGGACCTGGCAGGAATTCAAGGAACGTCTCAATCCCCGCGATCCGAGCCGCTTTGCCTACGATCTCAACCGGGTGAAAGCCGATGCACGCGCCTCGCAGGAAGCCGTGGCCGTCTATATCGGTTCCCTTTTCGGCGTTCTTCGAAATTGGACCGGGTTCGAACAGATCTGCTATCTCATTTATGACGACCGTGATCTTGTGGAAGAAATGGTCGAACACATGTGCGACCTGGCAATCTCTGTCATCGAGCCTTTACTGAAAGAGGTCGAGATTGATGTCGCCTGCGGCTGGGAGGATATATGCTTCAACCAAGGCCCAATGATCTCTCCGCAGGACTTCCGCGCGATTCTCTTCCCACGATATCGGCGTATCGCCGACCTGCTGCACAGACACGGAATTACAGTCATCTTCACCGACTGCGACGGCAATATCTGCCCAGTCGTTCCGATCTGGATGGAAGCCGGGTACAATTGCATGTTTCCTGTTGAGGTCCACGCCGGTACGGACCCGGTTGCGCTTCGCAGAGAATATGGAAAAGACCTCCTGATTATCGGCGGATATGACAAACGCAAACTGGAGTCCAAGTCGGAGACTCTGGCGGAATGGAAACGCCTGGAACCCGTGGTCGCCGAGGGAGGATTCATCCCGCATGTGGACCATCGTGTTCCCTCCAATGTCGATTATGAGAATTACCGGTACTATATGAAATGCAAGAAAGATATCTTCGGCATTGAGACCATCGATGTGCCGGGACTGGAGAGCGCAGGGGAAATAGGGGAGCGGGGGCGTCTTACCCCCGGTTCTTGATCGCGAGCATCCCTCCGGCAGAGCCGGTGATTTGGGAAAGAAAGCACAGCCTTTCGCACCATAGGCGAACGAGCAATGATATACGCAATCCCTTCCGTGTCTCCCCCGAACTTAGGGGACAGATTCCTCCCCCAAGCCTGGGGGAGGTCAGGTGGGGGTTGGCCGGATAACACGAGACCTCGGCATCCATTGAGTACCACCTTTCAAGCATCACTTTCTTGGGAGGTAGTTGCGCGTCCATGATTCCAGTCGTCTTCTTCGGTACACCGGAGTTTGCCTGTCCGACACTTCGCAGGCTGATCGAGTATTCAGCCGTCGAGGTCAGGGGGGTTGTGACCCAGCCTGACCGCCCTCGTGGCCGGGGGCACAAGGTTCTCCCTCCACTTGTAAAGCAGCTTGCAGCGGAGCATGGTGTGCCGATCCTCCAGCCGGAGTCTCTTGATGATCCGGCGGTCTTTCCCTGGCTTCGGGAAGCAGCCCCCGAAATCATCGTCGTAGTCGCTTATGCCGGAAAAGTCCCCACAAATGTGCTGGATCTCCCTCCAAAAGGATGCTTGAACCTGCACCCCTCGTTTCTTCCCCGATATCGCGGAGCCGCTCCGATTCAATGGGCCTTGATGAATGGCGAGACGGAAACCGGGAACTCCACCATGTACCTTTCGGAAGAGTGGGATGCAGGCGATGTGATCTACCAGGAACCGGAGCCAGTTCTGCCCGACGACAATTACGGTTCCCTTGCTGAACGACTGGCCCGAAAGGGAGCCGATCTCATGCTGCGATCCGTCCTGGATGTTCACGAGGGCACGGCTCCTCGAATCCAGCAGGATGAAAGTCGAGTCACCTGGGCCAGGTTGATTCGCCCCAAACACGAAATCCTTGACTGGTCGAGATCCTCTCTCGATCTCCATAACCAGGTCCGCGCTCTCGCGCCGGAACCCTGTGCGCGCACATCCTGCATGGGAACCAGCTGGAAAATCCTCCGCTCAGAGGTTCCTCATGCAACGGCGCATGACATTCCGGGAACCATCTTGGACATGTCGTTCAACACCATTCGCGTGAGTACCGGGGACGGCATCCTGGAAATCCTGGAACTCCAGCCCGCCGGAAAAAAGATCATGACGGTCGATGCCTTTTTGCGCGGGCATCGAGTGGAACGCGGAACACGATTGGGGGAAATGGAAAAATAACGGCCTATCGCTGATGCCGATCGGCAGTAGCCATGCGACGAACGATCTTCTTCTTGGCCTCCTTGGGCGGTTCTTCCTTGGTCGGAGGCTCTTGCGGGGGTTCCTCTACGGCAGGCGCTTTCCCCGGTTCGGGAATGGTGTCCAGCTTCTTGGACATGTCAAGAAGCTCTTTACCTTCCTCGGAGAACCCCAGCTCCTCTTCCCGTGAAGACACAATGGCCGCCAGTCTTTTCCGCTCATGGCTGACCAGCATGGCAAAACCCATGAATCCCTCCGGCGGTTCCGCAAACTGATGAAAGGTGTAATCCCATCGGCTGGTTCGGGTCAGTTGTGTGTGCTCGCCACTCCTCAATCCCTCCTGCATTCTGCCCCTCGATACCCCCAACACGTGCTGATACACATTCAGCTCCTGTTGGCACAAATCCCGCACCCGATCCTGGGCACGGCGCAGATCTTCCACCGTGTATCCCAACACCTCCTCCGAGACTTCCCCTCTTCTCAACATCTGTTCCGTAATGAGTGTCCGCTCGTATAATTCCACATTCTCCGTGAGAACCTTGCCCAGGCGTTCCCGCTCCTTCAGCAATTCCTCTACCAGGTCGCCCACAATCTTCTCACAGCGCGCGAATTCTTTCTTCAGCATCGCGTGGTCGCTGGGAAGTTTCTCTTTCAGAATCTCGATAGATACCAGGTCGTAGGCCACCGAAAGCACCAGCTGACGGAGATTCGCCGTGTGCTGCAAGAGCAGTTCCCGAAGAGTCATCCTCCAGATCGGTTGAATGGACCTTCCGTTTGCCAGGGAACGGTTACGATCCATGGCTTCCGCGTATTTCTGCACCCCTTCGGGCAGGAGCCAGAACGCACCGTCCGTCCATGCAATGCAGGAGATGTCTTTTCCCGGATACTGCCCCCGTGCAACCCGATCCTCCCGCGCCATCCGATCCCGGGTTCGCTCAATTCGAGAACGGTTCAGCTGCCAC
>JAKPYU010000583.1 GCA_029568995.1 Candidatus Omnitrophota bacterium | reverse complement strand
GATTGATTTTCTGAATATTCAGAAGAAACGAAAAGAGAAAGAAACCAGAATGAACTAATTCACCCTTGACAGCCTTCAACATAAAAGGGGCGCACGGCTGTGCGCCCCACGGCTGTGCGCCCCACGGCCGTGCGCCCTCGTCGGCTGTGCGCTCACGTCGGCTGTGCGCCCACGTCGGCTGTGCGCCCGCCTCAGCTTGTTCAATCCCTCATCTTCAGAATCTCCGCCGCCGCACGCTCGGATGCCCCGAAAGATCCCAGCAACTCTCTCGCCCTCAGCAATTCCTCGTGCATGATTCGCCTGCGGTCTTCATCCGCAAGAAAATCACATGTCCATGAGGCGAGCGACTCTCCAAGAAGGCGTTCCTGCAGGAACTCCGGACATACCTCCTCCCCCGCAACCAGGTTCACCAGGCCGATATGAGGTGTCCGAATCAGCCATTTTGCCAGGACCGCATTCAACCAGTGTGTTCGATACACCACCGCCATCGGGACACCCAGGATGGCATTTTCCAATGTCGCCGTGCCGGAGGCGGTCCACGCGAGATCCATCTGTGCCCGTCTGTGATAGGTGGGATCACGTACCACTTCCACCCAGGGAGGAAGCGAGAACGATAACAGGTCGCTTTCTTCAAGCGTATCGGCAAGCGGCAGAACAAAGGATGCTCCGGCGTGACTGTTCCGAATCTCTTGTGCGGCCTCCAGCATCGTCGGGAGTATGTGGTTCAGTTCCCCCAGTCGGCTGCCGGGCAGCAGACCGATCGTCGGATTCTCGACGGTCCCCGGATTGAACACTTTCGGCTCTATCCTCCGCAGTATGTCCATCAACGGATGTCCGACAAAAACGCAATGGACCTTATGCTTCTGAAAAAATCCTTCTTCAAAAGGGAGAATGACCAACAACTTTTTGACGCATTCCCGAAGCACCGCGACACGGTATTCCGCCCACGCCCACATCTGCGGAGCGATGTAGTACACCACCGGAATCCCCATGCGGTGCGCCAGCTTGATCAGGCGCAGATGGAAGCCGGGATAGTCGATCAAGACCACCACATCCGGCCGCTCGGTCTGCCAGGAGCGGCGAACCAGACGCCAGACTTCCCAGATCTCCGGCAAATGCCGGAACACCCCGACAAAACCGATCAGCGCGTGACGGGGCAGGGGATACAGAATGCGCACTCCGGCGGATTCCATTCGGGTCCCGCCGAGTCCGAGTAATTCAGCATCCGGTTGAAGACGCCGAATTTCACGCGCCACGCTGGCCCCGTGAAGGTCGCCCGATTGCTCGCCTGCGGACAGGAAAATACGCATGGTTTTCAGGAATCCATCTTGGTGAGAATTGTGCCGTTATTATCGCATTGGAGTTGAAGAATCTTGCAGGAAAATCCGGTCTCCCGATTCTCCCGGTTGAAGGTTTCTTCCATCGCCTGCCCGACTTCCCCTGGGTGTTGAACCGTTACGGCCATCATAGTGGAGCCGGACCCGCTGAGGTACGCGCCCAGCGCACCGGCCTCACGGGCCGCACGGGTCACCGCGGTTAAAGACCGCAATTCGGGATAATGCTTTTCACGATGGGGTTGGTGGAAAACATCGTCGAAAAGATCTTGCAGCAGCTCATAGCGCTCTTTTGCGAACGCGGTGACGATCAGTGCAAGTCGTCCCGCATTCCCGATGGCAGCGTCCCGAGAGATGTCTTTGGGGAAGATGGATCGTGCCTGGTCGGTTGTGACCTCGCCGGTCGGAACCAGGGCGACAAATCGCAGCGCATTGGAGACAGGAAATCGAACATATCGCAGCCGTCCATTCACGAATCCCGATACAGTCAGGCCGCCCAGCATGGTGGCGGAGGCGTTGTCGGGACTTCCCTCCAGGCGGGCGATCAGTTCCAGCAGGCGTGTGGTGTCCAATGGCTCGCCATGAAGGGTATTGAGCGCTTTCAGCACCCCGGCACGGACCACCGCGCTGCTGCCCAGGCCACGCGCCGGCGGTACCCCATTGTCCAGGTCGTATGCAAGCGGGACCGGCTCCGACTCACACTCCCGGTAAAAAAGATCCTCCACAACGCGGATTATCCCGGCGGCGATCTCATCCCACCGGGAATCCCAACTTCCCCGGAAATGGAATTGTGCTTGTTCGGACAGCCTGACTGTTAGTTCGCTGTAGAGAGTCAACGCGACTCCCAGTACATCGAATCCCGGCCCCAGGTTCGCCGAGGAGGCGGGAATGTGTACCGTCACGCTGGAGGATGCCGCTGTCATAAAATGTTCTTCCGTCCGATTGCTTTTCAACGTATTTGATAGGATAATACCGGACAACTGGAAACGGCAACTGAACTGGGGCCATGACACGGAACGAATTTTATCTGGCGTGTTTATTGGTATTCCTGATCCTTGCGGGCATCGCGTACCGGGACCGTGTGGGCGGGAACGAGACGCAACCGGTTTTGATCACTCCGGAATCATTGGAAGATCTCCCCGCACCTCCCGAGATTCCGTCCGCCACGGAAACAGTGAATGTCAATTCGGCGGATGAAGACCAACTCGACAAAGTCCCGGGGATCGACAGGGAAATGGCGGGGAATATTATCGCTTTTCGCGAGCGATACGGATTGTTCAGCGATCTGCGGGAATTGATGGAGGTCCCCGGAATCGACCGGAAATGCTACCAGGATCTGCGTCCATACATGCGCCTGGCCGATCTTCCGGAGATCTTGAGTCCACCGCCACCGGTTACAAATAACACCATGCCGGGGGTCGCACCGCCCGTGGTGCGAGAAGGCGGCAAGAATCCCGTCTATATTCCGCTGGTTCCCCGACAAGCCATGCCGATTCAACCGGCCCGCTCTCAACCGCGACAGGGCTTGCGCGATCTCAATCAGGCAACGCTTGCGGAATTGAACGCCGTCGACGGCATCGGGGATGTATTGGCGCAACGCATCCTGGATGCCCGAACGAAACGAAGGGGATTTCGGTCCTGGCAAGAGGTCCGGGAGGTAGACGGGATCGGCACATCCCGCCTCAAAAAATTGCAGGAGCATTTCACGATTCAGGGGCGGTAGTATTCCTCACCTCAGAGATTGGAATGATTCCAATCCCACCGCATCACTCATGCCGCAGCGCAACAATCGGATCGAGGTTGGACGCTCGAATCGCGGGATAGATGCCGAAAATAATCCCGACACCCATGCTGATCCCCAGGGAGAGAACCAGGCTGTGCGCACTGACCACGGTCGGCATCCCCGCAAGGACTGTAATCGTCCACGGGATCAATAACCCAATCCCCATTCCAATCAGGCCGCCGGTGGTGGAAAGGACTACCGTTTCAATCAGGAACTGAAGAATGATCTGCCTCTTCTTCGCCCCGATTGCGCGACGAATCCCGATTTCCCGGGTCCGTTCCGTGACCGAGGCCAGCATGATATTCATAATGCCGATCCCACCGACCAGCAAACTGATCCCGGCAATGGATCCCAGCACGATATTAAACGTTCGCTTGGTTGCCTCGGCCTGTCGAAGCAACGTTAATGGAACACTGATTCGGTAGTCTTCCTTCTTATGGAAGCGCTTCAGCATGGCCTGGATCGCCGAGGCGGTCGGTTCCACCTGGTCGATAGATTCCACTTCCACGATGATTTGATGGAGTTCGACTTTCTCCCGCGTTTCAGAACCGGCAACATTCTTTACAAAAAAATCACCGAACCGTTCTCGTGCCACATTGATCGGTATATAGGCGTCAATCTCCTGGTCCGGTGTCTGGATATCCCCTCCGATGGTTCCGGCGCTCTGGACGATTCCGATCACTTCGAAATAGTCACTTCCAAGGCGCAGGGTCTGCCCGATGGTATTTTCTGCGGCAAGCAGCTTTCTCACGCCGTGTTCCGTCAAGACCACCACATTCCCCCGCGCCTCGAAATCTCGGGGAAGAAGCACACGCCCGCCCACAATGGGCCGTTGAACCAGATCGAACCACTTCGGCGTTGTTCCAATGACACGCAATTCCATAATTCGTTCGCCGAGTCGCGCCTGTTTGCGTATCTCTTTGACCGGAACCGTATTCTTTACACGGGGAAAACCCTCGGCGATTCTGCGCTCATCGTCATAAAGCAGCCCATAAACACTCATCAGGATGCGTGTATTGGTAGCGGCTTCTTCTTCAATGGACTTTGCCGAAGAAATCAGAATATTCTGGCTTCCCAGTTTCCGAATCCGATCCAGCGCCTCTTTACTGGCACCCTCCCCGACAGCGAGCATGGCGATCACGCTCCCCACGCCGAACACCACGCCCAGCATCGTCAAAAACGAGCGGAGTTTATGCAGAAGAAGATTCTTGATGCCGAGACGGACTTCACGCGCGTATTTCCTTAACACGACAAATCCCCCCCTTCAATACGTTCGATCAATCCATCCTTCATATAGAGGCGATGAGAGGCATATTCGGCTAACGTTCGCTCATGGGTGACCATGATGACCGTCTTTCCCTGCCGGTTGAGATCGATCAACATCCCCATGATTTCTTTCCCGGTGGTGGAATCGAGATTCCCGGTCGGCTCATCGGCCAACAGGATGGAGGGATCGTTTGCCAGGGCGCGTGCAATCGCCACCCGTTGCTGCTGTCCACCGGACAGCTCCATCGGCCGGTGATGAAGGCGGTCCTCCAATCCGACTTTTCGTGCAAGGACACGGGCGCGTTCAGTGCTTTCGGCAGCATTCCACCCCAGATAATACAAGGGCAATTGAATGTTCTCTTCGACCGTGGACTGCGGTATCAAATTGAAACTCTGAAAGATAAATCCGAGATGTCGCAGACGCATGTCGCTTAATCGGTCGTCATCCAGAGTGCTGACATCATGGCCGCTCAACAGGTAGCGTCCACTGGACGGGCGGTCGAGACATCCCAGAAGGTTGAGCAGCGTACTCTTTCCGGAACCGCTGGGGCCGAGGATGGCCCAAAAACTCCCCGTTTCAAACGAGATCGTCACGCCGGCCAGGGCTTTGACTACCTCTGATCCCATGTGGTAATCCTTATGGACGTCTTCCAGCTGCGCCGCAATACCGTTGGAGGATAGAGAATTCATCGGCATATTACTGGTCTCTCCGGGGGCCGCCTTCCCCGGGGGATTGCTCCCGATTTTGCTGGAACTGACGGCGCATGGCGTCGCGCTCTTCCGGCGTCATGTTTTCGATACGCTGGCGCATCTGTTCCCGCTGCTCGGGGGTCATGTTCTCCCGATTTCGTCGGCTTTCGCCCCGCCGCCCTTCCGGTGGGGCGTTTTCCATATCGGGAGACCGTCGTTCCGATTGCGGACCGGAGGGCGCTCCCAATTCCCCACGACTCTCCTGATCGGAGGGCATGGTTTCCCGATTTCGTCGCCCTTCGCCTCGACGCCCTTCCTGCGGAGCGTTTTCCATATCGGGAGACCGTCGTTCCGATTGCGGACCGGAGGGCGCTCCCACTTCTCCACGAGATGGGGATTGCGGTGAGGCCGCCTGATTCCGATTGTTTTCCTCAAGGATTTTTGGAATATCCGTGGCCTCTTTGAATCGATCCTCATCGGAGACCTCCGCCGAAGAAAGCGGCGGTGTCAGCAATACCACCTCGCCTTTCTTCAGGCCGCTCTTGATTTGCGCAAGGCGGTTGTTGTCCAGTCCCAGATCGACCGTACGAGGCTCCCACTCCGTTCCTTTTGCCACAAACACGGTCGGCTTGTCGCCCACACGTAACACGGACTGAATCGGCACATACGTTGCATCCTGGAAATAATCGACAATGATCTCTGCCTGGCAACCCATTCCACTGCGAAGGGTTTCGCCATCCCCATCAATGGAAATCTGGGTGTTGTACACTTTCAGATCCGGATTCATAAACATGCTTTGTGCGTTCGGCAGCGGGGCAATCGACATCACCTTTCCGGTGAATACGGCTCCCGGAAGTGCATCCACTGTAATCCGAACCGGCAATCCGATCCGGATTTTCTCCAGGCTGGATTCCGGCACCTTCACGTCCGCTATATAAGATGCCGTGGTCGGCAGATGGATCAGTTCCTGCCGTTCCCGCACCTGCTGTCCCTCCTGCAATGGTTCGTTATTGCCTCGGAAACTCATCTGAACGCTGGTTGCGTAAACCGTCAGTCCCTCCATGGGTGCATATATCTTGGCCTTGACGATCTGATCTTCGATTTTTTCCAGTTTACTCTTCTGTTGATCGTATTCGGATAGCTTCGCCTGCAAATCCGCAGAGGCCTGCACAATGTTGGCATTCGCCTGTCGCTGCGTCCGGTCCAGGGCCATTTCCGCCTGGGCAACATCGCTTGTCAACTGAGCAATCTGCCGCTTGTACGTATATTGTTCCAGGAGTTCCGAATCCGCTTTCGCCAGGTCCAGTTGAATTTGGATCCGCGTCGCTGCCAGTTTGTCATTATCCAACTCGGTCTGCGACAGGTATTTCTCGTTGAACAGGACTTGCGACCATTTCACCTTGTCGTTCGCCAGGCTCAATTCTTCTTCGCGCTGTTTGATCATGGCGAGCGCTTCATTTTTCAGTTTCGGGAATTCCCCCTCTTCGTACTTCTGGAGGTCCTGTTCGGCGAAATCGTATGTCAGTTTCGCCAGGTCGATATCGCTCTTCGCCTGGCTTTCCACAATGGCCAGATTCTCCCGTGAGTTGATATAGGCTGCCTCCGCGTTCTGGACCTTGATCTGCTGTTCCACTTTCTGGTCGACCAGGGCGCTGGCATCCAACTCCACCAACAGATCCCCCTCTTTCACCCGTGTTCCTTCGGGAACGAGATACAGAATGGTACTGGAGCCTTCCAGCTCGTTCTTGATAATGACCTTTTCACGAGCCTGGATCGTTCCGGAAACCGCGATGCTGATTGTAAGAGGTCCCTGCTGTACCTCGTACGTCGGCTGACTGAACAACGGATCTTTCCCGAACCGGTTTCCCATGGTTGCGTAGCTGATACCGGCCGCCGCCACAAGGCACACCAACACAAACCACACGGAACGTCGTGAAAAGAATCCGCGTTTGGATTGACTCATATCGGCATTCATTCTTTCATCTCCTGGGGAGAATACTCTTTCCACATTCCTGTTTCGTCTACCTGCAGAAGATCGAGGTCTCGCTGCAATTCCAACTCCGCCACACGATATCTTACCGTTGCGGAGGTCAGCGAATTCTGCGACGAGAGCAACGCTCTCTGGGCCTCCAGCACATCGCGAATGATGACCCGTCCCGCCTGAAGCGAGAGGTTGGTGCTCTTGACCCGGCGTTCGGCCAGTTCCACCGCCTGCGCCTGAATTTGCAGACTCGCCCGGGAATCCTGCAGAGTCCGTAACCGGCTGCGCACATTCAACTTCACGGAGTCTTCCGTATCCTGAAGATCGCGAATGGCACGCTCCAGGGCGAGAATGCTCTCGCGATACGCGACGATCTCCCGAGTGCGTTCAATCGGCAAATCCAGACTCAATAAGGCATTATATCGCCCCTTTTCGAGATTGAGATCCGCGCTGTCCGACTGATTGGCCGATCCCAGTCCCCGCCGTTCGCCCACGGAAGTATCTCCCAGTAACGTAAATTCCGCCCGCAAGGCGTCCGCTGCAACGATCACCCCTCGTTGCGCATCGTACACATCGCCGAGAGCAATGCGCAAATCGAGTCGGTTATCCAGCGCTAATTCCAGTGCCCGATTCTCCTCCAGCTCCATCGGTCCCGCGCCTTCACGACTGAGCGGACGCAGCTCCACCGGGGCATCCGCCGGAGGCACCGTTTCCTCCATCTTCTCCGAACCGGGCGTCTCCGAAATGCTTTGAGTCGACTCCGTCAGACGAGTCAACTCCTCCCGATCCAATTCAATCTGCGAATCGGGCGGAAGACCCAGGAGTATTTTCAAAGAATCCAACCGGCTCTGATAACTGATCTGGGCGCTGATCCACCCGTTTCGAGCGCTCAGCTCGTCCTGGATGGACTGATCCACCTGGATAGGAGACTGCTTTCCGGCATCCGCCAACCGTCGGACAAGCCGTGTGGATGTCACCATCCGTTTATAGTTGGCCTCTGCATTGTCGATCTGGTCGATGGCCTGCAACGCGGAGAGGTATTCCGAGGCAATGGAAACGGCAAAGGTCTTCTTGTACCGCTCGAACGTGTAAATCGCATAGAGAGCATCGCGTTCCGCCTGCGTTAGAGGTTCGGCCACAATTTCTTTTCCTGCGCCGCGAAGCAGTGGGATCGAAATCGAGGCGTCGCCGAACACGCTGGTGGAGGAGTCATCATACGGATTCAACAGTTTCGCCAGATCCAGACCGATCCGCCCGGTCAGCGTGATCCCGTTCAGGAACTTGCGCGAGATGCCCGCAAGACCGGTGTTGGCGATACCGCTCTGGGTTTCATCGCCGCTCAGGTCCGCGCTGATCTCGCTGTCCAGCGAGCCGGTAAAGGTATTGCGGAATGAATCACGCTCCAGATCGAGACGCAACGCCGCGCGAAAAACAGCCTCCTTGTTGGTTTGATACTGTCGGTTGTTGAGCGCGGCGATTTGAAGCGCATCAATGAGGGTCAGCCGGAGAGGCCCGGACGCAGAGGACACCATCGCAGCCTGTACCGTCTCGCCTGCACGGAAATAGGTGTCCTGGGGCCAATGCTCTATCGGCTCCAGCATGTTGGCGTTCAGGGAAGCAGGACTGGAGTAGGGAAGATTCTGGGCCAGCATCAAACGGCGGCGCAACGTATCGGCGGGCGGCTCCATTGAAAACGGCTCCGTCTTTCCAAACGCCTCCATTTGCTTTTGCTTGATGATCTTATAGGCGTTTGCATCGACACCCTCGCGACGTTCCCCCGGTGTCGCACAGGACAGCAGGAGAACGAGACCGAGCGCGGGAACCGCCAATCCAATTCTCGATCCGATTGAGGCACACATTTTTTTGAAAGCATCCATATTCTTACACAAACGCTTCATTCGAATCTTCCAGAAAAACAGAGATATATTCTCCGAAGGATTGCACCGTTGGAACAAGGGGATTTGGGGCTTGCTTGTTCAATACGCCCCGGATGTCATCACGAATCCTTCAGCAGGCAAACCGGTTTCCTTAAATAGGATACAGCTCACCATGGAATAAAACGCACCCAGGCGGTGAATTATTGTCTTTTTCGCAAAAACAATCGGATTCGGACGAAAATGCCGCCTCAGAGGGCTATATCGTAAATGAGACGGATCTATACCCCGCCCGGGATAGGTCTGATCTTCCCCCTCTCCCTCCGGGAGAGGGTTGGGGTGAGGGAACGATTACCACTCCGCTCCCTTCTCTGCTGTCCAATCCCCAATCTGCAATCCCCAATCCGCAATCCCCAATCCGCAATCCCCAATCCGCAATCCGCAATCCGCAATCCCCAATCCCCAATCCGCAATCCGCAATCCGCAATCCGCAATCCGCAATCCCCAATCCCCAATCCCCAATCCCCAATCCGCAATCCGCAATCCCCAATCCGCAATCCCCAATCCGCAATCCGCAATCCCCAATCCGCAATCCCCAATCCGCAATCGGGAGAGGGTTGGGGTGAGGGTATCAACGTTGACATGGCTCCCCAATGCCCCTCACTTCTGCGCCTTTGGATTCGCTTCCGGCATCTGGGCGTTCACATCTTCACGCCATTTGACGAGTGCCTTATGCAGAGAAGTGGCTTTTGAAGGCAGTCGATCCGCCAGATCATTTTGCTCCTGCAAGTCGTCTTTGAGGTTGAATAGTTCCAGTTTTCCATCCTCAAAATGCTCCACCAGTTTCCAGTCTCCCTGCCGGATCGCCCCGACCGGTCCGGTCTCCGGGAAGAAATAATAATGCGGGTAATGCCAGCATAAGGTCTCACGATTCAGGCTTGAGTTCGGATCTCTCAACACCGGGACAAGGCTGGTCCCGTCCACGTCGCGGTTGTGTTTCGGATCGCCGGACAACCCCGTTATTTCAAGAAGCGTTGGATAGAAGTCGATGGAACAAACCGGCTCCTGGCACACGCTTTCCGGTCGGGTGACTCCCGGCCATCGAATCATCAGAGGCTCACGAATCCCGCCCTCATATAAGCAGCCCTTCCCCGACCGGAGAGGAGAATTGTCCGTGACGGGAATCCCGTCCTTCTTGTTGATGTACCCGCCATTGTCGGAAAAAAGGATGACCACGGTGTTATCGGCGATGCCGAGCGCATCAAGTTTGGCAAGGACGCGGCCCACATTTTCGTCCAGGCTGCGAACCATGGCGGCATAGCCCGGATGCTGGTGCCTCATTCCTTCCTTGATTTTCTGCTTGTAGTACTCGACCAATTCCGGTTTTCCTTCTATCGGCGTGTGGACCGTGTGATAGGCCAGGTTGAGAAAGAACGGACCGTTGTGCATTTTTTCCATCAGGTTCAACGCTTCGCTGGTCAACCTGTCGGTCAGGTATTCCCCCGGTTCCCCGAACTCCAGGTGTGGCACATAGCGGCTCTCACGGTAATAATCAGATCCTTTGTATGGATAGAAATAGGTGTTCGGAGCGCCCCACAAGGTTCCGCCGATGTTGACATCGAATCCCTGTGTTTCGGGGTAGTGGGTTGCGTCACCCAGATGCCATTTGCCGACATGTGCCGTCTGATACCCGGCCTGCTTGAACACCTCCGCAATGGTGATCTCCTCGTGCGGAAGGTCGCTCACACATCGGGGAGGGATCATCTTCTTCGAATCGTCGGGAGTTCCCAGGGAGTTTTCGCGCCAGACCGTCATGTGAAGCCGCGCGGGATATTTCCCGGTCAGAATCGACGCCCGGGTCGGCGTACAAACCGGACTTGCCGCATAAGCGTCCGTAAACCGTGTACATTGACTCGCAAAGCGGTCGATATTCGGCGTCTCGTGGAGATCCGCGCCGTAACAGGCCAGGTCGCTCCATCCCATATCGTCTACCAGGATGAAGACAACATTCGGGAGATTCTTCGGAGAATCCGCTCCAAATCCTCTGCCCGGCATTCCAAGGGCCAGCGATCCAAGTCCCAGCGTCTTCAGGAAATCACGACGTACGAGGTTCATTTCCGTCATGGTTCTTGCCTCCTGGGTTTCGTTCTCTTCGAAGAATCCCTCACCCCAACCCTCTCCCGGAGGGAGAGAGAGATAACAAGAGGTTACCCTTCAATGATAAATCCGTGATACAGGCCCATGTAATACGGTAGAAGGAACACAGCGCCATCCGCAAGTTCCCCTCCGTTGCCCCCCGTATCCAGTGACCACGGGTCGGTATTCCAATGATTGAAAAACCGTTCATCTACCGGAATCACACGACCGTTGACACGGTAGCCTTTTGCCCCGCCACGCGAACCCTGTTGGAATGGAAGCGGCAGAACATCCAATCGGTGGCTGTTGGTGTGCCCCCAGCTGAAGCGGTCCAGCGGAAATCGGACCAGTTGATCCACAGCCTCTTCCAGGGCGCGTGGATTCACTCGGAATCTCTGGGAGGAATCGCCGCCGGAAACCTGCGCCGCGAAAATAAAATTGAACAGCGGGCACATTTCCGGTTCTTCGTTTCTCCAGTACATCCACAGCGACCGGAAAAACAGCGCCTTTCGCTGCGGATCCTTCTCGTATTTCAGCGCGTTGTAATAGCACATGAAAGCCATTTCATCATCGGACTGATTTCCGGTTCCAGGCCCGGCCTGGATCTTGGGCACGAGCGTGTTCTGTAGATAGCCGTGCTCCGTTACCAGGCGGTCCGCCGCCTCTGCATACTTGGAATCGCCGGTAATGTGTTCCGCCGTCAGCAGGTAAGACAGAATGCTCAGCGAATTCAGACCTCGTTCGGCATACCAACGCGGGTCAAGATTGAGTGATTTCGGGCTGTAGACAGCCCACCGTGTCGGTTTGCCGTCATGGTCCACCAGGCAGAAGTCATGATCGACAAGATGTGTCGCCAATGCCCCCACATGAGCGCGGACTTCCTCTTTTTCCTCGGGAGTCTCGGCCACAAGGTCATAATAAAGAGCATAGAAAAAGAAATGTCCGTCCAACTCGTCCGAACTGGTATCGGTTTTCCAGTACCATTTCCCGTCCTCGCTGGTCGGCCATCGCGGTTCGATGATCTTCCAGAGAGAATCCCGTCGGTTTGCATTGCGGTCACGCTCGGCATTGTCGTTGTCGTTCGGATTCTGTCCGCTTGTCGGCAATATGCTGCGCGCAACGAACCCTTTGGGCGCTGGATTGGAACCTCCTTGCGTTACTTCTCCAAGAAACTTCAGCGCGCAAAATGCCTTCTTTGCGCGGTCCTTGGCTTGGGGGTTCTTGGTGGCTGCGTAGGCAAAGCACTCGCCCGCGCCGTACATCGCCGTCCACAGACCATCATTGTCGCTATCATGCTGGTGAACAACAGTGGTGTCGCCCGGTTTGTCCAGCGCCACTTCAAGCACGTATTCGTATTCCGTGCGGCGATGAAACTTGTCGATCTGGTCCTCGTAGAATTTTGCTTTTTGTGCGAGGGTCATCGGTTGAAACCGAATCACCCCAACCCCCGCCTTTGTCGCGAACCATGCGCTGTTATCCACAGTCACCGCAACATCCCGAACTTCATCGTCCGGCAGCCAGCGAAGCCCTTGGCGATATCGCCATTCTTTTCCGTCGTAGCGGATTGCCCCTTTGCTCGTGCCGAACCACACCGAGCCATCGAGGCTGGAGGCCATGGATGTGATGTCGTTGCAAGGTAGTCCTTCTTTTCCGGTGATAAGATGCCAAGTGTGGTCATTTTTGCGGCAAACCACGCCACGTGGCCCTGCCATCCAAAAGTTGCCATCCTTGTCGATTGCGCCATATTTGGCACCTTCCTCCCAGTGCTGTTCGCTGGGCGGGAACAACCCGGAGTGCAGGTCTACTGCCATACGTCCCTTCTTTCCGTCAACAAGTATTACATTGGTACCTTTGGCCATCGGTACCTGGACGAAAATACGTGGAGCCGCAGGGGCATCGCTCTCTGCTTTCCGCCACCCGTTGTTTTCAAATATCGCCTGGCCCTGGGATGTGGAAACGCGGAGATTGTCGTCATTGTCGATCCATATCCGCTCCACATCATTCGACGGCAATCCGTTCGCTGTTGTATAAAATTCCCGCATTTCCTGTGGGAACTCGCTAATTTTGATGGCTTGAGGGTTCTGGGCATCCTGCGCGGATGGGGCCACACTCAGCAAGGCGATGATGATGACGGTGAGAAGTATTCTGGTCGGTTTCAAGGCAGGTTCTCCTTTCGTTCACGCTTGAGACAATCCGGTTGGCAATTGAAAGGCAGATCAGTGGGCAGTTGATGATTGCGACCCTTGCGTTACCATAATGATCGCTTCTGTTTCCTGTCAAGGGGCTATTTTGGTCGGTGTAAAGATGGGTCTCAAACCCGTCCGGATGGCTGCTCCCTCTCCTTCCGGGAGAGGGTTGGGGTGAGAATTTCTTCGGGTGATGCTGGCATCTTGTCGCTAGTGTCCTGCAACTGAATTACCTTTACAGAGTCTCACGTCATCACGAGCCTTCCTCCGGTGGAGCCGGTGATTGGGTGAAGAAAGTGGGGGAGAGGTTCCTCCCCCGAAGATCGGGGGAGGTAAGGTGGGGGTTGACCGGATAGCAGGAGGAGTCACCCTACCCCGTCCGTGCTCGTCCGTGCTCGTCCGTGCTCGTCCGTGCTCGTCCGTGTCCCTCCGTGCCCATCCGCCGTCATCGCGAGGAGCCGTCCGGAGTCTGCGTAGGGCTGCGACGTGGCGATCTCAGCCTTTGCTCATTCGAACAGCCAGATTGCCACGCTTCGCTCGCAATGACGATATGGTAAAGACTATTCGGTTACACGACACCAGGATCTTACGGCCCGTAATAAACAATGTCTCCCCGGCTCATCACCCCGTTTGAGAGGTCGTAGACAATATGTGAATAGAAGTTATCCTTCATGATCGCGCCGTTTGCATTGTCCGGACCCCACGAATTGATGTAGTAAAGAGCGTTCCTTTCTTTCGGGCCAGGCCCAAGACGCCACGCTCGTCTTAATAGGGGCTCTTCCCACTCCTGCTGGAGGTATTCATAGATTGGCCCCCCCCAATTTGTCAAATACACTCCTCCATCCGGTTCCACCGGACGATTGAAAAATGGATCGAATGGTACGGAAGCTACGTACGCAACGGGCGTTGTCAGCCTCCCCTGCATTTCGAGGAAACTATGTTGAGGGGTGTAGCATAGGGGGCAGCATGGAGGATAACGATTATTGTCCAAGCGATAAGACTCCAACGCTACAGAAAGGCTTCGTTCGTCGGAGAATGCGCGGGAAACCTTGGCC
Source organism: Candidatus Omnitrophota bacterium (assembly GCA_029568995.1). GTDB lineage: Bacteria > Hinthialibacterota > Hinthialibacteria > Hinthialibacterales > JAKPRU01 > JAKPRU01. The sequence continues at coordinate 5,187 of JAKPYU010000583.1, read as the reverse complement.
CGGATCAGTGCATTCAAGAAATTCGGAACAGCTGCCGCTGCCAAGATGCCGATAATCGCTACAACGATGAGAAGTTCGATAAGTGTGAAGCCCCGTCCAACCACGACGCTAGCGCCCGCATCTTCTACTGGCCGATCTTGATTGTACATCGCGACCTTTTCGGGAACTACGCAAATTGCGCTTCAATTCTGTTGCCCGCTCGCCATCCTCCCTCTGGTGTGCCGCAGTGACTCACGCACAACCCGCTATTCCGCCCCACTTTCAACATTCTATTGCATTCTGCAATATAGCATCCTATTCAGATTCAAGCAAGAATCAGGAGACTTTCACGTTCTTAAAATGTTCTAATGCAGTTGGGTCCTTCTCAAGCAGTGTATCTCCCCCAATCTTCGAGGAAGAGAAACTCTGCTCTAAATCGCAGGTTTTGAGATAGTCTCGGGAGCCTCGCCCTCCCTGAAATCCGTTACCCAGAGCCTGATCTTGGTAACGTTGCTTTCTGAGATCGAACACGTGTGCACCATTACTGGGCATTGTCTGCATATATCGCAATCGGCAAACCGTTCAGATGCTTCTCTCTTTGACCAGCCATTGAACGAGTCCCGCCGCCGCAAGCGCCGGGATCAATAAACAGGCGACCAGAATAAACGCAGTTCCGGCGAGCATCGGCTCCGGTCCGTAGTGCATGAGGGTCTGGATACGCACGGCAAGAGTCGCTCCACCCGGCGGCACAAGCAGCACGGAGACCCCGACTTCCCCCAACACAAATGCAAAGCAAATCATCCAAGCCACTGCCAGGCTGGGAAACAGCAGGGGAATCTTTACATAGACCAGCGTCCGCAACGGCCCCGCTCCGTCCACCTCGGCCTGTTCAAGCAGTTGACGATCCAACATGCGACGCGCGGCGATCCATAACAACACGGCTACAAATAAGAAACGACTTACCATTCCCAAAATCAACAATGCATTTGTACCATAGAGAACGCCCAGAATCCCCGGACGGTTCCAGAACACAATCAGGCTGATTCCGAGAAACGGCGCGGGCAAAACAAACAGGAGTGCCGTCCCCATAATAGTCATCCTGGATACGCTACACCCCATTCCCAAAACGGCTACAGTTACGCAGAGAGTGGCGGAGACCAGCGCAATGAACAGGCTTTGCACTAACTCATCATTTACGGAACGAAATGTCTCGGCCAATGGAGTTCCGGATGCTTTCAGTAAAAAGACAATGACTGGGAAGAGAATGACTGCGAGCGGAAAGATCAGTATGCCCCGCAAGATCCATCGCCACGCTCCCTTTACCCGAACGGGGGGAGCGAACGGTTCCTGACGCCCCGGGAACTGAAAAACCTGTCGGAATAGCCAGGGACGCCACGCCGCAATCAGCCCCAGGCAGAAAATCAGGCTCGGCATGGCGAGCGCGGTCGCTCCTTTCGAGTCATAAAAGGCACTGAATCGGGCGAAAATCTCCGTGGGATAGACCCGATAGAACAGTTGATCCGGAACGCCGAAATCGACTACCGCAAGAAGGAAAACCAGAATGAATCCCGTCAAGATCCCCGGTGTCGCGGATGGGAGAGACACCCGCAGAAGAACCCGCAACGGGCCGGTATGCAACCGTGCCTCTTCCTCCAGTCGGGGGTCCGCCAGAAGAAGGCAGGCCAGGGCGCAGAGCGCAGACACCGGGAAATAGGCCAGGGTCAGGCAGGTTGTCGCACCGGGAAGTCCGTAAACCAGCCCCACGAATCCGAGAGATCCTTCGTTTCCGAGTGTGCGCGCCATGAATCCGCCGGGGCCGATCAGGTGAATCCACGCCACGGCATGAAGATAGGGGGGGAAAAACAGCGGAAGCGACACCAGCATCAACAGCATTCGCCACGGCACGACATTGGTCCGGCCCGCAACCAGGGCGAATAGTACTCCGAGAACCGTTGATAGAAACGCGGTCCACAATCCCAGAACAATACTGTTTTTGAGTAGTGTGACATTATCCGAATTTGGAAGAAGACCGCGATAGGTCTCCCACGTCCATGTGCCATCGGACGACTGGAAACTATCGAGTACGCTTGCCAGTTCAGGCAATAAGAGGACAGCCAGAATGGTCAGACTTAATATCCGGTACATCGACATGCGCAAGACAGAATTTCACCAGGATCGGAATGCGAATCATGATGCGGGGGCGGGTTCTTCAATATACCGAATGAGAAGAAACACGGTCACCGCTGTTAAAATACCGCACGATATCGCAACAAGCGGAAATCCACCCTGATTGTACACGATTCCCACCGCGAAATTACCGAAGGCCGCACCGATCTGGGTCCAGGCATTCTTGATCGCCAGGAACGTTCCTCTCCGTTCCGCCGGAACCATCTCGGTAATGAGGGTCAATAGTGGGCTTTGACGGATGGAGATGGCAGCTGCCAGCACAAGAAATCCCGAATAAATCAGCATCGGATGGCCGGGCAGGAAGGCAACCACGGGCATCATAACCGTGATCCCGATACTCCCGATGATGGACGGTAACCATTTGCCGGAACGGTCGGCCCAGATCCCTGAAATGGGACTGAAGACCAAACTGGCCATGCCACACCACAGAAAAATCTGGCTGCGTTCATAAATACCATAGCCGAAATTCCGAAACAGCCAATCGCCCGTGAACGCCAGGAATCCAATGGTACTGGCTCCGATCAAGGCGTAAATGAGCATGGCCAATGCAGGTTGGGTTTGGCGGTGAAAGTCGGAGAGATCCCGGGCAAACGTGTGCAAGTTGATGGCTGTCCGCTGCCGTGGAATCTTCGGAACAGTCCACAGACATCCCAGCAGGACCGCCGCCATTGAGATGCCGTAAACAGCCAGGGTCGAGCGCCATCCGAATTCCTGCGCCAGAAGCCCACTCAGTGGAAGACCGAACGTATATCCGCCGAAATAGCCGATGGTGACCCATCCCATGGCTTTTCCCCGGATGTCGTAGGGAAAGTAATCGCTCATGTGGGTCAGGTAGGCGACTGAGGCCAGCGACGATCCTAATCCATCCCAGAAACGATAGATCTGCACAAGTCCGAATGAAGAAGAATTCGCCGCTAACAGATTCCCCAGGGCCGCGATGCCGATACCGACCAGGAGAATATTCTTCCGTCCATATCGGTCCAGTAGCGGCCCCGCAATCAGGGAGGCCAAAGCGGCCCCGGCAAAGTATAGCGTCACCAGGCTGTTCGTGTCGGTGGGAGATTGACCGAAATCCTTTGCCATCTCCGGCAACAGGGGCGTGATGATCTGTGAATCCGCGCCACCGATAAACACCAGGATGCCGAATAGCGCCATGATGCGCAGGTCTTGGCCGGAGAAACCGTATGCGACCGGGACTCCCCGGTCAATCACAGTGGATTCGGACATTGCCGGTAATCATCCTGTCTTTCTCGCCAATGGTCCTGTCATTCCGATCCCCCATCCTGTCATTTCGATCCCCCATCCTGTCATTTCGACCGAAGGGAGAAATCTCATCGAATGACAAACATGCCGGTATGATACCAGAAACAAGAGATGTTTTTGGAGTGGCGGAGGTGAAAAACGATGATTCTGACTCTCCTGTTGGGTTCCGCGCTGGCCGTTCCTATTTGCACGGTTGATACAGCGGCCTCACAACTCTCCGACACAACAGCCACTGCGTTCGTTTATGACCCCATTTACTTGAAACACTTGACCGGACCGGGGCATCCGGAACGCCCCGAACGGCTCAAGGCTATTGTCGAACACCTGGAACGCACGGGCCTGAAAACGCAGCTGCTTTCGGTCGATCCGAACCCCAATGTGTCGAAGTGGATTGCCGATGTGCACACAGAGGGATATGTCCGCCATGTCGAACAACTCTGCGCGGATGGGGCGACAAGCTTGGACACCGGCGACACCGCGATCTGCGCCGATTCCTATCGTGTCGCCTGCGCGGCGGTCGGAGGCGTGCTGGCAGCCGTGGATGCGGTGATGGAGGGACGGGCGCGGAACGCCTTCTGTGCTGTGCGCCCGCCGGGACATCATGCCACGCCCACCCGTGGCATGGGATTCTGTGTTTTCAACAATGTCGCCATCGCCGCGCGATATGTTCAAAGACAGCATGGCGCAGAGCGAGTCCTGATTGTGGATTGGGATGTGCATCACGGGAACGGGACCCAGGAGACTTTTTATCGCGACCCCACGGTCCTCTATTTCAGTACCCACCAATATCCCTTTTATCCCGGAACCGGCAGTGCGAAAGAAAGCGGAGAGGGGCCGGGGGAGGGAACAACCGTCAATGTCCCGCTTCCCGCTCACACCTCGGAGGAGGAAATCATCCGCGTGTATCGGGAAACGCTCGTTCCCGCCGCGATGCAGTTCAAGCCGGATTTTGTGCTGATTTCCGCCGGATTCGATGCGCACCGGGACGACCTGCTCGGATCGCTCGAAATGACGGAAGACGGATTCGCGACCCTCACTCGCATTGTCAAACAAATCGCCGAACAGTGCTGCCAGGGCCGAATCGTCTCCGTCCTGGAAGGCGGCTACACCCTGGACGCCCTCTCCCGATCCGTTGAAAGCCATATCCGAGCCTTGATGGAGTGATGCGAGGGGCGGTCTCCGTCATTCCGGCGGAAGCCGGAATCCAGGTAATTTCCGTTGCCTTTCTTACCCACCCAATATCGTCCCCGCAGGGACAGCGCCGCCGAATCGCCCGATATCTCCGAGACTGACTAATCCGTTACTTGGATTGTAGATGGATGTCGGACTTCCACCGATGGGAACCCATTCCACACCGCTGGCTCCCTTATCGGGACCGTAACTGGATATGCAGTAGCCTTTGAAATAATTATCGTGCATGGCCGCGCTGACATTCGACAACCGCGCCCAGCTGCCGTTGTAACTCACATACTGGTAGCTGAAAATCGTGTCTTCGGGATACCACTGGGTGTTTTCGCGTTGAGGTTTAAAAATATCGGTGTAGGCGACCGTGGCGATATACGCAACCGGGGTAGTTAATTCGTGCAGGTATTCCACGTACACGGAATAGCCCGAGTGCCCCTGGCCGTTCCCGATGGGCCAGGGGAAATCGTTGTGATCCAGCATATACATTTCCAGCGCGGAGCCGATGGCCTTATGATCCCCCATCACACGGGCGACATTTGCACGGGTCCGCGCGTTCATAAAGTTCGGCACGGC
>JAKPYU010000582.1 GCA_029568995.1 Candidatus Omnitrophota bacterium | reverse complement strand
ATCGCGGAGACGACCGAAGCAGTTGTTTCAAAAGCGTTTAGGGCGACGCCCTGTTTCTTGGCATTCATCGTCCCCACCTTACCATCACTGCGACTATCGGACAACAGATATTTCGTCCCGGTTGGACATCGGACATCGGATATCGGATATAGGACCCGGGCCCTGGGTGCTGGGACCTGGTAACCAGAACCCAAGTCCCAGTTCCCAGGCCCCAGTACCCAGGTCCTAGGTCCTAGGTCCCTGATCCCATTGAGAGCAAAACCAAACTCGTTTCCAAATAGCCAATTAAATATGCGCAATCACCGATACCAATAAGAGGTCGGAAGCCAAGGGGAAAAGCTGGATCACCCCGATTAAACTTGATGGCAGGATGCCGGCCTGGAAGGACGGGGGGCAATAGCCAGGGGCGCAGCCCCTGGTGGGTCGGTGTAACGCACAGATACCATGATCGAACCAAGTGGAGAGCCCCACCGGGGCGACATGCGGTGTCCCGACACTGACCGGACGGGCTTGATGTAAAGTCAGTGCGTCGTCGATGCCATTGTTCACGACCCGTATGCCGCCCCGATGGGGCTTGAGGCAAGAAACACACAATGCGCAAGGGCATCTTGCCACCAGGGGCTGCGCCCCTGGCTATTGAATTCCGGCCCATTCGGGCCGGGTGCGTGCCCCGATGCGGCAGTGTGCGAACGCCGTTCGCTTGAGTAATCGGGCTTGCTATCGAGGCTCGTTCCCGTTTATCGGACATCGGACATCGGATATAGGACCCGGGTCCCATGTCCCATCGACCGCACAATCAAACTCATCTCCAATTACCCAATAAGAAATAAGCAATCACCAATAACCAATAATCCAAAATCATCGATGACCGATGACCAATGAAAAATGATCAATGAGTACGGCCGAGCATCTCATCTGGCAAAGAATCGGGAATCCCAATCCCCTCACTCCTATCTCCTATCTTTAAACTGTTTACCGTTTACTGTTCACTGTTCACTCCCCTTCTCCCATAGCCGTTTTCTCCAACTTGTGGTATATTTATCTCAAATTTCCGAACTTAATTATCAGGCAGGGGATATGCGCAGACTCTACCGCAAGTTCAAGAACCGCTATTACACCGCGTTCCTGATCGTCCGGCT
>JAKPYU010000581.1 GCA_029568995.1 Candidatus Omnitrophota bacterium | reverse complement strand
GGCTGATTTTCGGCGTTGCGTTCTGTTCGGCGGCTGTGCCATACGTAGCGGGGTATCTTTCGTCCTCCGCGGAGTTTCATTTTCAAGGGGCGGCGGATTATGTGGAGGATGTGCAGTCGTATTTCATGTGGATGCGGTCCGCCGCCGATTCCGAGGGCCTTCCGGTAAACCTGTTCCACACATCCCCGGAGAGACCGGGATTCTTCCATCTGCTCTGGTTCGGTCTCGGCAAGGTTGTACGGTATACCGGCATCTCGCCGGTTCTGCTGTATCACGGTTCTCACGCCATGGCCATTTTTCTTTTCCTGACGGCGCTATGGCGATTTCTGGGGAGATTCCTGGCTGATGAAAAACAACGTTGCATCGCCTATGGGGTGTGCGCGCTGGGGTCCGGGTTCGGCTGGCTGACCATTTTACACGAACCCAGCATTCCGCAGATTCTTCGACACAAACCGCTGATTGTCGGGATGTCCATGGATCTCTGGAGCGCGGATGTCAACACGTTTTATTCCATGCTGGTCTCCCCGCATTTTGCGCTGGCGTTGTGGATGCTGGTGGAGATCATGGACCGGCTGTACCGAACCGTCGCACTCGATGACCTTCGCGTCTGTATTTCGGGGGCCGCTTTTACGATCTGCCTGGGATTTGTGCATATCTACGATCTGTTTGTGATCGCGCCGCTGGCGCTGTGTTTTGGACTGATATACGGACGCACGAATGTCGCTCGGTTCCGGCGAATCCTGGGTGGTGTGACGGCGTTTGTGATTGCCGCCGGAGTTCCGCTGTTGGTCTATCAACTACTGATGATCCGCACGCCCAGCCTGGCAGCGTGGTCCGCGCAGAATGTTCTTGCTACTCCTGCGCCGATCTGGTATTTGCTCGGATTCGGATTGCCGCTGATACTCACATTAACTTACCGAACCGGTTGGAAACGGATTTGCAGAAAAGAGCCGGATGTGCTGTTTCCGTTCCTGTGGGTTGGCGTAGTGCTTGTGTTGATGTATGCCAC
>JAKPYU010000069.1 GCA_029568995.1 Candidatus Omnitrophota bacterium | reverse complement strand
GAAGACTTCTGAGGAGATCCTTCGATGTCGATACTCCGCCGCGACGCGCCTCCAGGAACACCTTGCTCACACCGGCCCGGCGAAGCAATTCCACGGTTTCTTCCGTCAATCCCGTTTCTGATAGATACTTCTGAATCCGTTCAGCCGTAAAGTACACAGATATTTTCATTCGGTCACTCCGTTATGGCAAGAAAAAGAAGCGTACAACCGTATCATCATTCCTTGGCGACCATCAAGAAAAGGGCCTGGAATGATATGCTACCGGACTTGTGCCCGATACTGATTCCAACAGCCGGATTATGGTGAGTGAATGTTCATTGATCCCGATTTGCTGCTCCTGATCCCCGATCCTAGCCCCCGTTCCGAAATGGATGTCTTCAACTCCATGGAGGCGTATCGACGTTCCATTGCGGAATGGTCGGATCTTCTATCTCAGCCGGATACTTCCTTTCGTGAATTCATGCAGATGACTTACGGGTCCGACCCGGCGATTCTCCGCCGGCGAACCGCGCTGTATCTCCGCGCCCTGGAGTGTGCCCGTGCGTCGCTTGATCCCCACACACAGGTCTGGCTGGTCGGTTGCCCGTCCCGAATCAACTGGGAGGGACATCATGTCGATCACCAGGGCGGCTGGTATAACGCCACGACCGATGAATCCGAAATGACCGCTGTCGTCGCCCCGCGCACGGATGCCGTTGTCCATGTTCGAAACACGAGTCCTCAATTCCCGGAGATCTCTTTTTCCCTGGCTGACCGGGAACCGGTCGGAAAAGGAAAAGCGATTTGGGCCGATTACGTGAAAGGGGCCTTCCTGTCGGTCCTGGACCGATTCCCCGGTATGGAATCCAGGGGAGCCGATCTGTTTGTGGCAGGCGATATCCCCATCGGGACGGGGCAGAGCTCGTCTCATGCGTTGTGCGTGGTTTCCGTGCTCGCCGCTGTGGCGGTGAACGGCTTGCGGCTGCCAAAACGGGCGGCGGTGATCTGCGCGCAGGAGGCGGAATGGTTCGCCGGAAGCCGTACCGGCCTTGGCGACCAGACCACCATGATCTTCGGCAAGCGCAATCGGATCATGGCGTCTCCGGTAATAGAGGAAACCACCATCGCCCCGACGTATGTCTCCTTTCCGTCTCATTATATTCAAGTTATCGTCGATTCCTTCACATCCCATCGACTTCAAGGCACTCATAATATCGGATATAGCGGGCGGGTCTTCGCCTATCGAATTGCTTTCCCGTTTCTTCTGAATGCGCTGCTTGAAGTGGGAGCCGATGCCCAGACTGTTACTCAGACACGCTACCTGGCGGATATCCATCCGGATCGCTTCCTGCCGGAGCTGATCTATCGTGCTCTGCTTCGTTTGCCGCGCTCGATTCACTTCTCCGAGATTGAGATGCAGTTGGATCGAATACGAAACGGCCTCAGGAAGCTCGACCGGGACATAGATATAGACGTGAGATCTCTACGTGAAGTCTATTTCGGTGACAAGCCCTGTCCTGACAGCATCGACCTGCGCGGTGTTGCGCTGTATGGGCTTTCCGAATGCCGAAGGAGTACTCAGTGGGCGCAGCTCCTGGCGGAGGGGCTTTATGATGAAGCGGCGAAACTGGTCAACCTGGGACATGATGGGGATCGCCTTATCGAAAAAGACTCACGCGGGAATTATGTACCGAAACGGCACGATATATCCGATGAATACCTTCAGCGTCTCATAGCGGATCTTCGCTCCGGAGATGAAGAGCGAGTCCGAAATGCCCAACTGGAATATCAAACCGGCGCGTATTGCGCGGGGCATCCGCTCCTGGATCGAATGGTGGATGTCTGCCGTGAGAACGGGGCCGCGTGCGCTTCGCTGACCGGCGGCGGCTTGGGTGGTGTTGTGACTGTTCTGGTGGAACACGAACGATTCGATTCCCTCAGGCAAAGCCTGATGCAATTCTACCGCGCCGAGCAGGAACGAAGCCTGTCCGAATGTGCCGCACCATGGTTCAACACGATTGCAGGGATGGATGCTGCCGGTTTTCGTGAACAATTGACGGGACTATGGGCGCGAAAATGCAGAGCGCTGGATTCAGACAAACCTTGGGAGCCAACAGCGCAAGACCGGGAATTGGTGGACAGCCTGATTTGTCTTGCTGCCAACGCCGCGGTTTCCCCGGAGAGATTGCCGAGTTTTCATCTGTTCCTCGTAAATGAGACCTCTCAAGCCGTACGGTCGAACCATTCCATCGACGGGGCCGGTTTTTTGCACCCGCCTGCTCGGATGTCCAATCACAAGGAACTCTGGGAACAGCGCACCACCGCTGAACTGCGCTCGCAAGAAAGCGCCGTTGTCCGAGACAAGAACTGGGAGAAACTCGAACGCCTTGCGCTGCAGGAGCAGAATGTGGCCTGTCGGCGAATCCGCCTGCGTCGGGATTCTCTGCCGGATTCCGATACCAGGGAGACTTTCCTGGTCACCGGCGGGGCTGGATTCATCGGCTCCCATCTCACAAAACGTCTTCTGGAACAGGGCCAGCGCGTCATTGTCCTGGATGATTTCAACAGCTATTACCATCCGTTCCTGAAATACGAAAACATCCGGCCCCTGTTGGATCATGCTGCCTTTGAACTGGTTGAGGGCGACTTTCGGGATCTGGACCTGTTGGAAAGACTTTTCCTGTCGCGACGGATCGACCAGATTGTCCACCTGGGCGCACGGGCCGGGGTTCGTCCCTCCATCCAGGACCCGCAACTGTATGTCACCACAAATGTCCTGGGGACTCAGAACCTGCTTGAAATGGCCCGGAGATTCTCGGTCAGGAACTTCGTCTATGCTTCCAGCTCTTCGGTTTACGGCGGGAGTGAACAGTATCCGTTCTCGGAGAGCCAGCCGGTGGATCATCCTGTCTCGCCGTATGCCGCCACGAAGAAGGCGAATGAGCTGCAGGCCTCCTGCTACCATCGGTTGTATGGTTTCCCCGTAACCGGCCTGCGGTTCTTCACGGTCTACGGTCCCGGCGGACGGCCCGATATGGCGATTCGGAAATTCATCGAATGCCTGAGCGAGGGCAAGCCGGTGCCCCTGTATGGCGATGGTTCATTCAAGCGTGATTACACATACATTGACGATATCATTAACGGCATTCTTGGGGCGATTCGAGCCTCTGCCGGACAAGAGAACTGGGATGAGATCATCAACCTGGGCGAATCCGATACCACCAGTGTCCACGACTTGATTCTCCTGATTGCCGGTTCCCTGGGTGTGATTCGTCTCGAACGTGACCCCAGACAATTGCCGGATGAAGAGATTTCATCGCTCATACGGGAATTGGAGTCCAGGGGATTAGTGGAAATCCTTCCCGAACAGTTGGGAGATGTTCCTCTCACCTATGCCGACATCTCCAAGGCTGAAAACCTGATCGGATATAAGCCCAAAACGAAAATCGCCGAGGGCATCCGCAAGACTGTCCAGTGGCATCGTGAGACCCAAAACACTCCTCCTCATTTCGACAGTTGGAGCGATGCCGTTGGGGTGTATGTCGCCCTGTCCGAACGTGCCGGACTGGACAGCCTGGGCCGCGAGAAAGATCCCCTCTATTCGGAGAAAGACCTTCACGATTTGATACAGATCCGCGACCGGATTGAGTACCTGCTTGCTCTGGATCGAACTCGGGAGATCCTGGGGCTGCGGCTGCTGAGCGGGATCTATCGCGTGATGGGAGAAATTGCCGCGTATCTGCGTTCGGATAATGAGCGTCCCTATGGGATGACCGGGCTGTTGGTGCACCGGCGGCGGATGGAGATTCTGGACCGCATCCACGCCGCTGCAGGACGGTCTATCACAGCGGAAGAGGAATCGAAGATCCTGGGACTTGCAGGGGAAGTCGTTCAGATCTGCGGGGAGCGTGAGGCTGCCGTAGTGGTCGCCGCAGCGGGGCTTGGAACACGCATCGCGAAAGAGGTCGGTGGCTATGGCCAGAAACACCGCCTGTTCTTCGGGGACAATATGCTGCTTTTGAGCCTTCGCAACATGACCCCTTATGCCGGACGGGTGGTTGTGATTGCCGGTGCGGAAAACCGGGATGAAATCGCCGAATCGCTCGAACGCAGCGAAATCAACGAGGATCACGGGTTCTCCGTTGAGTATGTCATTCAAGCCGAACGGCTTGGCGATGGCGATGCCCATCTGACCGCATCCCAGGCGCTTCGTGACTACAAGGGCATTGTCCTGTTTGTGTTCGCCGATGCGCCCACTAAGTCCGCCCAGACCATCTCCAAGATGGTTCTGTTGAAACAGGCGCTCGGTTCCCTGGTTCCATTGGTGATCCCAACCCTCATCCGTGATAATCCGTATGCGCCGATCCTTGTCGCCCCGGACGGCCCTGACCAGGGATGTGTACTGTGGAATTGGCAGAAAGCCGATGAGGCCCTTTTCGATCAGGCTCGGAAAGCGCGGGCCGGACGGGGACTGCTGAATGTCGGCATTTTCGCCGCCGAACCGGAGGTCTTTGCCTTCCTGCAAGAGTTCAAGGACGGATATTTCCACCATTCGGAGCGATACAAGTCCTGGCTTGACAAACTAGCCGAGTGGGAGAAGCAGGGCAGGGAACAGAACGACAGGCCCAAACCTCCCGAATTTGGATTTGCCGATCTGATGAAAATTCTTTCCTCTCGCGGGATTGCGGTTGCCGTGCCCTCTCTAGCTATTGAGCGCGACCGGCTGAATGTCAACAATCCCGAAGGCGCGGACCAAGTTCGAGAACTGTACCGTCGCCTGTGCCCACAGGCCCGGATCGAAATCGAACGGCGGGAGGTCGTCGGGGAGGTCGTCGTTCGCCTGCTTGACCTGGACTCCGATGGACAGGTTATTTCTGTGAATGGGATTCCCTCCTATCGGAATTACACGCGCCTGCAGTTCGGCAGGAACACGGATCTGTCTTCCTCAGAAGTGGAGAACGCTGTCCGGGATCACATCCGTTCCCTGGCAGAGCGAATCGAGAGTGAAATGGGGATTCGGGTGTTGCGGGAGTAGCCCCCTCACCCTAACCCTCTCCCGGTGGGAGAGGGAATTCCTATTGCCTCAATCTGCGATCTACAACCCTATGTTTTTTCCGTCCCTTATGTCCTTTTCCACAATCCGCAATCCGAAATCCACAATCCGCAATTCGTATCCGGTCTTTGCCGCATCCGGCGACCATGCCATAATCTGACCGCAAATTCTGCATTGACTCTACGGAAACGATCTGCGGTTCCTATGGCCCCGAAAAGTCGCATCCTCGGTATTGAAGTCGATTCCCTGACCACCGACGAGTTCCTCCAACGGGTGGATGAGTTTGTCTCTTCCGGGACCCCCCACCAGATCGCTTATCTGAACGCGGACTGCGTCAATAAGTGCTGGTCCAACTTGGCCTATCGCGAGGCGGTCTCCAAGGCGGATCTCGTGTACGCCGACGGGATGGGCGTTGTCTGGGCTTCGAGAGTCTTCGACCGGCCTCTTCCCGAACGGGTCAATGCGGGCGATATCCTCCCGCAAATCTGCGAATTGGCAATCGCGAAGAATTATCGAATCTACTTGCTGGGCGGGGAGGATGGGATTGCCGAACGTGCCGCTCAGCGACTCGCCGCCGAATACCCCGATCTTCAAATTGCCGGATATCATCATGGGTATTTCGAGGATGAAGAGGACTACCAGGTTGTCGATGAAATCCGGCAGGCGAGACCGGATATTCTTCTGGTGGGCATGGGCGCTCCCCGACAGGAACTCTGGATTCGGGACTATCTCAATGATCTCAAGGTCCCTGTCGCCTGGGGGGTGGGCGGTTTGTTCGATTACTGCGCCGAAAAATTCAGCCGCGCCCCGGAGTGGATGCGAAAAGGGGGACTGGAATGGTTGTACCGGCTTCTTCTGGAGCCGCGAAGACTCTGGAGACGATACGTGCTCGGCAACCTGATTTTCACATTTCGTGTCGGTAGTCTGGTGGTCCTGGACAGCATCATGGCCTCCATTGCCTGGCTGGGAGCCTACTGGACTCGCTGGTACTTCAACGAATCGTTCTCCAAGCCGATCAATCCGGTTGAACCCTATCTCTATATGCTCCCGATGATCGTCATCACTTGGGTGGTCATCTGCGCCGCCATGGATCTGTACCGTCGCCATCTGACACCCACACTCTTGGAGGAGTTAGCTTCCATTGTCGAAATGGTCGTTCTTTTTGTTATTTCTTCCATGGCAGTGGCCTTTCTATTCAAGGAGTATGATCCGGGCCGTTCCGTGATGGGGATCATGGCGGTTTATGCGTCTATCTGCCTGACCATCTCGCGACTGGTCTGGAACAGAATCGAGAGTTCCATGCTGGAGACCGGCATTGGACGGGTGAGCGCCCTGGTGGTCGGTGCGGGCGCTCTCGGCCAGAAAGTTGTCACCCGCCTGAATCGACATCCTTACAAGAAATACAATGTCCTTGGATTTGTGGATGATACGGCGGATCCGGGAATGAAAATCGGTCCGGCCACGGTTCTCGGTCCTTCCGGCTCTCTGCCGGAACTGATTCAGACTTTCGCCGCCGATGAGATCTTTTTCGCCGATCCCGCCCTGACCAAGCGCGATCTCCTCAACCTCGTTGTCGCCTGCGGCGAAAAGGGAACCGTCCGTCAGTTCAGCGTGGTTACCGACATGTTTGGGGTGATTGCAGACCAGGCAGGGTTATCCGACCTGGAAGGATTGCCGATCAAGGTCCTCCGCTCAGCCGGTCTGTCCAAGGCACAGCAATTCGGAAAACGCTGCATGGATATTGTCTTCTCCGTTGTGATGGGGCTGTGTACCTTGCCGTTCATTCCCATCATCTCCGTGATGATCCGGGTGAGTTCTCCCGGACCGGCCGTCTTTCGTCAGCGTCGCATCGGCCTGGATGGACATCCGTTCACCATGTACAAGTTCCGCACCATGCACGCCGATGTGGATGAGTATGCCGAAGCGCCTATCGACCCGGACGATGCACGGATTATCCCCATCGGGCGATGGCTGCGACGAACCAGCCTGGATGAATTACCCCAGCTGTGGAACGTCTTTCGGGGCGAGATGAGCATGGTCGGTCCCAGGCCGGAAATGCTCTTCATTGTCGAGAATTACGAGGCCTGGCAGCGACAGCGTCTCACCGTCAAACCGGGCATCACCGGTCTCTGGCAGATTCTCGGACGGAAGGATCTCCCGCTTCACGCCAACCTCGAATACGACTTCTACTATATCCAGAACCAATCCCTTCTCTTCGATATCATCATCCTGATCAAGACCATCCCGGTGGTGATCTTCGGCAAAGGCGCGTATTGAGTGGATTACCCTCACGGCAGCCGCCTCTTCTCCCTCTCCCTTCGGGAGAGGGTTGGGGTGAGGGAATCTTATTAGATCCACTGTGCGTGCCGGTCAGTTCCTCGCCCTCTTGGACATAATCCCACGCCCTGCATAACCCACACCCCACCGCAGCCGTTCAATCTGCTGAACATGTTTTTCGGAAGAACCGCCCGGTTTCGTCCGCATCAAGGGTCTTTGTATTTCGAAACTCGCGGATTCCGTGGTACAATCTCGGTTCTGAGAGGCCATTTTGACAAGAAGGAGCAAGTCCGATGGACATCCTTTCCCGAAATGAGGACACGGGGAAACAACAACCCGGGGAAGAGCAAGATGAGACCGTACAGGCCATCATGGATTCCGGCAACCGGCATTACAATGAGGCCCTGGCGCTCGCACATGCCGGACGATCTGATGAAGCCCTCGCGCAAATCCAGGCCGCCATCTCTGTTGTGGGGAATCAACCCGCCTATCACAACCTGTTGGGGACCTTGTACGCCCAGAAGGGGCTTTACAGCGAGGCCATCGCAGCCTGGCAGCAGTGTCTTTCCCTCGATCCCGAAATGGAAAAGGCCTCACGATCCATCGAACGTGCCCACCTGATGGAAGAAGAGGGTATCGAGGAAACCCGGCGTCGTCCGTATATCCTCTGGGCTGTCGCGGGAGTTCTGGCGGCGATCGTGTTCTTCGCCGGAGATACGATTCTGGCGTGGAAGGCCTTTCGACAGGGACAGTCCATTGCCTCCCTGGAACAGCAGCGCGATACCTTGCGTAACGATAACCTGGCACTTCAGGGAAGACTATCCGTCTATGACAAACTCCCACCGGACCAGTGGTTCGCCATTCAGAAACAGAAAGACGAAGCCGAGACAAAAGTCCGTCAGCTCGAAGAGCAAATAGCCCGGCTTGACCAGCAGCATAAGGACGCTCTGGCCGCCCTGGAGCAGCAAATCGGGGGATTCAAAGCCGAGCTGGACGCCAAAACACGCGAGTATCAGAAACTGTCTCAGAATTACGACGAGGCTCTGCAACTCAAAGGAGATGTGGCCGGTCTGACGTCGACGCTGGAAGTGGCCAACGGGAAAGTGACCAATCTCCAAACCAGCCTCGATGAACTCCGCGAGGAACGGAATAAAATCCAGGAACAACTGAATCAGGCCCAGGAGAGTACCGCTAAGACCTACCAGGAAGGCCAGAACGCTGTCGTTGAAGAACGCAATCGGAATGGGCAGATCATCGAGGGCCTACAACAGAAGATTGCCCAGAAAGAAGACGAAATCCTGGCTCTTCGTCGCACGCATGACAATCTTCGATCCGCCAATTCCATGGTTATTGTCGCGCTTCAGGCTCTGGAAGAGAATCAATTCGAGACAGCCGGGGAAAAACTGAACCAGGCCCTGGTTTACGCTCCTGACGATCCCCTTGCCCAGGCGCTCAGTAACAAGGTTGCCGAGATTATCAAGGACCCCGTGGAACAGGCCCGGCTTCGGGAAGAGGCAACTCGACGGGAGCAGACCCGCAAAGAGCAGGTTCAGCGATATGTAGTCCAATACCGCACCGATGGAGAAACGCAGATCGCCAAAGGCCGCTTCGAGGAAGCGGAAGTCGCTCTGCGCCATGCCCTGGATCTCGCCTCCGATGACGCCAGCAAAAAGTCCATCCAGGCTCTTGTGGATCGAGCGGTGGAGGGCAAGACACGACTGGCGCTGTTGCTCGATGATGCCCATAAGGCCATGGAGCAGGGCGATCTCGCCACGGCTCAACAGACCTTGAAAGAGGTCCTCAAGACCCAGCCCGACCACCCGCAAGCCAAGAAACTCCTGGAAGAAATGGCGCTGTAACGCACGGGTGCTCAATAATGATTCCGAACTGGCTCACGGAACTGCTGGAATCGGTACGTCACGGCGAAATCTCCACGGAAGAGGCCGCCGAACGGCTGCGCCATCTGCCGGATGAAGACTTGGGATTCGCCGTTGTGGATCATCACCGGCAGCTGAGGCAGGGCTGTCCGGAAGTCGTTTTCTGCGCCAACAAAAGGGTAGACGATTCACTCTCCATCATCCGCAGCCTTCGCGAACGCGGCGCGCCGGTTCTGGCCACGCGGGCCAATGCGGAACTGCATGATCGAGTCCGGGAGTTCTATCCCGATGCGGTTTTCTATGATCGCTCCGGCGCGATTACCGTCCCCGGCCCGGAACCGGCCCCAACCCCGGTTGGAAACGTTCTGGTCATCTGCGCCGGGACTTCGGACCTTCCGGTTGCCGAGGAAGCGGCTGTTACGGCGCGGTTTCTTGGCTCGAATGTCCGCGAGGCTGCCGATGTCGGCGTGGCCGGTATTCATCGCCTTTTTCAACGGTTGTCCGTGCTCCGAGAGGCCAATGTGATTGTCGTCGTGGCCGGCATGGAAGGTGCGCTGGCCAGTGTCGTCGGCGGGCTGGTCGATGTTCCGGTGATCGCCGTGCCGACCAGTGTCGGCTATGGCGCGCATTTCGGCGGCCTGGCTGCCCTGCTCGGAATGCTGAATTCCTGCAGCGCGGGAGTCCTGGTCGTGAACATCGACAACGGCTTCGGCGCGGGCTATGCCGCTCACCGGATCAACGCCGGACGCCGGTCACCCGGTTCCTGATGATTGACGGAATTTGCAACTGTGGATACATTGATCTATGGGGTGAATCAACTATGACCACGAAACCATCGGTCCGTATCCCAGGAATTCATCGATCCACGCGGAATCCTCTCCGCTTCCGGCTCATCGTGTCCTTCTGCATCGTTCTCTTTCCGACACCGGCGATCGGCGACATCTTGATTTTCGACGACGGCAGGCGGTTCTATTGCCGTGTCCTGGAAACGCCGGAGGAACGAGCGGATCAGGGATACCGGGTGATGTCCCAGGGGAATGTGCTGTGGATTGACAAGAACTATGTGAAATCCTGCGTTCGGGATAACCGGGATCCCGAAGCCGACCTTGCAGAGGCACAGGCTCTGCTGCAGACTCTGATCCAGGAAGGACGCATTGTTCCCGAAGTCGGCCCCAGCCTGCAGTTCATTCCCAAGCCCGCCGCGCCTGTCGGCGATGCAACTCTTGCCGCGACGGATATTCGAGGATGGGCCTATTTGACAAAGTTCTCCGAAATCGCCGGGGAAGCGAAGAGTCGCATCGCTGTGGGAGACACGATTCCGCCGGGATATCGCATGGAGGTCTCGCCCAACAGCCGCCTGACTCTTACTCTGGGACCGGCCGCGAAACTCGGCCTTGCCGCGACGGCGCGGTTGGATATTCAATCCGTGGCATTTGAGCCGGAAACGTTTCTCTATCGTCTGGATGTGAAACTGTTGAACGGAACGGCTTGGGTGGACGTTCTGTCGCTGGGCGACCTGCGCAAAGTCAAGCTGATCGTCAATGGTGTCCAGATTTTTCTGAACAAGCGTCTCGTTGCGCTTCGGGTTCCCCAGGGCGGCGGGGTCGAGATCATCCCCCTCTCCGATTCCATCGCTCTGACCGACGCCAAGGGGTTGCGCACGCCAAAGGTCGGGCTTGGCGAACGCTGGCTCGGTGCTCAAGGGGTTGGAACCGGCGAGGTCGTGCCGTGTGAGGACTGGCGCGCACTGGTCGCCGTCTGGGATGACTGGATGAAATGGCAGCCTGAAACCCTGGATATGGAATGGAATCCGGTCTTGCCTTCCCCTCAACCGAAGCCTGTTCTGAGTTCGGTTCTCCCCGCTTTCCCGTGGCGGGTCCCGGTGGATTCGTCGCTCATCGTTCCCCCGGAGAATCGGAGCATGGCTGAGATGATTGCCGCCTACCTGGTGGCAATTCGCAAGTACCGGGAAGACACCGGCGCATATCCTCCGCCGAAAGACTGGATGGACGCGCTATTCAAGAATCCCGGCATAAACGGGTGGGAGGGGCCGTACGTGGCGGGCGATCTGCCTCAAGTCGATCTCTGGGGCAATCCGTTCGTGTATGAGATCTTTCGGGATAACGGGACGGTATTTGTCGATGTGCGAAGTCGGGGACCCAATGGCGAAGATGAACGGGGCCTCGGTGATGACATCCGATTTGGATACAAGGAATGACAGAGCACAATCCTGAGAATAGAGCCTCTACTGAAATCCTGGACCCGCTGATTCGTGCGGAAGCCGCTCGGCTGGAGATGATTGCGCGCGAGACCGTCGAGGGGGCCGTGTCCGGTCTCCACCGAAGTCCGTACCAGGGACGAAATGTCGAGTTCAGCGAGCATCGCCCGTATAACCCCGGCGATGAACTGCGCCTCATCGACTGGCGCGCGTATGCCAAGACCGACCGGTTCCATGTCAAACTGTTTGAGGAAGACACAAATCTGCAGGTCATGCTGGCCGTGGACCAGAGCGGCTCCATGGGATTCCGGGGGAACCAGCCCTTCAGCAAACTCGATGTCGCTGTCCGCTTGGCGGCTTCGTTCGCCTACCTGTTTCTGAGACAGGGAGACGCCGCCGGACTCGCCTGCTGCTCGAATGACATTGATTCGCTCATTCCCTCTCGAAGTCGTCGCGACAACCTGGTGGCGATCCTGGAGACTCTGGCTCGTACTTGTTCCTCTGGCCCCTCGCAGATCCGCCGTGTTCTGAATCTGATCGGCGAACGAATTCGAAAGCGAGGTATGGTCCTGATTTTCTCCGATCTGCTCGATGATCCCGATGAGGTTCTTCGCGGGCTGGCAATGCTCCGAAAAAGCCGACATGAAATCATCCTGGTTCACATCCTGGCCCCGGAGGAGATCCAGTTGCCCTATCGAGGCTCGGTGGATTTTCTGGGTCTTGAGGGAGAGGAAACGCTCCGGACTGTTCCTCAGCGCCTTCGCAACGCCTATCGGGAGAAGGTCGTCGAGTTCCTTCGCGCCTATCGGGAAGGAGCCGCTGAACTGGGAATCGACTATGCCCTGTGCCGCACGGACCGTCCCGTTGAGGACCTGTTCCGCGACCTGGTCGTGGCGCGAAAACGTGGGCGGGCTGTCATGATCTCGGAGGGAGTGTCATGAAGAGCACGGTAACGTGGCTGTTCGGTTGGCGGGCGCGCGTGATTACCGTCCTGGTGATTGCTTTCGCCCTGGGGGGAGCCGGGACGGAAATCTCTCTGCATCCCGACCTGTTGCACCTGAAGGACGCCGGGGCACTGGAGGGACATTTCATCTCGGAAGATGCCCGGGAAGTCGTGTTTTTTACCCTCGGTGGAGAGGTGAGACTTCCGAGGGCACGAGTGGATCGTGTGGATCGTTCCGCCGATGGGGAAAGCGAGCTGTTTCTGGGTCGTGGATTTCTTGACCGCAAGGTTCTGGAAAGCGCCGAGACCTGGTTTCAATCCGCTTCCCGGTACGCCAAGTGGAAATCAGGCGCCGAGCAGGGTCTTGCCGAGATTGCCGAAATCCGCAATCAACAGGAGGTGGAACAGCGCCAACTCCAGGAAAAACGTCTCGCCACGCTGATCTTTGAAGGCGACTACGATGCCGGACTGCGCGCCATCGACAAGTGGTCCAAACAGGAAAAGGTGCAGGAAGAGGACCAATGGGCCGGACATCGGGCGAAGATTCACTTCCTTCTGGCGAAGAATGCGGTGGATCACCTGGACTATCGCCGTGCCGATTATCACCTCAAACGCGCGCAGGATGCCGGGATGTCCGACGAAGAGTGGCGACATCTTCGGGCGGAAGTGGATCGGCGACGGCGAACCGGGTATACCGATATCGCCAAAGAGCAACCGCCTGCTCCCGCACCGGTTCAGGCTGCAAAGCGGCTGGATATCGAAAAGGCGATTGAATCGGTGGGACTCGAAGTAAGCGCGAGCCTTCTAACCCTGGCCGAGGAACACGCCCTGCAGGCCGGGATCGATCCTCTTCTGGTTTGTGCCGTCATCCAGGCGGAATCCGCCTGGAATCCCAAAGCGCAATCCCCCAAGGGTGCCCAGGGATTGATGCAGCTCATGCCCGTCACCGCCCGCGAAATGGGCGTCTCCGATCCCCTGGACCCTTCCGAAAATATCAAAGGCGGCACGGGGTATCTCAAGGGATTGCTGGATCTCTACGGGGTGGAGAATCCCGCAAGTCCGGGCGATGAAAGCAATCTCCAACTCGCCTTGGGAGCCTACAACGCCGGTCCAGCCCGGATCGCGCAGTACAATGGCCTCCCGCCCTTTGAGGAAACTCGCTCCTACGTCCAACGGGTCACCCGACTGTACCGGGAAATGACTGTCGCTACCACCGCCAGGAAACCGTCCTGATTCCGAAAACCTGACGCCCAAGACCCTGATTTGACGTAACATGCTCTTGATTTGCTGCCCTTTCGTGTGAAAATACGAGACTGGTATGCTTTGGCATACGTTGATTCGTTTCGAAATTCACTCCCTGAAGATAAACATTGATGGAGGAAGGCATGTCCATGAAGAAACTTTCGTTCTTGCTTCTATGCAGTCTCTGGTTGATGCCCGCTTTCGGGCAGGAGTCCACCGAAAAGGCGGAGGTTCCCAGCGCCACAGCCGCAGCCGAAATCGTCTCTGCAACACCGCCGGTTCCCCGTGACGCGGTCCTCTTTTCCTATCGCGGGATGGAAATGACAGCCGGTGTTTTCATGGAAATGAGCATGAACTCACTGGAACGCATTTATGATGAAGATCCCAAAGACAAAGACCAGCAAATCCTGGATCTCCTCGAGTACAATGTCTTTTCTGTCTGTGTGGCCGAAGAAGGAAAAAAACTCGGCTGCGACAAAGATCCCGAAATCGTCCGGGTCCTTCATCGCAAGGAGATCGACTGGCTCGCCGACTACTATGTGGGCAGGAAAGTGCACGAAAACTACGATGGTTCCGAGGATATCCTCAAGAAATACTATGAGGATAACATCGATAAGTACCGTGAAGCGGAGCGATTCCAGTTCCGGCACATCTTCTTCAAAACGGTCGATGAATCACCCGAAAAGAAGAAGGAAGCCCTCAAGCGTGCCGAGGATGTCATGGCCCGCCTGAAAGCCGGGGAGGATTTTGGCCGGGTGGCCGAGGAGGTGTCGGAATCGCCCAAGAAAGGCGCGGTTGTCGGACCATTCCTGGTGAATGAACCAGACCCGTCCAAACGGATCGATCAGAAGATCCAGGAAACCGTTCTTGCACTGGAAACCGGCAAGTACAGCGACATCATCGAGACAAAATATGGCTTGGAAATCCTCCGACTGGAGGAACACATCCTTCCCGATCCGAAACCATTCCAGATAGTTCGGGCGGAAATCGACCGCGAACTTCGACTGGCTTATGTTACCCAGCTGAAGAAGGATACCGTGGCGCAATACTTCGATAAGGCCGTCAAAGATTGGAATCCGGAGATTGTGAACGACTCCGCCGTGAAGGATGAGGATCTTGTATGCACGGTCTACGGGGAACCGCTGAACGTGGGGTATTACCGTTCCATGGTGAAAGGCCGAGAGGAAGCTATCCAGAAGGAAATTGACAAGGTCGGCCTCGATTCCTTCATTCGGTATCACCTGGTTTTTCGACTCCTTGCTTACAAGAAAGCCATCGAGATGGGATTGGACAAACGTCTGCCCAGTATCGAACGGAAGCAGCTCAATGAACTCCGGTGGATCCAGAAAGCCTATTTGGATCGTACATGGAAGGAATATGAGGACGCGCATCCGATTACCGAAGAGATGATCCAGAAGGCGTATGAGGACAACAAGATTCGCATATTGGCCCCTCGGGATGCCGAGATCGCGGAAATCTTCCGAGCGATTCCCGATCACAATCCCGATGTGCGCTACGAAGTGTTCAAGGCACAACAGGCGGCCCAGGCCCCACTGGAAAAAGCGATTGAACGAATCAAGGCGGGCGAGGACTTTTCCGCCGTTGCCAAAGAGGTTTCCGAAGCTACCAACGCCGTCGAGGGTGGCATGGTCGGCAAGCTAAACAGCCGGAGCATGTATCGCGGACGATCCTATATCAGCGAAGTGTTCCGACTCGAAGAAGGGCAGTTTTCGGAGAAACCAGTCTTGTGCGACGGCGGATTTGCCGTGGTGAAAGTGCTGAAGCTGTATGACCGCGTACCTCTGCCCCTGGAGGAAGCCCGGCCCCGTCTGACGGAAATCGTTCTCGGACGAATGCGCACGGAATTTCGGAGTGAAATCGCCAAGAAGCTGGTGGTTTGGGATGAAGTGAAAATCGATCCGCTTGTTCGGGATGCCGTCGGCCGGTTTGGCGGTGTCGCACGGGAAATTTTTCACGATGAACCACAAGGGAAGTAATTGAAGAGCCAATTTGTCAAGGACCTTCGGTTAGGAGATCTGGTAGAGGACATCTTTGTCGTCTCCCGGATCTCCGTCGGCTATCATGACCACGGCGAGTATCTCCGTTTGCGTCTCGCGGATTCCAGCGGCAAGATCTCGGCGGTCATGTGGCAGGGAGCCACGGAAGCGTTCGAATCCGTCCGGGGCGGCGACTTGGCACGGGTCGAGGGCCGGGTAGAGGCGTACCGGGGCGAGCTGCAACTGAAAGTCGTCTACCTGTGCCGAATCGACTCGTACGAGGATCTCAATCCCGAAGATTTCCTGCCGAAATCGCGATTCTCCTCTACGGAGCTTCTTGAACGACTTCGTCAGTTTGTAGAGGAAATCCAGAATAAATTCTGTCGAAGCATCCTTGAACTATTTCTTGCCGATGAGGAGTTCCAGAATCTCTTCCGTCGTGCGCCCGGCGGGAAAATGTGGCATCATGCCACTATCGGCGGCTTATTGGAGCATACGCTTTGGGTTACCGGGCTGTGCCGGGCTGTCGCGCCGTTCTATCCCAAGATCGACAGAGATCTGCTGATTACCGGCGCGATCCTTCACGACATCGGAAAAGTACAGGAACTGCGCTACGACATCGCCTTCGATTACACAAACCAGGGACGGTTGCTGGGGCATGTTATTCTCGGCGATGAATTGCTCCGCAGCTATGCCGCGCAAGTTGAAGGATTCCCCGATGAACTCCTGATGCGCCTGCGGCACATGATGCTTTCGCATCACGGCGATATCGAACGGTCCCCGGTTCTGCCGATGACATTAGAGGCCTCGCTGCTCCATTACATAGACAATATGGACGCGCAAATTAACGCATCCATTCGCGAAATGGAGAAAAGCTCCGATCCGTCACGAGAGTGGACCGACTATGTCAATCTACTCGGTCGCTCCCTGTTCATGAAACCCATTCCGCGCTGGCGTGGTCCGGACTCCAATGGCGAACCGAACAACAGCGAGACGGAAGTCGAATCCCCCGATTAAC
>JAKPYU010000068.1 GCA_029568995.1 Candidatus Omnitrophota bacterium | reverse complement strand
CAAGACGAGGATCGGTTCCTGAATCGCATACTGCAATCGTTGGCCGGTGACTACATTCCCTTGATGGTGGTGGTCAACGAGCAGATGGAGCCATTACACATCCTGGGGAATTCGGATGGTTATTTTCAGCGCCCTTCGGGTTTGCAGACCAACGATGTCACCAAGAACGTGGTGAAGGACTTGGCCATTCCGCTGGCGACCGGTTTGCAAAAGGTGTTCAAGACGGGAGAGGAACTGAAATACACCAACATTCGCATCCACTGGCGCGATGAATTGAAAACCGTGCAGATGCGGATTCGTTCGTTGCCCGGTAAGAAAGGACAGGAACCCCTGGCAGCGGTGTTCATTGAGGAAGTCAGCCCGCCGCAGGAAGCCACCACCTTGAGCGGAACGCCCGTTTACGATGTCGGTTTGGTGGCGGAACAACGCATCAACGATCTGGAGCAGGAACTGCAATTCTCACGGGAAAACCTGCAAGCGACCATTGAGGAGCTGGAGACCTCCAACGAGGAATTGCAGGCGACCAATGAAGAATTGCTGGCCGGCAACGAGGAATTGCAAAGCACCAACGAGGAGCTGCAATCGGTCAACGAGGAACTGCATACGGTCAATACCGAATATCAGAGCAAGATCCTGGAGTTAACCGAACTCAACAACGACTTGGACAACCTGATCGCCAGCACCCGGATCGCCACGCTGTTTCTCGACGAGGATCTGACCGTGCGCCGCTTTACCCCGGAAATCCGCCGCGTCTTCAAGATCCTGGATGGTGATATCGGTCGTCCGATCAACCACATGACGCATGAGTTGGTGGATAACGATTTCCTGGATCTGGTGCGGGACGTGGTCCAGCACGGCCAGGAACAAGCACGGGAAGTGCGCACCCGCAACGGCGATTGGTTTCAGATGCGCATCCTGCCTTACCACATCAGCGTGACTTCCGTCTCCGGCGTGGTGTTGACCTTCATCGATATCGGCTTGTTCAAGGCCGTGCAAGACATGCTGTCCGACCGCGAGACCTTGATTTCCAGCCTGTATCGCGCCGCGCCGGTGGGGATTAGCCGCATCGTCAATCGGACCTTCCTGGAAGTCAACGACCAACTCTGCCAGACGTTGGGCTATGCACGAGAGGAATTGAT
>JAKPYU010000528.1 GCA_029568995.1 Candidatus Omnitrophota bacterium | reverse complement strand
TCGAGGAATAGAGCATGAAGAACCGGAACGCCTTTACGCTCATCGAATTGTTGATCGTCGTCGCGATTATCGGGATCCTGGCCGCCATTGCGGTCCCGAATTTTCTGAACGCACAAGCTCGGTCAAAACTGGCCCGGAATTACGCCGACATGAAGAATCTCGGTACGGCCATCGAATCATTCCGGCTCGACCATGGATACCTGCTGGTGGATTTCTGGGATGACGATACAGACAAGGGGATTAAGCGAATCACCCTGCTGGGGATTCAGCCCTTCAATAACGGATACGATCGCACCATGATCCAGATTTTGGGGCCGCTGACCACGCCGGTATCTTACATGTCGTCGATTCCCAGGGATCCTTTCAACGATAAGATGGCAGCGAAAGACAGCGTGGAGTATGTGCATTACGCGAACGGCACTTATATTTATGGCGACAATGAACCCTATTATGGCGGTGAAAATCACTCCTTGAACGGACTGACGAAATCGGGCAGCAAGACATCGGGATTGCGCCCGTTAGGCGCGAATGAGTGGGCGCTTATGGGCATCGGACCCGATGGAAAATGGGAGAGCACGTTCCGTGCCATGCCGTTTGACGTATCCAATGGAGTCGGTAGCTTTGGCGATATTGTCTTTCTCTCTGCCTGCGGGCCGGCAGAATGAGAGGGATACTCCCGAAGATCTTATCCCCAACATCCATTCCTTGTTCGGAGGCATTCCTGTTCTCGCAGCCTGACCGGACACAAAACGCACTCCGCCTCAAAGGCCGGATAAGATTGAATCATCGATCAATTCCTGTAGGATGATGCACACGAGACCATCTTTCTGCATCCCGGCGTGATCGGGGATGCACCGGAGCAGGTTGGATAATGGATATTCATACGCTGACAACAGAGATCGCCAGGCAGGCCAAGGCGGCGGCCCGAGTGATGGGACGTCTTTCCACGGCGGCTAAGAACGATTGGCTTTTGCACTCCGCCGATCTCATTACAAATGAACGGGAGAGTATTTGTGAGGCGAACCAGCGGGATCTGAAGGAGGGAAAGGAAAGAGGACTTTCATCGGCCATGCTGGACCGTCTTGCGCTCACCGACAAGCGGATTGTGGAGATGACCGTGGCATTGCGTGAGATCGCTGCCCTTCCCGACCCGGTAGCAGAGATTACCGGAGTGGTCCCCCGTCCGAGCGGGATTTTTGTCGGCAAGATGCGTGTCCCGATTGGGGTCATTGGGGTGATTTACGAGTCGCGCCCGAATGTGACGGTGGACGCGGCGGCCCTGTGCCTCAAGGCAGGTAATGCCGTGGTGCTTCGGGGCGGTTCGGAAGCCTTTCACAGTAATCGCGCCCTGGCGGAAACGCTTCGAGCGGCCTGTAAAGGTACGGATGTGCCACCCGATGCAATCGGATTTGTGGATACGACGGATCGTGAGGCCGTGCGCCTGTTGCTCACGATGGATGATTCAGTCGACATGGTTGTTCCGCGCGGCGGAAAGCCGCTGGTCAAGCTGGTTTCCGAGACCGCAAAAATGCCGGTCCTGAAGCATTATGACGGCAACTGCCACGTGTACGTAGACGAAGATGCCGATTTCGAGAAGGCGCTGCGGATCTGCATGAATGCAAAGGTGCAACGCCCGGGAGTCTGTAACGCCGCAGAAACCTTCCTGATTCACGAGTCAGTGGCGGAATCGCTCCTTCCCCGTCTGGGAAAAGCCTTGCTGGAAAAAGGCGTGGAAATTCGTGGATGCCCGACAACTTGCCAGTTGATCCCCGAGGCAAAACCAGCCACAGACCAGGATTGGGATGAGGAATACCTGGACTTAATTGTGGCCATTCGGGTTGTGGCAAGTTTTGACGAAGCCCTGGATCATATCGCCCGGCATTCCTCAAGTCACACAGAGGCCATTGTGACCGAGAACCATACCCGCGCCATGCGGTTCCTGCGCGAGGTGGATTCCTCCAGTGTCATGGTGAACGCCTCCACGCGGTTTTCGGATGGCGGAGAGTACGGGCTTGGCGCGGAGATCGGCATTTCCACAAACAAACTTCACGCGCGTGGGCCGGTCGGCCTCGAAGGTCTGACCACACAGAAATTCATCGTGTTTGGCGATGGACAAATCCGGGAATGACCTGATGTAGTGTAACGAACATATACTGTCATTCCGAACGAATGTGAGGAATCTCTGCAAAGGCATTTCGGTTACAGGACACCAGATGTACCATGGCTGAGAAAGATCGGGTCGGGGTATTCGGGGGAACATTCAATCCCATCCACGTGGCGCACCTGGTGCTGGCACAAGCCGCGTTGGAGACATTGGAATTGCGCCAAGTGATTTTCATGCCCGCCGGGCAGCCACCCCACAAGCGATCTCAAACCGACCTGGCCCCTGCGGAACACCGCCACCGGATGGTCCAGCTGGCGATAGCCGACAATCCCCAATTCACGGTCTCCCGATTCGAAATTGACTTTCCGGGTCCCTGCTATACCATCCACACCCTGGAGGCACTCGAACGGGACCTTGGGCCGGAAACCGAGCTGATTCTGCTGGTGGGCGGAGACTGGGCAGGCCAGATCCGACACTGGTATCAGGGGGACAAGATCCTCAGTCGATATTCGATCGCCACGGCAGGACGGGGAAACGGGAATTCCCAACCTGACTCCCACACCTGTATCGACATGCCCATGATGGATCTGTCTTCTTCGATGATTCGTGAGCACATTCGCGCGGGGAAGAGCATCCGATACCTGGTTCCCGAGTCGGTCTTTGAGTATATCCATACACACCGGCTCTATGAAGACGCAGCGTTTTCCCGGGACAAAGTGGACTGAGTGGACAGGGTGGAAAAAGAGATTGCGGATTGCAGATTGGGGATTGCGGATTGCAGAAAGAACCTGAAGAGGTGGACGGGGTGGACAGAGTGGACAGACGCAAACCGGCTTTACGGGATTTCAGGGCAGGTATCGTCATTTTGAGGTCAACATGATCCTTGTTAATAAATCACATCAACCCTTTTATCGATCTTAAGAAATAAGATTCAGTCACATTACATAAATCATTAGAAATAAGGGTATTACAATATATATATTTTAGAATCGTCTTAATACTTGTATAGTAAGTACTTACATTACAATATACTTAATTCCCTTCCTTTTGGATCAGATACGCAGCAAAATAAAAATAATCTGAAGGTATGATATGAAAAACAGGCGAAGTTTTACATTGATCGAATTGTTGATTGTCGTGGCGATCATTGGCATTCTAGCGGCAATTGCCGTTCCGAATTTTCTCAACGCCCGAATCCGTGCCAAGGTTTCCCGTTCGATGGCCGATCAAAAGACGATGGAAACGGCCATCCTTCAATACATGATAGAGTGCAACGACAATCCCCCGCACTCTCACGAAACCAATCAGAACTGGTGGCTGACAACGCCGATCGCCTATTTGCCCGGGTTTTTATACGACCCTTTCCAGGAAGTTCCCCAAGTTAAGGAGTTATTTTCTTCCGACCTGACTTATCACAAGAAGCAGCATCACTGGGATCCGCTGGACAAGCGATACTGGGGAAGTCTGACCTATGATATGATCGATCCGGCAAAGGATCCCGAGTTTAAGTTCTGGAACCAAGCAATCGGTCTTCTTTTCGGGATGGGGCCTTCGCTCAAATATACCGGGGCAGCGGGAACCGGTTTCACGTTTGGAGTGGCGTTCATTGCGTACGAACCCTCCAACGGGCTGACCAGTCTGGGGATCATCCGGCGTTATGTTCCCGGGAAGCCGAAGTTGTAGGCAATCAGCCTGTCGCCAGGCAGGGACGCCTGGCCTACTGGATGGTTGAGATTTCTGATGTGAGAAAGATCGAAGGTCATTCGGTCGTCTTGGGATATTCGCGGTGACTATGTCGGATGAGATCCTCAATGAATCGCGGCTGATGCCAGTGGGTCGGCAATCGCCCGCCATTTCGACGAATCATCCAATTACTGAGGCGTGTCATCAGGCGAAGATAGGATGCGCGAAGCGTATCGCCGGGGAGAACCGTCAGCAATATCTTTGAAAGAGAAAACAGTGCAGGGTAGCTGGTGAACAGGTGTGCGCAATGGCCGATCAGTTCGATCAGTTCTTTGCGTTCGAGGCGCATGGATGGCGCAAGGCCATTCTGGAATTCTCTTGGGATTTCGCGCATATCGCCGGTGAATCCGTATTCTTTTGCCATTTCTCCCAATTTTGTGCCGGGGAAAGGGGCAAAGAAGGAGTAGATTGCAATATGGCATCGGCATTGAATGTTCAACTCGATTGTGGAGAGCGCGCTTTCGACCGTTTCTCCCGGAACACCGATCATATTCTGGCCTACAACCCGGATTTTCCGCGAATTGAAAAGATCGCAGGCGTGTCTGTACTGATCTGACGTCACGTTCTTAGCCAGGATATTCCGCCGGATGTTGTCATCCCCGTTTTCGATCCCCGTGGCCACCCGGATGCACCCGGCCTCCGCGAGAAGGTCAACGAGTTCCTTATCCGTTAAATCGGCTCGAACATTGCAGATAAACGGAAGACCGATTTCCCGGGCGTATTTCGGGCAGAACTCTCTGAGCCAGTTGCGGTTCAAGATGAACGTATCGTCCTGAAAGGCCACATAGACCACGCCATACCGGTCTTTCAGCCATCGAATCTCTTCAAGGACGTTCTCCACACTGCGCCTGCGAACCCATTTTCCCTCCTGCAAGTCCCGCGACACGTGATTGAAACAATAGGAACAATCGAACGGACATCCGCGACCAGTGATGACAAAAGCGGTCTGTCCATGAAACGTCCCCATGCCGTCCACAACCTCCCGGTCAGGAAACGGGAGATTGTCCATTTGTTCCGGCGTCAGAAACGGGCGTACGGGATTTGTTCGGATTCCATTGGGTGTGCGGACATACAGGCTGTGGATATCCGATATGTCTTCCTGTTTCTGAAGTCGGTCGCATAATTCAAGGGTGGCGTATTCCCCTTCTCCGATGCAAATGGCATCAACACCGGGGTCCTCGTCGATCATCCGGGGAAAAAAAGACGGGTGAGGACCGCCGAACAGCGAGAACAGTCCGGGGATGGCATCCCGCAAAATGCGATTGATTTCCTGGTATCGTGCAGCCGAACTGCTGGAGGTAGAATAGGCCACAACATCGGGAGCCAACGTGCGGACAGATTGCACAGGATCGGAAACCGAGTCCACATTGAGCGCAGAGACTTTGTGGCCGTGCC
Source organism: Candidatus Omnitrophota bacterium (assembly GCA_029568995.1). GTDB lineage: Bacteria > Hinthialibacterota > Hinthialibacteria > Hinthialibacterales > JAKPRU01 > JAKPRU01. The sequence goes on along the minus strand of JAKPYU010000528.1, from coordinate 33,094 downwards.
TCTTCAGCAAAGCGGAAATATAAGAAACACCCAGCGGTTGATGTTGGAGCAGAATATGGTCCAGCAGAAAACAGATATGCATATTGAGATTACCGGATATCGAGATAGGATGCGGCAACCGATTGTGCGCTCAGTATAACTTGATTGGATACCCCCGCAAGGGACTGATTCCGAATGGTTAGTTGTCTTTATCTCCTTATTTCTCCAATACTTGCCATTGGTTTCCTGGCGGTGGGGGATCGCTTTGTCCGTCGGTTTTGCATGGTCGAAGCAGGCGAAAGGCCGGCTGTTTCTCTCGCCGCCGGAATGGCGCTGGTCGCGGTCATGCTGACCTTGCTGGGTACTTTTCATGTTCTGAACCGGGTGTCTGCATGGCTGTTGTTCGCAGTTCTGTGCCTTGATGGCGTGCTGTGGATTCGACGGAATGGCCGGGATATCGGCAGCATGGCGCAAACAGCCTGGCTGAATTGGAGTCGGCAAAGTCGCCTGGGGATCTGTGTTGTGATGGGGATCTGTGCGGTCAATGCCTGGTTCTGTCTCTCGCCGGAGATACGCCACGATCCATACGACTATCATCTGACCGTCGCCAATTTGTACGGAGTTTCCGGGGGAATTGTGGAGATTCCGTGGCATGTGTTCACCTACATGCCGAAATACGGCGAGATGCTGTATGCGTTCGTCCTGCTGCTCGGTCCGGACATTCTGGGCAAACTGCTTCACTGGTTGGCGGGTGTCGGGGTTCTGGCACTGACCTACGCTTTGGCACGCAGAATGGGGGATCGTGGCACAGCGGTTCTGGCGGTTTTCCTGGCGACGCTGATCCCGCTCCTCTCATTCATTATGACAACGTGTTATGTGGATCTGTTTGTCGGCCTGTGGGCGCTGGCGGCGGTTCTGTGCCTGACTTGCTTCGACAATCGGAAATCCCTGTTGGCGGGAGGATTTTTCCTGGGGATGGTGCTGGGGACAAAATACGTCGCATGGGGTGTCATTGTTCCGCCGGTTGTATTCGCCTGCCTGGTGTGCCGTGCCAAGGAATGCGGAGTTCACAAGGCTCTCGCGCGGACAGCGGTTTTGGCTGTGACGGCATTGCTGATCGCATCGCCGTGGCTTCTCTATAACCTGTGCTGGACCGGCAATCCGATTTATCCCATGCTGCCGGGAGTGTTTGGACGTCATATTCCGCCCTGCCCCGAAGCCGAGATGTTTTTCCGATCCCATTGTCCACCCGATGAGGCGTTGACTCTGTCCGGGTATGGAGCCTACCTGGGAATGAGGCTTTCGAAATTGGCGGGGGATGGGATTGTTGTATTTTTCACCGGATTAGCCGCGTCGCTGTTCGCTCTATTCAGAAAGGGCGATTCCCTTCCCCGGTTCCTGGGGATCATGACCTTTCTATCCGGTGTGATTTTTTTGACAGCGACGGACAACCATGACGGCCGCTTCGTGTTTCCGACATTAGCTCTGTGCGCGGTGTGGACAGCGTGGGCATGGCTCACTGTAACGGAACGAGTCTCCGAAGAAAGACATCGAAGACTCCTTTTTATTGGAGGGTATCTGCTGGCGGGTGTTCTGTCGCTGTTCTGGATTTCCCATCGTATCACCCAGGTTGAGGTTTTCGATCAGCAGATCACTCCGCGTCTCAGCGTATCCGCGCGAGAGCAGGTACTTCGCGAACGGTTTCCGGGATTCGATCTAGTCGTCTGGGGGAATGAGTACCTACTGGAGGATGCGCTGGTCCTTGGACTGGGGTATCCATTACGGCGCTGTTATATCTCCAAGAACAAATATGGATATATTCCCTGGCTGGAAGAAGAGACCGGGCTGGATAATGCGGAACACCTTGCGGAGATACTGCGCAAGGCGGGAGTCACGCACATTGCAACACCGTGGCCGAAACTGCGGGAGGACGTTGATTTGTCGATTCTGCTGCCGTCCTATCTGACTGAGGTCAGGCGGTCTGGAGAGCGGATTCTCTACCAGCTTTCCTGTCTTCCATGAACGAACCACCGATTTCACGGAGCAGACACTGATTACACGAAAAGATGGCCGAAGCAATCCGGGAACCGGTTGTTCTTTGTCCGGTCCGCGGGACAGATCTTGTCCGGCAGCGGTTCCGTGGAAGAGCGATCACACAAGACATTTGGCGTGAAGCAAACTAAATTGAATTTTTCATTCCGTGAGTCCACCGGCTCACGGAGGTATTCGACACGAAGGAGACAGGTTTCTATGCGAGGATTCCTCGGCAGCCCGGTGCATCGCGTTGCGGTCCGCATTTTTCGATCCGTTTCCGAATGGTTGATCGCCCGCAACCTGGCAACGGAACGCCTTCGATGGCGGGTCCGAAGGTTCGAGGAACGCGGATTCGGCGAGATCAGCCTATCGCAGGTCAATTATCCCCACGTTCTGATCGGCCTGAACGTGTTCATGATGCTGCTGGTGCTGGTTTTCAGCGTTTCGCGCCCGGATGGTACAGGCAGATTGGGCAGCGCGAGCAGCGTGGATCTTTTCCGGTTCGGCGCGGCGTTTACGCCGTCGATCTTTGCGGGGCAATTCTGGCGGCTGATTACCGCGATATTCCTGCACGGGGATTTCATGCACCTGCTGTTCAATTGTGTGGCGATCTATGTCATCGCGCCGAGAATCGAGATGGTTTATGGCCGCCAACGGTTTCTCGCTCTCTACCTGCTGACCGGTTTTGGGGGCAATTCAATGTCAATATTTCTTCACGCGCTCTATGGAATGCCGATTCTACTGGTGGGGGCGTCCGGTTCCATTTTTGGATTACTGGGTGCGGGAGCGATCTACGGGCTTCGGATGGGTGGACCACACGGGCAGGAGATTTTCAAGTTCATGATGACCTGGATTGTGATCGGGGTTCTGTATTCCTTCATGGTACTGGGAGACAACCTGGCCCATGCAGGCGGGGCGATCAGCGGGGGATTGTTCGCCCAGTTTGTGCGTCCCCATGCCGTGAGGACCTACCACAGCCGGTTCTGGCAAATGATGGAATGGGCGTGTTTGGCACTGATGGCGGTTTGCTTTGCCCTGATGATGTACCACTTGTTTGTGGACCAACCGTAGAGCGTGATATAGAAGTGATTTTCCCTCACCCCGACCCTCTCCCGGCGGGAGAGGGAGACCACTCTCTATTCTCGCCCCGAAACCGAGTCAAAGACGTGGATTCGGATGGTTCGAGCGACCCGGTGGCGACCATCGGTCACGATGAACTGCGCGTAGCCGGTTTTTCCGCTCTCCACAGGGGCATCCAAGTTTACGACCTCGTCAGGATGAATCGTGATCTTCGGGCAATTCCCCCAGGACCGGACAGACCAATGGAGGCGGTTTCGCGGCGTGTCCGGGTCCACAACATAGTTGTCCAAATCGAAAGCATTTATCAGAGATTCGCCTTTCAGGAGTCGCAGATCCGGGATCTTGCCGACGATTGGCGGATGAGTCGTGGGAGGCAGGGTTCGATTCAGAAAGACTCGGATTTCACCCGACTCTCGGCTCAAGGCCACCAGATCCGGTCGCTTGTCGTGATCCAGGTCCAGAACCTCCAAGGCTGCGGGATCGGGAACCTCTCCGACCTGTTCCGGCGGGAGAAGGCCCGTCCATGGATCCTGCCTCAGAATAAGAATTTCATCACGACCGGTTGCGCCGATTCCAATACTGGTAACTACAAGATCCTCGATTCCATCCCCATCCATATCGCCGACTCCGATCTGCCTTGGAAGCGCAGGGACGCTTGCCTGCTCCATCCGCTGGAAAGCCCCATCCCCGGAACCGTGGAAGATCTGCACACAACCGAAGAAATTGACCGCGGCGATGTCGGTATAAGGATCGCCATCCGTATCGGCAACAATAAAGTCGGTGACATGAGCGCCCGGTCCGAGACCGGAAGTGGGATCGACACGGTTCTTTTCCAGAAAGCCTGATTCTCCAAGAGAGTAGATCCGTATCTCAGCGGGGACTCCGAAGCTCACAAGAACCTCATCACCGGGGTGGGAATCGGAACCTGCAACGGTCACACATACGGGACGATACGGCAATTCAAAATCAATCTGTCGCGGAGAATCTCCAAGAACATCTGGAATGGCCGTCATAATCCAGGTGATCTGGCTTACTACGATCAGATCCGGTTTCCCGTCCGGCTCCAGATCACCACCGAAGACCCATGTGGGGAAATCGACTGCGATTTGACGGTTTTCCATGCCCCACCCCTTCGATTTGTCGTGGTGAGACAAGAGAACTCGATCCGCATTTGCATCGGCTAAAGCGATCCAGTCAGAGGCAAGAAAAGCGATGTCCGCGTATCTTCCCGAAGGTTCCGGAACCGGAATCTGCTGAAAGGACCCATCTCCTTTTCCAAGGTAGGAGGCCGCTCCGGGGTATCTTTCCGAGACAACAACCAAGGCCGGTTCCTGTGCAAATGACAGGCTTCCGATAGCCATGGCGCTGGAACTGGAATATGCAGGAATGGGTGGTCCCGGTTCGAATTGGAGGGGAATCCGAGTTGGGATGGGTGTTGGTGTGGACAGAGTGGACGGGGTGGATGTTGGGGACAGAGTCGGGGTGACAGTGGGAGTTGATGTGTGTGATGGAGTCACCGTCGGAGTGGACGTCGTGGACGGGGTGGACGTTGGGGTCACTGTCGGTGTGAGAGTGGGGGTTGGGGTATGCGATGGAGTCATGGTTGGAGTGGAAGTAGTTGACGGAGTGGACGTTGGGGTCACAGTCGGCGTGAAAGTGGGGGTTGGGGTGTGCGACGGGGTCATGGTTGGCGTAAATGTAGTGGACGGGGTGGACGTTGGAGACACAGTCGGTGTGAAAGTGAGAGTTGGGGTGTGCGATGGAGTTGCGCTGGGTGTCGGGGTGGTAGTTGGTATATAAGTGCCGGTCGGCGTATGGGTTAAAGTCGGTGTCAGAGTCGGGGTGGAAGTCGAAGTTGGTGTAAATGAAAGCGTAGGGCTGGGAGTTCGTGTTTGTGTCACGGTGGCGGTTGGAGTCGGAGTCCGAGAGGGCGTATGGCTCCATGTTGCTGTCGCAGTCCAGGAAGAGGTCGGTGAGGGGGTTATGAGGGAAGGACTTGGAGTTGCTGTGGGCGTGGGTGACGGGAAATCTGCGAACAGATTTTGCTCCGATGAGACAATCCAGAGAACACTCAAGCCGATAATGAAAAGGAATTTGGGAGGGCATTCACCCCTTGGAGACGTTGAGAGAACCAGGAAAGTCTGGGATGCCACCGCTCAGGATCTCCCCTGTCAGTTGATGGCAGGAATTATCTTGATTCCGCAGGTTCTGTCAACTGATCGTGGTGGGAAACGAATATAGGGGGAGGTTGAGTGAAAATCTAGTGTTGTGTAACCGAATAGTCTTTACCATATCATCATTGCGAGCGAAGCGTGGCAATCTGGCTGTTCGAACGAGCAAAGCCTGAGATCGCCACGTCGCGGCCCTACGCAGACTCCGGACCGCTTCTCCTAAGAAAGCACGCGCTTCGATAGGCAGGCCGGGGGAATTTTGTGGTATCCAGTCAACCCCCACCTGACCTCCCCCGATCTTCGGGGGAGGAACATCTCCTCCACTTTCTTTGCCTAATCACCGGCTCCGTCGGAGGGCGGATCGCGATGACGTGACGCTGTAAAGGTAATTCAGTTACAGGACACTAGCGTACCGTCTCGTCCAGGCATTCTCCGGTCGGTGCAAACAGTTGAATCCGCAGGCCCATCCGGCCAAGTGCATGGGTTGAACAGCTCAGGCAGGGATCGAAACTTCGAATGACCGCTTCCACGCGATTCAACATCCCTTCGGAGATTTTGTCGCCTTTGATGTATTCTTTGGCTACCTGCAGGATTCCGCGATTCATGGCGAGGTTATTGTGGCCGGTGGCGACAATCAGGTTCGCCCAGACCATCAGGCCGTTTTTATCGATCCGGTAGTGGTGGATGAGCGTGCCACGTGGCGCTTCGATAGCACCGATCCCCTCCAGGGTATTCGGTTGAGCCTTGGCACAGACACGGTCGTCGAGAATTGCGGGATCATGAAGAATTTCCTCGATCCGTTCAATGGCGTACAGCGATTCCACGAGCCGTGCGCAATGATAGTGAAACGAGTTCAACAGAGGCCCCTGGCCCAGTTTGCGCAATTCTTTCCAGGCTTTATCCGCGCGAGGCGTTCCGCAGCGATCAATCGCATTCAAGCGAGCCAGCGCTCCCACGCGATAGATCCCGTCGGGATACCCCATGGGCTTATAGCACGGAGATTTCAAATAGGAATCCGGCTCCACCCATTCCTCGATGTAATCCGCATATTGGGCCGGGTCCACCTGGTCGAGAAGGCGATTGCCGTCGGAATCAATCATCCGCATTTGACCGTCGTAATGATCCAGGCTACCATCGTTGCCCACGAGAGCCAGGAACAGCGTCGGGAAATTCCCGAATGTGCGGATTTCCTCCGTGTATTGGTTCAGAACGGAATGGAACCACTCGATGGTTTCCTGAATGATGGAAAGGGCTTCCGGGATCAGAACCAGAAGGGCTTCTCGATCCTCGGAGGTAAGCGGTCCGGCAACGCCGCCCGGAATGACCCAGGGGGAATGGATTCGCTTTGCGCCGAGAGTCTCAATCATTTGCTGACCGATCTGGCGCAAACGGATACCGTTTCGTGCCAGACTCGGATGAGATCGAATCACGCCGAATACGTTGCGTTCCGCCACATCGGAATCCATACCCAGGAGAAGATCCGGGGAAGAGAGATGGAAAAAGCTCAGCGCATGGGACTGAAGTAATTGGGCCAGGTTGAGGATCTTCCGCAGGCTTTGTGCAGCCCTGGGGACTTGAACGGCCAGAAGAGCATCGCAGGTTTTGGCGGAAGCCAGCATGTGACTGACCGGGCAAATGCCGCAAATGCGGGCAGTCAATGATGGCATCTCGGAAAAAGGCCGCCCTTCGCAGAACTTCTCGAATCCACGAAATTGGGTAACGTGAAACCGGGCATCCCGGACCTCACCGGAATCGTCAAGATGCAGGGTCACTTTGCCGTGTCCTTCGACGCGGGTTATGGGATCAATGACAATCTGTCTGGTCATGGTTCATTCCTATCATCCGAAACGGGTATGGATGTTCTGGGGAAGATGTCCCTCCAGGATGGCCTTCAGAACCGCGTAGATCAGGTCGGCTCTCGGAGGACATCCCGGCACGTGGAGATCGACGGGAACGACTTCATGGAGCGGTCGGCATCGTTGAAGCAGCACGGGAAGGCCTTGCTGTGGGAATCCGTTGCGTGTTTTTGCATTTTCAACATAGGCGCGCTGGAGGATTGCGTTCACCGGGTACGAGTTGCGCATACCGGAGATGTTGCCGGTGACAGCACAATCCCCCAACGCAACCAAGACTTTTGACCGTTCTCGGATGAGGCGAATTTTCTGCAGATCTTCCTCACTGGCGATGGCCCCCTCCACCAGTGTCAAATCTACGGCATCCGGGAATTCCTTCCGGTCGACCAGGGGGCTGCAGAGAATCTCGATCCGGTTGGCGAACTCAATAATTCGCTCATCCACGTCCAGGAGCGACATGTGACATCCTGAACACCCATCGAGCCAAACAGTGGCCAGTCGTATTTTTCTCATCGGTTCAGACTCCGCATGGACATCAGGTAGGGCAGAAACTCATCACGTTTTTTCATCTGGCCTACCGCTTTTCCTTTTTCGAATAGTGCGCCTGTAGGGCAAACCTGAACGCATTTGCCGCAGCTGGTACAGGTTTGGGATTCCCCCCACAGCCCATCGAGATCGGCCAGGACAAGCGAATGAACACCGCGTCCGATGATCTCCAGCGTGTGTGCGCCTTCCACCTCCTGGCAGGCCCGAACACAGCGGGTGCAAAGAATGCAGCGGTTGTGGTCGATGGCGTATTTTTCATGAGACGCATCAACCGCCAGCGCCGGGAAACGATAGGGATACCGGACATAGTTCATTCCGAGGTTTTCGGCGATGGCCTGCAGCTCGCAATGGCCGTTGGAGACACAGACCGAACAGGTGTGGTTCCGCTCCGAGAACAGGAGTTGGAGAATCACCATTCTGCATTTCTGTATGCGCTCCGAATCGGTAATCACGTCCAGCCCCTCATGCACATAGGTTGTGCAGGAAGGAACCAGGCGAGACACACCTTTCACCTCGACCAGACAGAGACGGCAGGCACCGACCGGCGATAGTCCCTTTAAATGGCACAGTGAGGGAATATAGATGTCGGATCTCCGCGCCACATCGAGAACTGTTTCTCCTTCCTGGGCCGAAAGATCCCTGCCATTGATTCTGATTGTGAATTCTTTGCTCATCGTGTCGTCCAATCTTCTTGTCTGTGGACTGCCTCACTACGGGTTCTCTTCATCACAGGCTGGAAGCCTGTTCCACCCTCCATTTCCCCGACCAGCTGCCTGTGCCACCCTCTTTTTTTCTTTTCATTTCACCGCCTGTCAGGAGGCCTCCTTGACATCGCATCGCAGACAGCGAATGGCTTCTTTTTGTGCCTGCTCCTCCACCAGTCCCAGAGAGACCTCATTGAAGTTGGCCTGCCGTTCTGAAACCGGAATAATCCGAACGGCGTTCCGTTCGCCTCCCTGCGGCTCGAGTGGAACATCGTTATGGATGGGATAGGAGGGCCAGAGTTGTTTGAATCGTTTCTGTCCTGTAAGCCGTTCGTCAATGAAGGCCGCGGCTCTTTTGCCGGTTGCCATGGCATCCGAGACATTCGAGGCCCCGGTAACGGCATCTCCACCAGCGAATATATTTTGTGAACTCGTCTCGAAACCGAATGGATTGGCATTGACAGTCCCCCCCTCCGAGACTTCGATTTTGGATTCTCGAATGAACTGGGAATCCACTCGCTCGCCGATGGCCAGAATGACGGTATCGCAGGGGATGGCAAATGCCTCGCCTGTCGGAACCTGCTTGCGGCGTCCGGACGGTTCATATCCCTCAATCCGGGTTTTGATCAGTTCAATGCCTTTCACTTTTCCGGGGGTACCTTCGATGATGCTTTTCGGTACGGCCAAAAAGACAAACTTGACACCCTCCGCCTTAGCTTCCTCCACCTCTTCGTGAATTGCAGGCATATCCGCTTCTTCCCGCCGATAGACCACGGTGACATCGGCTCCTCTGCGGATGGAGGTACGAGCCGCGTCGATGGCCACGTTCCCGCCGCCGATCACAACAACGTTATTCCCCAGATCGAATTTCCTTTCGGTAGAGACGTCTTCCAGGCAAGTGAGGCCATGAACCACACCCTCCAGATGCTCGCCGGGCAAGCCGGTTGTTATACCGATCCAGGTTCCAATCGAGAGAAAGGTGATGTCGTATTCCTGGTCGAGTTCAAGGAGTTTTTTGTCTGCGCCGATCCGTGTGTTGAAAACGAAGCGAACGCCCAAGTTTTCGATGAATTGAATTTCCCGGTCCACAACGGAATTCGGCAATCGATATTCGGGCAAGGCGTATTTCAACATCCCGCCCGCTTCAGGAAAGGCTTCGTAGACCGTTACGTCATGTCCGAGAAGGCAGAGATAGAAGGCCACCGTCAATCCGGCGGGTCCGGCACCGACCACGGCGATCGACTTTCCGGTGGGAGGGAATTTCCGCGCCAGGAGCCTGTCGAGCACGATGTTCCGCATCCCATTGCGGAACATCAGGTCAGCCAGAAAGCGGTGAACTTCCCGAATCGAGACCGGGTTGTCGATATCCTTGCGCCTGCATCGGACCTCGCAGGGGTGTTCGCAGACTCGGCCTGTGGAAGCAGGCAAGGGATTATCGAGTTGGATCAGTTCGCAGGCCTCCTCCAGGCGGTTTTCTTTCAACAGCTGAAGGAATACCGGAATGTTCATGTGGAGCGGGCAGCTGTTCTCACAGGGAGAGAGAAACAGATGCTCGCAGATCCCGGCCCGGCATCGGCCCTGCAGGATGTGTTCTTCGTATTCCTGACGGAAATGTCTCAATGTGGTCAGAACCGGATTGGGACCGGTTTGTCCGAGACCGCAAAGAGCGGTATCGCGAATGACCCGGCCAAGATTGCCCAGTTCTTCGAGATCATTGATGCCAGCCTTGCCTTCCGTGACATCCGTCAGGATGCGCAAGGCGTGATCTAAACCGACTCGACAGGGAATGCACTTGCCGCATGATTCGGAATGAGTGAACTCCAGGAAGTACCGAGCGACGTCCACCATGCAGTTTTCATCGTCCAATACGACCATCCCACCGGATCCCATGATGGAGCGGAGAGAGGCGAGAGATTCGTAATCCACGGGAGTGTTGAATAGTTCAGCGGGGATACATCCTCCGGAGGGGCCGCCGGTCTGGACGGCTTTCACCTTGTGGTTTGTGCCGGTTCCCTCGCCGATTGAGTAGACAATGGTATGAAGAGGCGATCCCAGGGGAAGTTCCACCAGGCCGGTATTCTTGATCTTGCCGACTAGGGAAAAGACTTTCGTGCCGGGGCTGGTGGCATTGCCCGTTTGAGCGAACCACCAGGCACCTTTGGCAATGATGATAGGGATATTGAACCAGGTTTCGACATTGTTGATATTGGTCGGGCAACCCCAAAGCCCCTTGTCGGCAGGGAATGGCGGTCGGGGTCGCGGCCTGCCGGCGTTTCCCTCGATGGAGGCCATCAGGGCGGTCTCTTCCCCGCAGACAAAAGCCCCTGCGCCTTCCACCACGTGTACCTCAAAGGAGAGCGGGGTTCCCATGATCCCCTCGCCGAGAAGACCATGGTTGCGTGCCTGAGCGATCGCGCGTTTCAGCCGTTCCACCGCAAGGGGATATTCCGCCCGCATGTAGATCACCCCCTCGGTTGCGCCGGTGGCATACGCGCCGATGATCATCCCCTCCAGCATCATGTGCGGATCGCCCTCGATTTCATTACGATTCATGTAGGCGCCTGGATCCCCCTCGTCCGCGTTGCAGACCAGATATTTCCGGTCGCCTTTTGCACGTTTCAGGAGTTCCCATTTGATCCCCGTGGGATACCCAGCCCCACCTCGGCCCCGCAACTTGGACTTTTTGATTTCATCCAGGACTTGATCTGGGGACATCTCATACAGGGCTTTGTAGAGTGCCTGGTATCCACCGATCCCGATGTATTCATCAATTTCCTCGGGATTGGTCAGCCCGCAGTTTCGAAGGACGATTTTCTTTTGATACTTATAGAACGGGATTTCATCCCATGTCGGAACGTCGGGGATTCCATGCCCGTAGGTAACGCGTTCGGTCAGGTGATTCCATTCCTCAATTTTGCAAAGGATCTTGTTGACCGGTGGTCTTCTCTCCGCGACCAGGTCAACAATGCCTTTGACATCATCGGTATTAATCCGGTGGAGAATCAGCAGGGGATAGCCCTGTACGAATACATTGACCAGCGGCTCCTCCGCGCAGAATCCGAAACAACCCACCTTTGTCAGATAGGCATCAACTCCCTGATCGTGCAGTTCGTGATAGAAGAGATCGTAGACCTCCTGTGCACCGTTGCCGATACCGCACGTGCCCATCCCGACGGCGATGCGGGGTTTACCGGGCAGGAGTTTACTCATCCCCGCTTCCTGAACAACATGGAGCATATTCAGATCATTGATTCGCATATCGCTCATTGCGGTTCCTCAAATTCGTCCGTTCTTGTGGCGCTCCTGGCGGTTTACTCGAAACCCGGCATTCAGATAAACAACGGGACCGGCTCCACTGCTTCGTGGTCCAACTTTTCGACGATCTCTCGCATTCTCTGGCAAGTCATATAGCCATAAATACGTTCATCCACGGAAACGACGGGCGCCAAGGCGCACTGGCCGAAACAGGCCACCGTTCGGACGGTGAATCGGTTGTCCGGAGTGGTAAGGCACAATTTATCCGCATAGCCGGAATTGGTTTCCTGGAGCTGGAGCATGTCCTTCACGAAATCGAGTATCTTTTTCGATCCCCTGGCGTGACAGGCGGTTCCCCGGCAGATCGTGATGCAGTGTTCACCCTGGGGGGTCAGGTTAAAGAAAGAGTAAAAGGTTACGACATTGTAGATTTGGGATCGGGAGACCCCGATCTCCTTGCCGATATACTCCAGAGCCTCTTTCGTAAGATACTTGCGCGGGTGGTGATCCTGGGCGCTTTCCAGGATGGCCAGGAGTGCTCCAGGTTTGTGACGGCACTGGGTAATCAGGTTATCGAGAAAAGCGCGATCCACTTTGGGATCTATTGCGGATTCGGGCATCACGAAACTCCCTGTCTACTGCGGTGAAATGGAAGAAACGCAGATTTCTGTTCTTGTTGGGATTGGAGTTGAGATCGATGGTCTTGACCGAAACAGAATATTTTTGAATGCATCTTATAGATTACACAAAAATCAATCACATCAGCTGCCTGGTTCGTTCGATGTCCATCTTTGTGGCGAGATCGACCAAACCGAGAAGATCCGCCAAAGTCTTATGATCGAGAATCCCGGCAATGGCATCCCGGACCTCTTTCATCCCGATCTTGATTCCACGGGTCCTCTCATTCTGGCATCGATCATATTTATGATATGAGGTCTCGCTTACACACAGGACAGGGGCAAGTGGACCGTCTTTTCCTTTTTTTCCAAGCAGGCCCCCCCCATTTCTCAATTCGAGAAGAATTAATTCAAGGAATTTCCTGGGGATTCTCTCTTTTTCTGCCAAAACTGAAATCAAAAAAGGGCCTTGGCCATATTCCTGGGGAGAGCCAGAAGAGCACGAAGGGCATATACCGATTTTTTTGAGAGCATCGTTATGCCAATAACCTTATATAGGTTTATATACTATATTAGATCCCAGAACGGGCTGTCAACAGAAAGAGGGGAATTCCCGATCGATACTTCTTTTCTCCATATTTTGTGTCGCAACACTTGCGTAATCTACATCATATTGTAACCTTATCGTGGAAACTGGTCCAGATAGGTCAGTCAATTTATATACGGATACAGATTCCTGTCAACAGCCGGTGATGACCGTTACGAAGGAGGCGGCTTTACGTTGAACTCAAAGTCAGTCCTGACTATAATTTCCAAGGTGACTTTATGGTCATATCTGACTCAATGATTCGAAAGAGAGACCAAGGCAAGATGGCAGAGAATGCATCACTCGGTCGGGCAACACGACGTGCCTTGCAGACTCGTCAGCGCCTGAAAGAGGCCTCGCTTGCTCTGTTCATCGAGTCGGGAGTTGGGAATACGGCGATTGAAGAGATTACGGAACGCGCCGATGTCGGCAAAGGGACTTTTTATCGACATTTCACGAATAAGGAAGCGCTTGCAGCGGCACTGGTGGAAGATGCCGTGGACCACTTGTTGGAGCGGATGTCGGAGGCGGAGAAGGAATGTCGAAGCCTGGATGAGGCGATAGAGCGTCTGATTCAGGCGCATTCGGAATTTTTCCAGAAATATCCGAATGAGTTTTTGTTGCTGTTTCAGGAGCGTGTTTTTCCTCAACTGCAGCGAGACAGTTCGGAGGAGCCGGATGCGTCCTATCTGAATTATCTCGAAGGAATCCGCCGTGAGGTCGCGCGGTTCATACCGAGGCCGGTGGCCCCTCTTCGGATACGTCGGCTTGCGTGTGCGATTGCCGGATTTGTGTCGGGACTCTTCTCCTTCGCCGTGAATGGGATGGCCCCGGAGGAAGTGGAAAAGAGTGGGGAGCCGCTTCGTCGAGCGTTTGTGGCAACCTCATCGGCGTTTCTCCTGGAGGGTGAAATTGAGGAAATACTGAATCTTAATGGAGATTGATTGTATTTGGTTTTATTGACATGAGACGAGATCTCCGAAGTGAAATGGAGTCTATCCGGTCGGGGCTGAAGTGCTCCACGATTGAAGCAGTGTTTGCCACCATTCACATGGTGCTGACTCAGGGCATTTTTCTGACCAATTATGTCATTGACCAGGGTGCATCGAATCTGCTGTGTTGCGTGGTCGAATCCCTGCCATTTTTAACACAGTTCGGGTATTTCCTGTCGCCGATTCTGGTTCGTCGTCTTCAGGCACGGAAACCGGTGACGGCAGTTTTTTCCATTCTGCATCGAATTTCCTGGCTGGCCTTGATCGGTCTTATGTACGTTGAGTGGCCTCCTGCCATACGACACGCCCTGATGGTGTTCGTGTTGTTTGGCGCGAATGTGTGCGCCGTGATCGCGGCAAATGCGTGGTTTTCCTGGATGACAGACTTGGTTCCGACCACGATTCGAGGTTCTTACTATGGTTTGCGGAACACGTACCTGGGGCTGACCTCGCTGGTGGCATTGTTTGTGGGGTCCCAGCTTTTGACACAGTTTCGCTCGAACGGGATGGCCCCATTGGGATACACGATCTGTTTCGGTGTGGCGATTGCCTCGGCGGCATTTGCGGCATGGATGCTGCTGCGTCAGTACGAGCCGAAAATGATGCCGTTACCTCGAATTTCCGCGCGGCAGTTGATTGCGCCGTTGAAGACGAAACCGGCGTTACGGAAGTTCATCATGTTCTATTCGTTCTGGCAGTATTCCCTGGGAGTAGCGTCGGCGTTGTTTGGAGTCCACATGGTGCGTGTGTTGCACATGTCGCCGGCGGAGATGGGATACCAGGCGCTATTGGCCAGTATGACGGCCCTGACGGCGAGTCGTTTGTGGGGACGGGCACTGGACCGTGTCGGAGATCGAGCTGTTCTGATCACAAGCGGGACATTAGTCGCCTTGCATGTCTGGGTTTGGATACCCAGTCATCCGGGATTCGTATGGCCGGTGTGGATAGCGTCCGTGCTCGGGGGAATCGGTTGGTCGGGATTCAATATGGCCGTGTTCAGCTGGCCTCAGCGTTTGTGCGGACAAAGCGAACGTCAATATGCCTACGGATTGCTGGGATTTTTCTCCGGTCCGTCTTTTGTACTCGGCTCGATGACGGGTGGTCTGATCACAACTTTTCTGCCGCAAGTCTTCTTTCAGATTGGATCCTTCGAGGTTCTGCATTACCATGCGACATTTGCGCTTTCTTCGCTGGGACGGTTGGCTGCGATCATCCTGGTGGCACATTGGTCGTTAACCTTTGACCGGAGCACTCGTTCTATCGCGGAATGCCTACGGGACACCGTGGGAGCCATTGCGGACGAATTTCCATGGGAAACGCCACGGAGATGGTTAGAACGATGGGGTTGGACACCCGGGATATCACAGCCGCTTGGAG
Organism: Candidatus Omnitrophota bacterium; assembly: GCA_029568995.1. Lineage (GTDB taxonomy): Bacteria > Hinthialibacterota > Hinthialibacteria > Hinthialibacterales > JAKPRU01 > JAKPRU01. The sequence goes on along the minus strand of JAKPYU010000528.1, from coordinate 17,900 downwards.
CGGGGAAAGTCCGGGGGAATACAGGCGAAAGGAACCGACCTGAGTCGGAATGCCCTCAAGCACAAAAAGCGAGTCGATTTCGTGAACGGCATGGACAGGTCGGTAGAAGTTTCATTCGGGTCCCTCGGAAGAGAGAATTGGAGATTGATAATCGGAATCACGAGGAACATCATGCCATTCAACATCAAGTTGCTTCGTGATGATCGCTCGGCTTGGCGTAAATCGGTTGAGGGCAACCTCCAGCACGAATAAGCGACGCGAGGGTGCTGACCAGGAGGTGAGGTCAAATTCGGAGAGATTCTTACAACAAGGATAGTTCGAAGAAGCCCGACAGGAGATCGTCAAGATCATTCTGTGGCTGGAGGAGGCCGGCGGGAAATTCAGCCCCCTCGGCAAGGAATCGGGTCTATCGGCAACAAACCAGAAATTCATGAATGTCTTAGCCGAAAGAGGCGACAGATCGATCAAATCGGAAAGGAACATTGGACAGATGCAGAATACAGGCAATACCCTCGCTGAATCTGCTCTTCGCAAGAGAGGCGGCAATGGGAACGGCAACGGCTCCTCAAAATGCCTGGGGTCCGTTGCCAATATAGAGGAGTATGTGCAGCCCGACTGGTGGCGGCGCATTTTCAATTCACTGTACATCAAGACGGACGCAGACCTGGTAGATGACAGCCAGATCACCAGCACCGAGATCGGATTCTTCACCGGCATTCTGGACTTGTCATCGGAGGACCGGGTTCTGGATCTCTGCTGCGGCCAGGGTCGTCATTCCCTGGAGATGGCCCGGCGTGGATTCATCAACGTGGAAGGGTTGGACCGTTCGCATTATTTGATCCGGAAAGCGCGGCAGGATGCGAGAAAAATCGGCCTGACAACCCGTTTTCGGGAGGGCGATGCACGCAAGTTGCCGTATCCTTCAGACACGTTCGATGTCGTGATGATCCTGGGGAATAGTTTCGGTTTTTTTGAAACCGTCCAGGAAGACCTGAAAGTCCTGAGCGAGGTGTTTCGCGTGTTGAAACCCTGGGGGCGCCTTTTAATGGATGTGGCCGACGGGGAATATCTCAAGGAGAATTTCGATCCGCGATCCTGGGAATGGATTGACAAAGATCTGTTTGTCTGTCGAGAGCGCTCGCTCTCCCTGGATGGGCAACGGATCATTTCGCGAGAGGTGGTTACCCACATCAAGAAGGGAGTGATTGCGGATCATTTCTACGCAGAGCGACTTTACACACCGGGATCCCTGGAAGAATTGTTGAAGACGGTGGGATTCTCGGATTTTGCTTTGCATGGGTCCTATTCGCCGGACTCACGCCGAAATCAGGACCTCGGCATGATGAAGCGGCGAATCATTCTGACCGCCGTCGTCAAGAAAGAATGGACTCCCAAAAAGCGGTCCAAGAAGGCCATTCGGAATGTGGCCGTGATTACAGGCGATCCTCGCAAGATCGACACGCTCAAGCCACAGAATGTATTCGATGACGATGACTTTTACACTCTGGACCAGATGAAAGGGGCGTTGCGGGAATTGACCGACTATCGGTTTCACTACCTGGATAACCACGATACGCTTCTGAACGAGATGAGGAATCTGAAAGGGAAAGCGGATTTTGTTATGAATTTGTGCGATGAGGGATTCTGCAACAATGCGCGGTATGAGCTGCACGTGCCTTCCCTGCTCGAGATTCTTGGAATTCCCTATTCGGGTGCCGGGCCGCAATGCCTGGGGATCTGCTATGACAAGTCGTTGACACGTGGATTGGCAAAGGAAATGGATATCCCCGTTCCGGAAGCCTGGCTGGTAAAACCGGAGGATACCAGTTCGGAGATCTCCTTTGGATTTCCTGCGATTGTAAAGCCCAATTTCGGGGATTCCAGCTTCGGGATTACCCAGAAGAGTATCGCCAACAACGCGGAAGACCTGGTGAACGCCATCACGGACATTCGGGAGAAATTCGGTTACGACAAGCCGGTTCTCGTGGAGGAGTTCCTGACCGGCAAAGACCTGAGTGTGGGAATCATCGGGAATCCCCCGGATTCTTACATTGTGTTGCCGATCATCGAGGAAGATTATTCATCTTTACCGCCGGAATTACCGAGGATCTGCGGTTATGAGGCAAAATGGGACCCGAATTCGCCTTACGCGCGTCTTCAGTCCATCCCGGCGAGTCTTTCGGAAGAGACGGAGAAATTCCTGATCGCATCGTCGTTGCGTTTGTTTGAGCGATTGGAGTGCCGGGATTATGCCCGGCTGGATTGGCGTTTGAATGCGGAAGGAATTCCGAAATTGCTGGAAGTGAACCCGAATCCGGGATGGTGCTGGGACGGACACCTGGCGAAAATGGCCAAATTGATCGGGATGTCTTACAAAGAGACGCTGGGCGCGGTTCTGCACGCTGCCGAGCAGCGCCTTGGTTTGCAGCCGTTGTGAGTGATTATACGAATGCAGGGGCGGGTCTGAGACCCGCCCCTACGGAGTGGCCCCAATGCTGTCGGTTCAACGGGACCGCCCCTACGGCGTGGCCCCAATGCCGTCGGTTCAACGGGACCGCCTCTGCACGGTATTTCCGACCCCGTGGGACAACGATTCATGGGCCTGCACATCGGAATCGACGGATCGTGTTTGACCGCGAAGCGAGCGGGAATCGGATTCTACCTCTCCCGCCTGTTGAAGGCTCTTGATTCACTGTCCGGCAACGAACGGTACACCATTTATTCCAACAAGATCCTGCCTGACCTGGGTCTGTCGGATCGGTTCTCTTCGGACGTGATCCCGATTCCCAGCACTACATTCTGGGCACAGACTCTTTTACGGCTGCAATTGCGCAATCGACCTGTCGATCTGTTTCACACGGCATCCATCGGGATGCCGCTATGGCATGGCGGAAAAGGCATCATCACAGTCCACGATCTGGCGTTTGCTCATTTCCCGGAACATAAGGATTGGGCAACCCGGCTGATCTGGAATTACACCGTTCCCAAGTTAATCCGGAAATCGACACATATCCTTGCAAATTCTGAATTTACAAAGGCCGATCTTATACGGAATCTAGGTATTGAAGCGTCGAAGATCACGGCCACATTGTTGGCCGCAGATCCTGTATTTGCGCCTGTCGAAAATCCGGACGAGATTGCTCAATTCCGCAAACAGAGGAACCTGGAACGAGACTATATCCTCTGTGTGGGAACGCTGGAGCCAAGAAAGAATATCCCCTTCCTTTTGAGGGCATACGCGAATTGTGTGAGAAAAGGGAGCATTGACGGGGATTTCGTGCTGATCGGCAAGAAGGGATGGCTATATGAGAGTATTTTCGCGACAGAAAAGGAACTGGATTTAGGAGACCGCATCCGGTTTATCGGCTATGTGCAGAGCGATGAGGAACTGCGTCGTTACTATTGCGGAAGTCGGTTCTTTGTGTTCCCTTCCCTGTTTGAGGGATTCGGATTTCCGCCGTTGGAGGCAATGAGCTGCGGGATACCGGTAATCTGCTCAAATCGCGGTTCATTGCCGGAGGTTGTAGGAGACGGCGGATTATTGCTGGATCCGTCCGATTCATCGGTTTGGGAGAATCGAATGACCGAATGGTGGAACCAAGGAAACTTGACGGAATGGCGAGAGAAGGCGCTGGCTCGCGCCAGAAGTTTCTCCTGGCAGAGGACTGCGGAGCAGACGCTGGAGGTATATCGGAGGATTGGGAAGCAATAAAGAACAAGAGATAGGCCGTATAAGCCTCATAGAACCCATTCGGCCTATTGGACTTCAACGCTGAGAGGAACATCTCTCGCCTGAATGTGGAAAGCGCCGGAGCATTGCTGCCCCGGCGCTTCCTATGGTATCCCTAGCCTCAAGCCTGGTGCGGAAACAGGAAAGAGAGGTCGATGTCCGCTTAGGGCGGGCACCGGCCACTCTTTCACAGTGAGTATGAGGCCAGTTCGTTTAATTCATGCAGGCAAAATGGTTTATGCAATCGCCACCGCCTTCCCTTCGTGTTGTGAAACGAAACGAATCTCATAGAGAGTTTCATCGAAGCATGAGGGACAGTATGTATGTGTGACCAGCTCCCTCCGGAGGGTTCGCGCATCCGGCTTGAGCCATTTGTTGCCGTTTTTCACCTTGTGGCATTTGCAGCATTGAGTCGTCATCGTTCAACCTCCCTCACATCGTGTGGAACGAATAGGTTCATGAATCAGGTATCGTCAAGAAACCGTCCGATCTGAAGAGGAATGCGGATAGATTGCCCGTATTTTTCCGTGAAGATGGCGAAAATCTCCACCTCCCGCGATTCTTGAGGGATATCATGCGATAATATAAGTTTGTAATTTCCCATGTAAAATGAGTATTCGAAAATGAATCGAGGACACGGTTGAAAATGAGTCATTCCATACCCAAACAGGGAGATCCTGCACACCCTTATCGAACCCATACATGCGGAGTGCTTCGGCTGAAACACGAGAATCAGAATGTAACCCTTTCCGGTTGGGTCCACCGGAAACGAGATCACGGCCAGTTAATTTTCATCGACTTGCGGGATCATTTCGGGATCACGCAGATTGTGTTTCACTTCGACCGGAATCGGGAGAATTTCCACATTGCCCAGGAGGTTCGAGTTGAGAGCGTCCTTACCGTTAAAGGCATGGCGATGCGTCGAAGCGATGAGACGGTCAATCCGACGCTGCCGACGGGGGAAGTGGAGGTCTGGGTGGAGTTTGTCCAGGTAGAGTCTGCCGCGCAACAGGTTCCCTTCTCCATCGCCGATGAAGAGAAAACCAATGAAGAGCTTCGCCTGATCTGGCGATTCCTGGATCTCCGACGGGAGCATCTGCATCAGAATATCGTGTACCGGGACAAGGTGATTCGGTATATCCGGGACTATATGCACCGTCGGGGATTCCTGGAAATCCAAACCCCGATTCTGGCGAACAGCTCCCCGGAGGGCGCGAGGGACTTCCTGGTACCCAGTCGCCTGAATCCCGGCACATTCTATGCGCTGCCGCAAGCTCCCCAGCAGTTCAAACAATTGTTGATGGTGTCCGGATTCGACCGATACTTTCAAATTGCCCCGTGTTTTCGGGATGAGGATGCCCGCGCGGATCGGTCTCCCGGTGAGTTCTACCAGTTGGATCTGGAGATGTCGTTCTGTACCCAGGAAGACGTCTTCGACGTGGTAGAGGGACTGTTTACCGACATGACTCCGGCGATCTCCGAGAAGAAGATCCAGGAGAGTCCATTCCCCCGGTTCACCTATCGCGAGGTGATGGATCGATACGGATCGGATAAGCCGGATATCCGGTTCGATCTGGAAATCCAGGATGTTTCGGACATCTTTCGCGAATGCCAGTTGAATATCTTTGCGAAGACGGTCCAGAGCGGGGGCGCGATCAAGGCGATCCGATTCCCCGGTGGAGTTAAGGAAAGCCGGTCCTGGTATGACGGCATGGAGGATTTCGCGCGAAGCAAAGGGGCGAAAGGGCTTGCCTATCTACTGTTTCGCGGGGATCGCATCGACGGTCCGATTGCCAAGTTTCTCTCCGATAAGGAACGCGAGGGACTGATCGAACGATTGGGCGTGAAGACAGGCGATTCGGTTTTCTTCAGCGCCGGAAAGTGGTCGGAAACCTGCGCCTTGATGGGCGAAGTCCGCACCCGTCTTGGGAAACATCTCGATCTTCTGAAGGGGAAAGAGAATACGCTGGCTTTCTGTTGGATTGTCGATTTCCCGATGTTCGAGTACAACGAAGAAGAGAAGAAAATCGACTTTTCGCATAATCCGTTCTCAATGCCCCAGGGAGGATTGGAGGCACTGGAAACAAAAGATCCGCTGGACATCCTGGCCTTTCAGTACGATATTGTCTGCAACGGGATCGAGCTTTCTTCCGGTGCGATCCGAAATCATCGTCCCGACATCATGTACAAGGCATTTTCCATTGCGGGATACAGCAAAGAAGAAGTGGACGCGAAGTTCGGGCACATGATTCGCGCCTTTTCGTACGGCGCGCCGCCGCACGGTGGGATTGCGCCGGGGGTCGACCGAATTGTGATGATTTACGCCGATGAAAACAATCTGCGGGAGATTACCGCGTTCCCCAAGAACCAGCGCGCCCAGGATCTCTGTTCCGGAGCGCCCAGTGCGGTCAGCCAACGGCAGCTGGATGAACTTTATATCCAGTTGAATCTACCGAAGGAAGAATGATGAGACGCTATTGCCTTCCTCACCCCCCGGCCCCCTCTCCAAGTATGGAGAGGGGGAGAAGAGCGGTTCTCCCTGATGGAGAGGGAATGTCAATCCGTCATTCTGGCGAAAACTGGAATCCAGGTGCGCAGCCACACATGTTTGCAGGTTCACCGGCAGAATGTTGGTGCCACCCGAGAAATCCCTCACCCCAACCCTCTCCTGGAGGGAGAGGGAGAAAAGACAGGAGGGAGAGGGTGAACGGCACGATGGCCGGGCAGGCACGGGGGCCTGCCCCTACGGCCTGCATCACAGCGGCAACAAAGAACATCGCAGAGACAATGGCGGATATTGCAGGGGCAATCCCCAGTGGTTGCCCTGCGGCCTTGTTGGTTTGGTTGTGTGTCTTGATGCTGGGGATGGTGGCGGTCTTGCCAGTCGGGGCGGAACCTGTGGTGGGAATTCTGACGGGGAGTTTCCCGGAGACACCATCGAAAGGCGAGCCGCTGGACCTGTCGCCGTTCTTGAAGGACCAGGGAATCCAATCCGTGATGGTGGACGGATTTCAAATCCAGGACCCCAAGAGTTTTACTTCGGCCCGTTTCGATATTCTCATTTTGCCGAATGGTTCTTTCTTCCCCTTAGCTGCATGCGAGTCATTTCTGAACTACCTGAAGTCGGGCGGATGTTTCATCAGCCTGGGCGGATATGCGTTCGATCGCCTCTGTGTGCGTGAGGGAGACAAATGGGTCGAGAAAAAGGAAATCCTGCCGGAGGAGCGGCTTTCGGGCCGGTATGGGACGCCCGGAGATACCATGGCGTTGCGCCCCGATCAGATCCCGATTTTCGATCCGACCTACCTATTTCAACGGGTCCAGAGGGTTGTGACGCGGCGGGATCAGTTCCAGATGGAAAGGAAAATCGAGCTGGAAACCAGCCTGGAAGGGTTCGCGGCTACCGCCATGACAGGCAGCAACAATCCCGTTTTTCCGGTCAATTACGCCCGGTGGATTTCACTGTTGGATGCGCAGGATCGGTATGGCCGGTCACGCGGGAGCGCGCTGGCGGTCATGTTTCATCATGAGGGGCCGTTCAAAGGCTCGGCATGGGCCTTTTCGGGAATCACGAACCAGGATTATTTCACTCAGAAAGACAGTCCGCTGCGCGATGTGCTGGTGGATACGGTTCAGATACTCCGGCGGCGGGCGTTTCTTGTACACACCGCGTGCAATCCGGTGTATTGCGCCACGGGAACAACTACGACAGTCAATGTCACCGCGGCGAATTTCGGTTCACAGCCATTTGCAGGCCAACTACGCCTGATGCTATCGAGACGGAGAATCGAGCAGAAGGACATCACGCTGGCACCCGGTGGTGTGCAGGGATTCGCGTGGGATGCGGTCAACTCCAACCGCCTGGCTCAAACCAACGGCGTGTTCCATGTGGATCTTGTGCAGAACGAGAAAGTGGTTGACTCCATTTATGGCGGCGTGGTTGTCGCTCCGAGGGATGAAAGCCCCACCGCATCCGTTGTGGACTTCCGTGCAAACCGCTTTGTGATGGAAGGACGGCCGTCTTTCCTGTTCGGAACCAATCATACGGGAGAGGTTTGGTTTTCTCCGCTGGAGAATCCTGCGGTGTGGAGGCATGACCTGCGATGGATGCGGGACCATGGATTGAGAGTCTTGCGTGTGCTGCATTTCTCACCTTTCGGGGCACGCGGATATGAGGGAGTCGCAAACCACAGTTCGCTGGATTTGAAGGTCCCGCCGCCACCGCTGCTGGTGGATGAGACCGATGCGCTGTTGCACGCCTGCCAGAACGAGGGAATCGTGTTGTTTCTTTCTCTTCATGACTGGCTGGAAGAGGAGCTGACCGACGAGGAGCTGAAGGCACAGCGGGAATGGAATCGATTCTGGGTAAGCCGTTATGCGAAGGAACCGGGGATCCTATTCGATATTCAGAATGAACCGAATATCGGTATTCCCCAGACTCCCGAAATGCAGGTACTCTGGAACGAATATCTCCGTAAGACATACGGCACGGACGAGGCTCTAAAAGCAGCATGGAAGGAATCACCACCGGAGGCCCCTCTGGGCGCAGTTCCGCTGAGCGATACGCCCGATTCCTGGAGCAATGTGCGGCGGTTGGATGTGAACCTGTTCCGCACGGAGCTACTGAAGCGGTGGATTGCGGAGAATGCAGCGGGAATCAAGGAAGGGAATCCGGAGGCTCTGGCTACTGTGGGATTCCTGGCGGACTACCAGAGTGCGGAGAAGCTTCTTTCACTGGAACACCAGGATTTTGCGAATATGCACTATTACGGCCCGGTGGACCGTTTCCCGGCGTCGTTGAAACTGTCCGACCGGCGATTTGAGGGAAAGTCGTTCACGCTGGGAGAACTCGGCGCTCAGGAAGCGCATGACGGTCGTGTGAAGGGCCAGGAGGGATTGTTCACTGAGCCGTCGGTAAATCGATTTATGACAGTGGCACACGAAGCGTTTGGAATGGGGGCCGGATTTATGCTGAATTGGTGCCTGAAGGATATGCCCGGCTCCGAGTTTCCATGGGGATTGACTTATCGCCAGGACGGCGTGGATAAAGACTGGGCAAAGATTTATCGGAACATGGCTTTGTTCACATCCTTTCTAAGACCGTTCGACCGGCAGCCGGAAGTCTTTCTGCTGGTTCCCGATTCACACCGAATGGGAGGCCAGGCACGCCAGGTCACCGATGGCGTGATGAATGCGGCACGGTGGATCTTTTCGGAGCACGTGGATTTCGGAACAATCAATGAATGGGATCTCGCGAAGCTGCCGAAAGAAGTGAAGCTGCTTGTGTGGCCCATTCCCTATTGCCCGCTGGACGAGACGTTCGAGAAAGTTTGTCAGTTCATTGAGAAGGGTGGGACTGTCTATTTTTCCGGAGATATTGCTTATGATCGGAATCGTCAGCGGACTCGCCTCGAGCGCCATCAACGGCTGGGGCTTGATCCGCCGCCGGAGCATCTGCCGCTGGAGTATCCGGAAAGTGCGGGAACTCCCTCTGCAGTGACGGCATCGGTCGGATCGGGCACGGTTCATTTTCTGCCCTGGCCCGCAGAGATTTATCCGAGCCGACTCCAAGGCCCCTTGCCGTATCGGGCCGCGATATCAGGGGCCTCTATCGAACGGAATATTATCACGCCGGACGATCCACAGGTTCATGCATTTCGAGTGAAAGATCGACGCGGTGAGTCCTACGTATTCTTCCGGATGGCGGATGACAAAACGCCTGTTGAGTACACAACAAATCTGGGAACATCGAACGTGTCTTTTACGTTGTCGGGGCGACGAGGGGCGCTGTTCTTCCGGACACTCAGCGAGAAGTTGCTTGTGTATGAGGGTGGCGGGGAGTTGCGGATTGACGGAAAGCGGATACTGCGATCCGCCGGCGGGATTATGCTTTGTTCCTTGGGCGTGAAACCGATCTTTGAGACATCGGAATTGGTCGTTTTTCCTGTGGACCAGGGCGATCTTGAGCTGTACGAGCACGGATTTCAGCAGCCGGTGGTTGTGGTCGGAGAATATGAGGACAGGCGCTGGAAAACGTATGAGAGATTCGAGCCGCAGCGGACTGAAAGCGGATTGAGTATACCGATTGATGTGGACCGTGCCAGCTGTCTTTTGGTTCTCTGCGAAGATGGAAAAGAGGCAGAAGTCATCAGGAAGCTGACAGCACAGTTGCGGTTGTAGCGGAAGGGAATGGGACAAATAAAACGAACAGGACAAATAAGACCGACTTTGTTTTTGAATTTGCAGAGGTTAAATTAAGGCGACATCATTCTGATCGAAGCGGGAGGAATGGAACCGAATGAGGATTCTGATTGTATCTTCTGAAGTTGCGCCACTTGCGAAGACCGGAGGTTTGGCGGATGTAGCAGGATCTCTGCCCCCGATCCTGGAGCAGTTCGGGCATGAAATGGCTGTCTGCATGCCCAAATATCGGGCGGTTACCGAAGGCGGATTTGCGACCGAACCGGTGGGGCCGATATCGATCCTGATCGGCTCGGAGCCGGTCGACGGGGCTATTGAAAAGACCATTCTGCCGGGCAGCAGAGTACCGGTATATTTGATCGCGCAGGATGCCTATTTTAATCGAGAAGGGTTATACGATGTCGAGGGGCGCGGATACCCGGACAACCTTGCTCGTTTCTCGTTTTTCTGTCGGGGAGTCCTTCAGTGGCTGGAGAAGTCTTCCTGGATTCCGGATATTATTCATTGCAACGATTGGCAGACCGCGCTGATTCCGCTGCTCATCAAAACGGAATTCAATTTGTATCCCGAATTATCCAATCTAAAAACGCTATTCACCATTCATAATTTGGCCTACCAGGGATTATTTCCTGCGGAGCAGATTGCCATAGCCGGGATCGGCTGGGATCAGTTCCATATTGACGGAGTGGAATTCTGGGGACAGATCAGCCTGCTGAAAGGCGGCCTGGTTCATGCCGATTACCTTTCGACGGTCAGCCAGGCATACAGTGAAGAGATTCAGACCGAGGAATTCGGTTGCGGTTTGAATGGGATCTTGCGCAAACGCGCTGCGCGTTTGTGCGGAATCCTCAACGGCGCGGATTACAGCACATGGGACCCGGCAACGGACACGTTCATCGAACGGAATTACAGTGCCGAAACGGTAAGCCAGGGCAAAGCCGCCAATAAGAAGGAGCTGATTCGACAGTTCGGGTTGAGTCCCGAATGTCTTTCCAGGCCGTTGATCGGCATTGTCACGAGATTGGCGTACCAGAAAGGGATCGATCTGCTGGTCGAGGCTCTGCCGGATCTATTGAAAAGCGATGTGGCGTTGACGATCCTGGGGACCGGGGAATTGAATCTGGAGGAAGCCCTGAGCCGTCTTGGGAATGAGTATTCGGGATCTTGTGGTGTGCGAATTGCCTATGATGAACGGATGGCACACTTGATCGAAGCCGGCGCGGACATGTTCCTGATGCCGTCACGGTACGAGCCTTGTGGATTAAGCCAGCTGTATAGTCTGAAATACGGGACCATCCCGATTGTGCGAAGTACGGGTGGTCTGGCAGACACGATCCGGGACGCCGATGAGGATCCGGAAGGAAACGGATTTGTTTTTGAAGAATCCTCCGCAGCCGCGCTCAAAGATACAGTCGACCGTGCCATTGTTGCATTCCGGACGGCCCAACGATGGAACGAAATTGTGCGGCGCGCGATGGCGCAGGATTTCTCCTGGTCCACGGCAGCCCGTGCGTATGAGAAGCTGTATCGCAAGATTTTGCGAGAGGCTGGGGTGTGATTCGCCTGTTCCCAAAGGCAATGTGGTTAAGTTAGGGAGGGTGCGCGGTGGGGTTGGTAAGTCTAATGAGTTCAACCCCCTCTGTATCTCCCCCAAACTTGGGGGAGAGGGTTAGGCGGATATGTCTTTGTTCCGAGACAATCTTTTTGCGTCACCCCCACTACCCTCCGGAAACAAGGCATAGCAGGTGAAGTATGGTTTCAAATCCACGCATTCTCCTCTGTTTATTCTGGCATCAGCATCAGCCGCCGTATTTTGACCCGGAGGCCGGAGAGCTGGTTCTGCCCTGGGTGCGCCTTCATTGCACCAAGGACTATGTGGATATGGCGATGCTTGGAGGCCGATATCCGAAAGTCCATCAGACAATCAACCTGGTTCCCAGCCTGATTGAGCAGATTCACGGGTATGAGAACGGAAGCCAGACCGATACGGCTTGGCGGCTGTCCTGGAAACCCGCCGAAGACCTGACTGACAGCGAGAAACGCTATCTCCTGACGAATTTCTTCGATGCGAACGAGCAGTGGATGATTCGTCCCCACCGCCCGTACAAGAATCTGTGGCAAAGACGCAAGAACTCCCTGGAGCGATGCCTGGCAGAATTCACGGCACAGGATTACCGGGATTTGCAGGTCTGGTTCAACCTGGTTTGGATCGACCCGATTTTCCGCATGCATCCCGAGAATCCCGTGACAGTACTCATCGAGAAAGGAAGGAATTTCACTGAGGAAGAAAAGAGGATTGTGCTGACAGAACATCAGCGCCTGATGGCTGAAGTGATCCCCACGCATCGCCGGTTTCAAGAGTCGGGGATGCTGGAGGTAACTACAACTCCATTCTGCCACCCGATTTTGCCGCTGTTGTGCGATTCCAACATAGCCCGATTCAGCCAGCCGGAAGACCGTCTACCCGGCCCGCCATTTCGCGCGCCGGAAGATGCGCGGGAACATGTGGCTCGTGCCGTGCGTCAATACGAACAGGAATTCGGACAGCCTCCACGGGGGATGTGGCCTGCGGAAGGCTCGGTGTCGCAAGAAGCGCTGGCCATCCTGGTAGAAGCAGGTATCCGGTGGGCAGCCACGGATGAGGCGGTATTGTTCGCCTCGAAATTGAAAGGCGGGAAGCGCCCACAGAATCTTTATCAACCTTATGCCGTGGAGACGCCCTCCGGGCCGATTACCCTGATTTTTCGAGACCACAAATTATCCGACCTGATCGGATTCGAGTATTCGCGATTTCCAGCAGAACGCGCGGTGGATGATTTCCTTTCGCGTCTCCACGCCATCGCGGATCGGCAGCAGAGTCCCAGTCTGATCCCGGTGATTTTGGACGGAGAGAATTGTTGGGAATACTACCCTGACGACGGTCTTGCGTTTCTGGATGCACTGTACTCCCGCCTGACATCCGATCCCGAAATCCAGTGCTGCACGGTGAGCGAGGCACTGGAACTTCTTCCGCCGGAGAACACAATTGCGGACTTGTTCCCTGCCTCATGGATCAATCGGAATTTTCGGGTCTGGATCGGTGGGGATGAAGACAATATCGCCTGGGATTGTCTCCGACAGACACGAGAAACACTGGTGCGCGAGCAGGGACGTCTGGACGAGAATTGTCGCGCCGAAGCCTGGGAACACATTTATCGCGCGGAGGCCAGCGATTGGTTCTGGTGGTATGGGGACGATCATCCCTGCATTCACGCGCATATTTTCGACCGGATCTTCCGAAATCGTCTGCAAGCGGTCTACCAATTGCTTGGCCAGGACCCTCCCAGCCGCCTGCAGAAACCGATTCGCGTAAAGGGCTTGGCGACGCCCTCTCTTGGAGGCCGTCTGTTCCGTCGTCCGAATCCAAAGGGAACGAGCTTTTTCGAATGGGCCGGGACCAGCGAATACCTGCCGGGGAAATCCGGCGGAACCATGCACCGCACCAGCTACGAGATGTCCGAATGTCTATACGGGGCCACGGAGGACGGCTTGGCCATGCGTCTGTGCATCAGTTCCCGCCTGGCCCATGCGTTCTCACTCGGACGGTGTTCCATGCGTCTGATCTGCGCCTCTCCGGTGGAATGCGATGTCGATCTGACTGAGGATCGATACGACGTGCAACTGCACCGAATGGACAAGACGCTCCAGGTGTTTGTCGATCTCACAAGCATATTGACCTCGCCGGACCGTGCGGTCCGAACAACCACATTCGAATTCGCGCTGGAACTGTTGGAGAATGGGGAGATTATCGAACGTTGTCCGGAAGAAGGAGTGCTGTCGATTCCGTTGCCGGGACCTCACCTGCACCTTCGGCGGTGGTTCGTGTGAGAAATTATGAATGATGAAGGATGAATGATGAATTGAAGAAAAGGATGGGACGAATGGGACATATAAGACCAATGGAAGATCATGGAGGAAGAGAAAGAACTGGGGGGCGGCTTCCATCCCGGAGAGAATGCTCCCCGGAAAATGTCTGCCCTGCTCGAATATGAAACGTCGAACCGTTTATGCCTGTGCCTCCTGCGGGAATACCCAGCCCAAGTGGTTCGGTCGCTGCCCGCAATGCGGTGAATGGAACACCGCCTCGGAAGAGATCGTGGACGAACGCCCGGATGCTCGCGGGGCGGTTCTGTCATCATCGGGTCGGATGGGCGCTTCACCTATACCCCTGGCCCATATCAGCGACGATCAAACCGGCCATCTGCCCACTGGGCTGAAGGAAGTGGACCGTGCGCTCAGCGGGGGGATTCTGCCCGGAGCAACTCTGCTCCTGGGCGGGGAACCGGGGATCGGTAAATCCACCTTGCTTCTTCAGATCTGCGAGGGAATCGCGCGGAGCAGCGGGCCTGTGCTATATACGACCGGCGAGGAATCGCTTTCGCAAATCAGACTTCGCGCGGACCGGATCGGTGCGCGTTCGGAGAATCTGCTGGTAAAGGCGGAGACACGAGTTGAAGATATTCTCGCAACAATCCGCGAAATTCGCCCGTATCTGGCTGTTGTGGATTCCATTCAGACGACCTATTGGAGCGAACTGAGCGCCGCGCCGGGAAGTGTGGGGCAGGTTCGAGACTGCTCGGCGTTATTGATCCGCATGGCAAAAGAGACCGGGATTCCGATCATCCTGGTTGGGCAGGTCACCAAGGACGGGAGTATCGCAGGACCGAAAGTGATGGAGCACCTGGTGGATGCTGTGCTCTATTTCGAGGGGGACCAGCACTACACCTACCGGATTTTACGTGTGACCAAGAATCGTTTCGGTTCCACGCACGAGATCGGCGTGTTCGAGATGACCGGACGAGGACTCCAGGAGGTGAGCAACGCTTCCGCCGCGTTTCTCGGCGAGGGATTTAATAAACCGCCCGGTTCGCTTGTGACTGTGACGCTGCAGGGAAATCGGCCCCTGCTGATTGAAGTCCAGGCGCTGGTGACCCCCTTTCACGGGTACGGCATTCCGAGACGTACCTGTTCCGGCGCAGACCCGCTTCGGTTGGCAATGGTCCTGGCGGTGCTCGAAAAGCGCCTGGGAATCCCGTTTGGAACCAAGGATGTTTTTTTGAATGTCACCGGGGGTATTCATTTGGATGAACCGTCCTCGGACCTGGCAGTGGCCATGGCCATCGTCTCCAGTGACCGAGACCAGGCGCTGCCTGCCCAGACAGTGGTGTTCGGGGAAATGGGACTGAGTGGGGAGATTCGCGGTGTGAAGGGTGCGGAACAGCGTGTGGCAGAAGCCTGTCAACTGGGATTTATCCACCAGATTGTGCCATCCCCCAATCTGCGAGAGATTCAATTGGCTCAGATTGCACAGGCGCGTTGCACGGGGGTAGAATCTGTGATAGAAGCGATTGACCGGATATTTCACCAGGAGGGTGGTACCACCTGAATTGGTCAGACGGTTGTTGCGATCATGAGAGATCCGTATTTACGCATCCTTCGTACGATCTTCATTCTCCTGGGCTGTTACTTGACTTATGTCTATCTGCAGCAATTCTTCGAATATTTCTTGCCGGGGGATTATATCCTGATCCTTCCCTTCGCATTCGTATTGCCTGTCCTTCTGGTCTATATCGAGAGCCGCATCAAGGTCCTTTTCACCCAACAGTTGATTATGGGATTGTTCGGACTGGTGTGCGGCTTGTCGATATCGGCGTTGATTTTGATGCCGTTGTCGGATGTCATTCCGGATGACATCCGAGCGCCGCTGCAGATTGGATTGCACCTTTTGATGGGATATTTCGGAGGGGTTGTCGGTCTACGGTCAGCACATCGTCTGGACTTTACAGCATCGAAGTTCGTCACTCCGGACGAGCGACGCCTGTTGGGAGCGAGGTTTGTCGACACGTCCGTTCTCATTGACGGGCGAATTGCCGATATGGCAAGAACCGGATTCCTGGACGGACTGTATGTCGTACCGAAGTTCGTGACGGAGGAACTTCAGGCACTGTCCGATTCCACCAATCATCAGAAGCGCAGCAAAGGGCGACGGGGGTTGGAGATCCTGGAGAATCTCCGCAGCAATCCGCGCATCGAGCTGGAGATTCTCTCGGTCGATTCTCCCGGCGAGGATACAGTGGACCGCAAGCTTCTGGCCTTGGCAAAGCAGCACGTCGGCGTTGTTTATACCGTAGATTTCAACTTAAGCAAAGTTGCGGAAATCGAGCAAGTTAAGACAGTTAACATTAATCAGTTGTCCCTGTCTCTCAAGCGGGCAATTCTGCCGGGAGAACGTCTGGATGTTGCCCTGGTGCGCGAAGGGAAAGAAGAGAACCAGGGGATCGGGTACCTTGAGGACGGAACGATGGTTGTTGTGGAGAAGGGGCGTGGGTTGATCGGCCAGACGATCGAGGCGGAAGTATCCTCGATTATCCAGACGGCTTCCGGGCAGATGGTGTTCGCGCGTCCAAGCGTCCTGATCGAATACAAGGCGGTGGATTCGGGCAAACCGGGAACGACAAGACGGCAGAGTCGCGAGATCGAAGCTTCATCGTAAGGCTGAGCACTACCATTTCCCTTCCCTGTCTGTCAAACTAGGCAGCCAACCAAGCGCGAGGCAAATCTGAACCGCAAGAGTATCGTTCATGTCAGACCAGGAATCCCCCGCGAAACCCGGCGACCTGATTGTGGATCAAAATGTCCTGGGTGAAGATCTCCCCCCGGACCCCATCACGGCCGGCCGGTCCCATCATTTCCAGAATCCTCCGCTCGTTTCCGTGATTATCCTCAATTACAACGGGCAGATGTTCATTCGGCGATGCCTGGAGACCGTCCTCAAGAACGATTATCCGAACAAGGAAATCATCCTGGTGGATAATGCATCGAGCGACAATTCGGTGCAACTGGCGCAGCTGTACGCGTACCAGATCAACATTATTCAGAATCGGAAGAATTACGGATTTGCCAAGGGATGCAACATCGGCATCCGACAGAGCCACGGATCGATTGTCATTCTGTTGAATGTGGATACCTGTGTGCGTCCTGGCTGGATCGAAGAGCTGGTTTTTGCGATGTTGACGGATCCGACCGTGGGGGTGGCGGGGTCGAAGTTGCTGTTCCTGGACGGGAGCACGATCCAGCACGCGGGGGGAGTGATTACGCCAAATGCCATGTCATTTCATATCGGGTACGGGGAACGTGACCAGGCGCAATACGACTTGCCGAGAGAGGTAGAGTATGTGACAGGCGCTTCCTTGGCGGTGCGGCGGGAATTGCTGGATGCAATCGGGCTATTGGACAGCGGATTCAAACTGTATTTCGACGATTTGGACATGGCGGTTGCGGCGCGAAGGCTGGGATACAAGGTGATGTATATTCCCTCGTCCGTGGTTCTGCATTTTGAGACCTTCGGAACCGAGAAGAATTCCCGAAAGTACTACTACAAATACCACCGGGGCCGGATTCGATTTCTGCTGAAAAACTGCGGGATTCGCTATATTCTGGGGACTTTTCTGAAAGAGGAATGGAATTGGTACGGGATGACGAACCTGCGGGACCAGTTTTTCCCGTTGATCCTGGCCTACCTGGTCAACCTGCCGAAGGCCCCGTATTTCCTGGTGCGGGGATTTATCGTGAGGCGATGGACGAAGCCACTGGTGGGCTAGCCCGCAGAAAGGCTCGATCCCACCCTACACCGCACGACTTTCTCGCCGGGCCGCGATTGCCCACAGACTGGTGGCGACAAGGGTGATCCCTGCGCACAGTGGGTACGGCGCAGACAATCCCCATCGTTCCGCAACCAGCCCCCCGACAAACGCGCCGCACAAGAAGCCGCCACCGATTGTGGATTCATGAATCGCCGTGTTCCGCCCGCGTACCGTCCGAAACACCATCCCGTAATACAAACTTGAAAAATAGGTGACACTATTCCCGGCTCCATACAGCAGCATGGAGAGCAACAGAGCCATCGGCGAGATGCTCCAAAACAGCACGA
>JAKPYU010000524.1 GCA_029568995.1 Candidatus Omnitrophota bacterium | reverse complement strand
CCTCTGCGATGGCGTGAACGATGGGTGCATGAAAGCTGTTGGGGACATCATAGGTCCAGATTTGAGTCGGCCCCTGTTCGGAGACTGTCACCGGTTCTCTCAGGGAGCGACACACTGCGGCATAATCCGGGGCGATTTCGGTATATGCGGATGATATGGCGGTCTGATATGCCTGGGTTTCCTCGGCCGAGAGACCGGGAGCGGGCAATGCGGCGACGAGATTCTGGCCGATCATGTAAAGCGATTCGCGCCGAAGGAGATCCGCGAGTTTCGATGTCAGATCCGTTCCGACGCACCAGTACACATCCGGCGAGGCAAGAACTGCACGGAGATCATACAGATGAAACGCGGAAC
This sequence comes from Candidatus Omnitrophota bacterium, assembly GCA_029568995.1. Lineage (GTDB taxonomy): Bacteria > Hinthialibacterota > Hinthialibacteria > Hinthialibacterales > JAKPRU01 > JAKPRU01. The sequence goes on along the minus strand of JAKPYU010000524.1, from coordinate 1,107 downwards.
GGAGAGAATCCTCGGAATGCTCCAGGAGGACCACGATGGAATCGGGCCTTGTGTTCGGATTTGCCAGAACCGCCGGGACAAGTCCCGAATGAATGCCCATGAAGAAGACGAGTTGTACCCCTTGGAGGCGCTGGATCTGTCGTTCGAGGTAGGCTTGAGGTCGTTGTGATTCCCCGGTGGCGGTGGAGAGCGGTTCAAAGTCGGGGTTGCCCTCAAAGAGCTGCGCATTCAGGCCGGACTCCGGACGAATGCGGGCCAGGTTTAGCGAGAGGATTTCTCCGGATCGCGGGGTATGGGAGGGGTGTCGCGGCAATGGGAGATTCCTCACATTCGTTCGGAATGACAATATATCAAGACTATTCACTTGCGTTACAGTAGCATAAGGACATGGACGGGCAAACGAGAGAAGAGAGTATCTGGCAGAAGAACCTGGCTGCTACGGGAGCAGATTCGGAACAGGGGCGAATTCTGGAGGAATGCGACCGTCGGTTCCGCTCGATGGCCTATTCCCCGAAAGAATGTGAAGACGGATGGCTGGATCTCTATTGCCGCTCGGAGGGAACGGGCCAGTGCTTGTTGTATGAAGGACAGCCAAAACAGAAGACACTCGATCTTATGAGAGGATGGGATGTCCGGCCAAATCCGGGCGAGATGATTCTGCTGCTTGGATTCGGCCTGGGATACCCGGTGCGGGAGATTCTGGCCCGTATTCACGAAACGGGGAAACTGGTTGTGATCGAGCCGGACCCGTTGTCGTTTTATTCAACGTTTCTTCATCTCGATCTATCTGATATTCTTATAGATAAGCGTATCTCCTTTATTGTCGGACTGAAGCCGGATCGGGCAGCGGAGGCTATCGGTTCACAGCACGGCTGGATACGGTTTGCGGCACTTCCCCACCGTTTCCTGCTTCACCCGCCGACGACCCGCATTCGGCCGACCTACACACAGACATTGCAGCAGGCGTGGGTGGATACGTTGTCGCGGGAATCCATGTACCGGGCCTCCCGGACGGGACATGGCGTGGAGGTGGTTCGGCACACCGTAGCGAACATCGACGCGCTTGTTCGCGAGCCGGGAATCCATGCTCTGTTCGGTCAGTTCCGG
>JAKPYU010000519.1 GCA_029568995.1 Candidatus Omnitrophota bacterium | reverse complement strand
CCGGAAGAAGTCGTTGGCTCGGTAGAGATCGAGAATTGGAAAAAGCGCTCCCCCTGGCCGCAGGATCTCCTGGGAAATGATACCTGGAATCCTCTCATTACGCTTGCAGACTACTTCAAGCGTAAGAAGAACTGGACACGCCTTGAGGAAATTCTGAACCTGATTCCGGGAAATCCGGCGGATGACCCGAATGCCCTCATTCGGGAGCAGATCCGCCTGGATGCTCTGTTCAGTCAATCGAAGTACGAGAACGTCATTCATGCTACCGAAATCCTACTCCCGACAATGCAGGACAAGATATATGTCAATCAAAACCGTTCCTCATTTTCCTTTGAGCAGTATCTTGTGTCTCTGGTTGCCTGTAAAGAAGTTGATCAGGCTAAAGATATCCTTCAGCATCGTCTTGCACAGCTGACATCGGAACAGCGTAAAGTCTATGACGATTGGATGCTGGAGTCGCTTGTTCAGAGCCTTTCCAGCCGGTTACATTTAAGCGTAGATGAGATTGGAGATATTCTTGGCATTGATGTATATACGGATAAGCGCATTCAACACTTTTCCGGTTGGGACTGGGGTGTTCAATACCGTCAACCGGTTTATGAGTCCTGGCGACTGCGTCTACAGGAAATCGCCAACTACTACACGTCGCATCCTCTACCGGACAAGACGGAACTTCTGGAGCGAACCGGGAAAGATGAATATGTCGCTTACACACGTCGAATCCCCGGTATCCGAACGCACTTGGTCTTGCCCGTCTCACCCGATCTCAAGACCTATCTCCGTGGATTTCCCTGTCGCCCCGGTACACTTCATCTCCCCCAATCGCTTGGGTCAACTTCTTTGAATTGCGATCTGGTCTATGCGGAGACCATCTCGCCCCGCGAACAAGCCGAATTCATACTGAAACGACTAGGTCTTACTGTCCGGGAATCCACGCAGGATATGGATGTCTGGGTCGCCCACTCCGACGGAAAGCTTCGAAAACCGAAAGAAGAGGTCGCTGACCCGGACCCGAATACCTCCATGCAGTCTTTCACAACGATGGAGACTCTGTTAAACACGCTGGCCATCGACCTGAATGAGAACTCGACAACAGGACCAATCATCATTATGGATGAGACTGGTATCCCAAGCGCCCCCCCGAAAGACAAATGGGGAGAAGCGGACTCATGGAGCCGCCTCTGGGTCAGTCGCGTCATCCCACGCTGGAAAGGTGCGGACGGATTCGAGAGAGCCAAGGCTTGGTTTTCAAATGAACTTGGTGTGACATTTCATAAGGAAACTCGACCTGTCACGATTTACAATATTGTTAAAGAAGGAGAATGATTCCCAGAGATTCAAATAAAGGCCTCATACTCTTTGAATATGCCTCATCTATCCCGTCTCGCCGCTGCAAGCAAGGCGTCCGGTACATGCACATTGTACTCAACTGTGTCCGTCTCCCCCTCCATCGACATACAGGTGAGCCGATGCGCTCCCGCCTCCAAGTCAATGAACACGCCTGTGTTCTGCCCCGAATCCCCGATGTATTTGTCATCCAAGTACCAGTGTAGAGGATTGTCCTCTACCGAAGCGCGAATTCGAATCCTGTCGCCGTCCGGTTCACCCGTAAGAACGTACTCCGCCCCATCGGACGGCTCCAGGATCTCCAGCCCGATCTGTCGCGCATATCCGGCAGCGGAACCTGACGAACCTGACCGCACAGGGATCGCCACAGCCGCCAAATCCCAATTTCGGGGCGACGCGGGCCGCTTCTCGACTATCTTCACCCCTTCCCTTCCCGCGACAGGCTGATGCATTCTGCATGTTCGGCAAAGATATTGCGTGCGCGGCAGGTACACGGTCCGGGTGTCCTTGCACCACTGTGACGTCGGCAAGCCGCTTGTCGCACACACGAGTGCCTCACGAAGCTCGCCGCCCGCCTCCGGCCATTCCGACGTTGCCTTGCCAGGTAGAGATCTGAATATCTTCCCTGCCAGCGGCAAGGCCGCACGAGCGCCGACCAGCAGTTCCGACGAACGTGCATCGTTATTCCCAACCCAGACTCCTACGACATAATGCGCGTTCCAAACGAAGGCCCAGGCATCCCGCAATCCCCACGATGTCCCCGTTTTCCAACAGACACGGGTTGGCGAATGAACCGCATTCATATCCCGGTCCAACTCCGATGGCAGCGGCTGTTCCAGCATCTGATAAATCATCATACAAGTGCCCGGCGAATAGATCCTTCTCTCCGCTCCCACGTCAGAATCCCGGATTGTCCGCAAGGGTCGGTACACGCCGAGATTTGCAATGGTACAATACGCCGCAACAGCCTCTTCCAATTTGACTTCGCAATTTCCTAAAGTCAGCCCCAGACCATAATGATCTGCGGACCTTTTTAATGTGGTGAAACCGATATCCTTCAAATGCCTGTAATAAGAGTCAATCCCAATTCGCTGCAAGAGGCTGACCGCAGGGACATTCAGCGATTTCCTGAGGGCATACCCGGCGGAGATTGTTCCATTGTAATAGCGATTGAAATTCTCCGGTCTATAGAGACCCAGATCCCAGGTATCGTCCATCAGAGTTTCGGAGGCATACAGGTTGTTCCGCTCCATGGCAAGTGCGTACAGAAAAGGCTTCAATGCCGAACCCGGCGACCGGGGAGCACGGCACAAATCTACCTGTCCGCCTGGAACATCATAGAATCCCGCCGAACCGACCCGCGCAAGGACCTCGGCGGTTCTGACATCGACTACCATCACCGCCGCGTTCTCGACTCCGTTGCCAAGGTTCCTGACTCCGTGGGATAGAATCCCCTCGCATTTCTCCTGAATGGTCCCGTCGAGTGTAACAGCTACTGGGGAACCGGGTCGAACCGTGTCCCTGACCCACATCGCCAGATGCGGAGAGCGTTGTGGAAATTCGCAATACCGCGCGTTCAGAGGCTGTTTTTTTGCAACGAGAAGATCCTTCCGGTCAATGAATTTCTCCTCGTACATCCGGTCCAGGACATAATTCCGTCTTGCCAATGCCCGGCTTTGATGATTCAGTGGGGAAAAATATCCCGGAGCCTTCGGCAATGCGGCCAGCAATGCCGCTTCCGCTGTTGTTAATTCCCTGGCCGGTTTCCCGAAATATCGCCTGGCCGCTGCTTCACAACCGATCAGATTTCCACCATAGGGAGCGAAATTCAAGTACATCTCCAGAATCGTATCTTTGGAACAGTGAAGGGATAGTCGAATCGCCTCGACCGCCTGGTACACCTTGTTGCAAGACCGCCCATGAGCGGCACACACCATCTTCACCACCTGCATGGGGATGGTGGATGCACCCGAGACAATCCGAAAATGGACGATGTCCTGTATCAACGCGCGAACAATCGCGAATGGATCGACACCCCAATGAGAATAGAACCGCTGATCCTCCACACTGACGGTGGCCTGAATCAATCGCGGACTGATTTCCTCTATTCCACGTTCAAAACACCACGAGTCGTTTTTATTCAAATAGCAATACAACAGATTGCCGTTCCGATCCCGCAATTCCTGTGAGACGTTGGATACCCTGTAATAATCCTCATCCAACGGCCAGGATAAACAGACCACACCAAAAAGAACAAGCAACCCACAAATAAGCAATAGGATTCGTCGATGAGCGCCAACGCTCTCACGGATGGCATTCCATCCTTGTAGAATCCTGCAAATATAGTTGCGGTACATGTTCATCGTGACACTTCTATGGTCTCCGGAGCGGACGATCCCTGAACCAGCGGGTCGTACATGCATTCGGCGTGAACAGCCGGAACCTGGTAGTTGCCCGGAGTAATCGCCCGGACTGCGTAGCAATAATGCCGTGTTCCACCCGGCAGATCGTTGAATGCAAGAATGATCCGGTCATCCCGTATATCCGTATAGGTCGGCGCGATAATCGGCGAAACAACATTCATTCCGGGCAGTGAAGCGGCATCAAGCCGCGGATTCATGATCTCAAAACCCGCCGGGAGCAGATCCACGACAACGACATTCTTGAGACTCTGATCGCACGAGATGTCCAGACAGACCACATAGTCATCCCCATGCTTGAATCGTTTGGAATCCTGTACAACAGCTCGGTTCGTGAAATACCGTCTCCCCGTGGAAATTCCCTTTGAAACCGCCTCCCGGATGGGATTTTGTGGGATGCCTTCCATGACAACATTTGAATAGAGATTCGTATCGCCCGTGTTGTTCACGGTGAACTTCCCCCCGCCCCCCTTGTGTTGTTCCTGGTAAATATCCGCCCCGCGTATTTGTTTGGTCAACGGCTCGGTGCCGGTAGAGTATGAGATATCGCCGGCGGCTGCCGCCGTGTTTTCGCCGAGTTTCTCCATATACATTCCCAGGGCCGTTATGGCGAAAGCGGTTTCATGAGTTATGTAGTGTTCCCGGTTTCGCAAATACATCGCGATCTTCTCCGCACGCTCCGCCAGCGTGACCGGATTCGTCTCCATCTGCAGAAGAGCGAGCAATTCGACGGCATCGTTTCGGATCTCGGAATTAAGCGTCCCGTCTTGCTCCGCAAACAGGTACGGCTCGGAGGGAGACTGCGCCATGTACATCCGAACACGGTCATAATCTTTTGTATTCAGGGCCAGCGCGGCAGCAAGCAGGTAGCGGGCCGAGCGAGGCAGCGGAATCGCGTCGAATCCCGCGATCTGTCCGATTGCTCCCTCATCCCCTGTCAGCGAAAGCGCATACAAGGCATAGGCTCGCTGATACAGGCCGGATTCCGAGGAATCATTTGCATTTCTCGCCAGTGCACTGACATAGTTCTTTAACAACTGGTAGGCCTCGCCGGGAATCTGTAGACTTCCGTCGTCTTTTACAAGCGTCAGAAAATGGAACGCATAAATCGAGCCGTAGGCATACGGATGATATCCGCCCTGCCAACTCGCCAGGCCGCCAGAGGGGATTTGCATGGCTAGTAACTGGTCGATCCCCGCTTGCAGGTAACTTGGCGTGTATTCCAGACGGCCTGGGATCTGCTGAATCAGATCCGCGTGTTCTTTCAGAACATATAGAGCCATCAGGCGCGAGGTCACCTGCTCGACACAGCCGTAAGGATAACCCAGGAGATACGACAGAGCCTTCTCCAACTGAATCGCCGGACTTGCGCCGATACGCACATTCATTTGGAATCGTTCATCGTCCAGGAAACGATCGTTTACAATTTCCATTGACTCCGATGGCTTGACAACCCGAATATCAGCGGCCAACTGAAAGGCAGCAGGCATTTTCACAGGTAGCGGAGCGGATTGCGTGACGGTTTCAATCAAACCACCCGCCGCGTCATAGACATCCATCGCCCAGTCCAGCTGTCCCTGCCCGGAGAGATCTCCTGCCGAAATCGAGGCAGAACAGTCCTTCTCTGCCTTGCCGGATATGGCGAGTTGAATTTGACCGGATGTCTCTTTCAGCGCACCGGAGGCCACCCATCGCAACGTTGTCTGGCATGGTGAGTCCGTGGTATTGAAGATCACAGCGCGGCATTCGCAGGAATCCCCCGGCAGCAAAAATCGTGGCATGCTTGTACGAAGCATAACCGGGCGGCGCACGGGCAGTTCCTGAGCCAGACTCCCGCTAGCCCGTTCATTCCAGCCGACAACCACAAGACGCAGGATACCGTCGAACTCCGGTACGGCTAATCGAACAATCGCCTTTCCGAATTCATCCGTACGCACTTCGCCTGACCAGAGGGCGACCGGCTTAATCCAACTCTCCATGGTCGGTGCGACGCGCTTGGCAAGGTCCGCATCCATGTCGCCACCCGGAGTAATTTCTTCATATTGATAAACAACACGATCATAGTAGTGCGCCCGGCGAAGGTCCGGTCTCCTTGCGCGACTAAGCCAGGCATAGGGGTCGGGATTCTTATAGCCGGTAATCAGATGAATTCCCTCATCGACCGCTGCAAGAGTCAGTTCCGATTGAACTGGATTTCCATTGGCGTCGGCTACCTGAATCGGAATCTCCGTTTCTCGATTTGGCCGAATTTCCGATGGGAGGTCCGGAATGGATAGGGTCAGATCCCGCGTAGCGTTGTGAACGGCGATACTCGCCACGGCGAAACTCATGAATGGGTATAGTTGGGCCTTGTCCTTCTCAATCGCGTGAACCACGGTCACTTCGGCCCACAGATTCGGAAACGCATCCTCGGTGATCGGGATACGGATCTCGCCGGATTGATTCTCGATTCGAATGGGGATCATAGATCGGATGGTCTCATGCTGCAGCACGACGATTCCGCAGCCATCAAACGGCGATTCCACCCGCAGAATCGCTTCCTCGCCGATGTCATATCTCTCTTTGTCTAACGACAATTTCAGCAGAGTCGGTCTGGTCGCATCGGAGAGCTGACAACGCCCGTCATAGCAGTAAAAGGTCTGTGTACTGGTAAGCGCGGTGGCATCGGATTGAACGCGTATCCGATAATATCCGTAGCCCTTTGGATCGAATTCAATGTGCCCGATTCCGTCTTGGAGAGCAACCTCACGCGTTTCAATCTCGTAGAAATTGTCGGTCCAACTCGGTTCATTGTGGGTATAATACCTTCGGAGGTAGTAACCCCATTTCTGCTGTTCCAGTGTCACGGTCACGCTCGGCAAAATGGCAGGCGATTCATCAGGATGAATGGCTATGACATTGACATCCATACCGCTCTTACCGGTACGGCTGACCGTATGGATTCCCAGAAGGATATCGGATGCACAGAGAATCGCCTGGGCGCGGGCCGGCACCGTCCTTCCGCCAACCTCGTGGACATTGGCAGCAATGGTCATCGCAATGGGAAATGAGATTCCGGGGTAAAACGGCGGCGTGTAATGGAATTGGGCTAGGCCGTGCTCATCCGTGTTCGTCTCACCGATCGAGAACGTCTCCGGCTTGTACGGTTCGTCGTTTCCAAAATAATACAACGGGAACTTCTGGCTGGAGAAAATCCCCTTGTTGAGATGAATCTTCGCATCGACCTTGCGATTGGCCGCCGGCGGCCCGATCAATTGAGTCGCTGTGACACTGATCACATAGTCATTACCCATCAACCAGTTCTTGTCCGAGAGAGACATCTCGGCTTTCATGCGCTGAGGGACAAATTCCTCCAGTCGAAACGTATAGGAGCCGATGGGAGCGTTGCTTCCCGGAACCTGCAGCTGCGCGACATAGTTCCCCGTCGGATAGACATCCTGTGTCGCAAGATCGTATCCCCCTGCCCCCGTAGATGATAAGGTAATCGGGTTCGTCAGGAGCGACTCCCCGTTCGGCTTCAATACAACAAACTGAAGAGGCACGTTCGCCAATGCATCACCATAGTTCGTGCGGACAATCCAGCGCAAATGCACCGTCTCACCCGGGCGATACAGATCACGATCCGCATACAGAAAGGCATCGTAGGCATCCGGGCGATAGGATGGCATATCCGACCGGATCTGGGGAATATTATCCTCACTGGGCGTCAGCTGCAGGAACGTGTAGTCTTCTCCATGTTCGGCGACAACCACTTTCGGATTTCCCCAGGCCGTGTTCATATTCGAGACATGCGCCAAGCCCTTGGCATCGGTGCGCAATTCCCCCAGTACCTGGTTCTTTTCCGAATATACGGTGATCTTGGCGGATTCGATGGGGGCCAGGGAGTACAAATCGTGGACAAACACGTACAATTCCTGGTCGCGCCAATGCGCAAGCAAGCCGATATCCGTAAACAGGATCAGTTTCGTTGGATCGGGTCCCCCGTGCGCGTCGGCCTGCAGACAGAACACACCACGCTTCCCGGTTGTGAACAATTCATCGAGCGGGATCTTCGTTTCGACCAGAGTGGGGCCTTGTCGGTTAACTGAGTACCGTTTCTGAGCCACTTGCTCACACCAGGAGCGGCTGAAAGACCAGCCCGGTTGACCGTTCTCTGTGTCACGGAGCGCCACGGCAATGTTCGACGGAAAGAGACGGTAGAGGGTGAGATCGGCAAATGATACATTCCGGCTGCGAAGCGGCAGAGCAAGCCCGCTCCGTCTTGGAAAGTAGAACTGGTCATTGTAGCCGAATCCGAGCCAGGATTGGAACGTTTCAGAGGTCACTACGCGATGAATCGGCTCCTTCGAGCGGAATTTGTCACGGTATGGAATACCGGGAAGAATCGTCAGCTGGTAGGTTTGCTTTTCCTTCCAGTCGCCGAATATGTCCAGATCGTGTGTGGACCAGGAAGAGTACTCGGCGTTGAGATTGGAAACCTCCGGTTGAACCTGAAAATGAGCAAGAAAATCCTTTGGTGACAGAAATCGCTGGAGATCGTAATTGAACCGTATGTGCAGCACAGTCCCGCGTTCTTCAAAATTATTCCAGGATGTATACTCGATTTGCAGGGGCTGGAATTGGGCTTCCAAAACCGTTGTAAAGGTCCCAGGAAGCGATGTTCCCATCTCTCCCGGCAGTCCTTCGGCGACAGTAACCGTGAGGCGGACATTCTCAAGGCGGTTCAGCGAAATCCGTGCAAGATGATCGGGCGGCGTATCGCCGCGCTCCAACGTGTAGGGAATCGTCTCACCGTTATTCGTATCCGTAATAGTCAAGTACTTTTGCAGATCGGTCGGCTCCACGAGTTTTGTAAAGGAGACCAGGACACGCTGCGATTCGGGGGTAAAGTCATACCACTGGGCGCGTGAAACCTGAAGAAGATCCCGTTGGGGATAAGTCTGTACAAAATCATCCGGATTGTGGAACCGCCCGGTTCGATCCGGTAATCCTTTCTTTACTGTCAGGGTAATGGGCCAGTCGGTAAAATCGCTGATGGTAATGCGCGGGGACTTGTCGTTGTCTCCGGGGCTGAGTTGATAGGGAACCGGCTGACCGGATTTCGACACGATCTCCAGGTATTGTTTCAACGTGTCTGCATCGACGGAATAGGGCAGAAATAAAGCGAGGAGGACCTTCGCGGGCTGTTCCTGAATCACCGCAATGCGCTTGGGGTGAAACGGCGTGCTTGCGACATAGATCTCCCGATGAGCCGGATTGATTTCAAGTCCGTCTATCGAGCGAAGGGTCGGTCCCATGCGGAGCTGGAAGATCTGGTCGGGTGTTACCTGAGTCGGCAGGAACGCGACATAGTTGGGCCCGAGTTCCAGCCGTCCGTCCAGGGGGGGAGTAATGGTGAGAACCTCCCGATCCGGTTGCGGAATCTGCTGCAGGGTACGGTCAAAGATTACCAGGATCCGATCTTTCACAGATTCATCATCAAGCGGAACGATGCCGACAACATTGACCTGTTGGTCGGATCGGCTCTCCAGCAGCGACGGCAAGTCGCCGAAGGCTGAAGCGGCTCCGAGGGCCATCGCGGCAAGGAGCAACAGGCAGGTCAATTGGGTGAAAACGATTCGAACCGGGAAGAGGGAAGTGAGGTAAGTAAGCATGGCGGCCTCCGATGCCGGGCATTCTCCGGCATACAACAAGACGGTGGGTGAGATCCGAAACCTGCGCGAGTCGATTGTTGGTTACAAGAATAACGTTTGAGGATCGAGGAAGATATGGTCTGCGAAAGAAATATTTTCCGGGGCTGCGTGCCTACAAGAAAGCAGTGTCACTATGCGGGGAGGGCGAGGCTCCAGCCGAGCCGATAGTTTTTTGATTCCCGGCTCGGCTGGAGCCTTGCCCTCCCTGACGCGGAGTCTTCCAGGTCTGAAGGGCACAGATATTCCCGGCAATTCCCATCTGGCCGGATCAAGCAGAGAATCCGCGTAACATAAGTCTCTTCAAAGACTTAGAAACTCAATCCTCCGGGAGATCCTGTCCCTTGGTTTCCGGTGCCCAGATCAGGGCAACCATACCCAGCACATAAATGAAAGACATGATGACCGCTGCCGTCCGAATAGACATCACCGTGCTGAGATACCCAAACGCAATGGGCGCAGGCACGGCCAGGTAGCGCACCGTGTTGTAACAGAAACCGACGCCGGTTCCCCGCAAACGAGTCGGGAACAACTCGGGGAAATAGATGGAATACCCGCCGAACACTGCCAGCTGGGCGAATCCCATAAGAGGCAGCATCCAATACGCCTGTGCAGCCGTGTCCAAGGAGTAGAAAACGAAAATCGTTGTCACCAGGCAAAGAATAAACGAACCGAGGAATGCGACCCGCCGACCAATATAGGTTGCGAGCAATGTGAACGCGAACATGCCGAGAAATGAACCCACATCCTGCAACAGGGTCCCTTTGGCTCGCACACCGTCGATATAGCCCTGGATCCCTGCCAGTCCGCCTGCAAATTCAGACTCGACCAGCAGGCGATTCAGGTAGATCAATGCATCCCCTTCGGGATTCTGCTCGATCCGGGTCCGGATTGTCTTGGAGAGGTCCAGATGCGAGAAGCGTTCGGGGGCGTAAATGGGTTCCCCCTCGATGACGGCATTCAATCCGGCAGTCAAGGCTTTCTTCAAATCCTCGGACGGTTCTGCAGAGCTATCATGAGCATCTACCATCGCGACGGTGTCCTGGGAAAGCCGTCCACGTAGAAACTGAACAAACGGATCGGAATTGGCTTTGATTTTCTCCACAACCGCCTTGGCATCGGTCAGGTCCCCGGCCTGCATGGGGGTATCCATCAATGCCATGGTGATCAGTTCCGGGGAGAAGAAGCCGATTCCCCACAGCCCGATCATGCCGGATACGCCGAGCAGGAGACCGACAATCGTATTCCGCCGCCAGCGGGGTTCCTTGAACAGATCGAAGGGCGATCCCAGTTGCTTTGACACCGCTCCGCCCTGGGCCATTTCCGCCTTTTTCCTTTTCCAGGCTTCCGGCTCGCGAAGGATGGTGACAATCGGAATCACCAGCAATGCAGGCAGAATCCCCACAAAGAACAGGATGCGCCAACCGGAGAAACCAAGGAGAAACTGATCGGCACTTGGTGGGATATTGTAGGCAATCCAGGAGCCTGTCATGTTGCCCATCGCCGAGAGCGCCTGCAAGGATCCCAAAGCCATCGACCGGAATCCGGAGGGAACACTTTCCGCAACCAGGGTTGTCGCGGCACCAAACATCCCTCCCACGCCCAGGCCAACCAGGAATCGATAGACCGTGAAGTCCAGCCAGGATGTCGCGCAACCCGACAGGCCGGTGAATCCCGAATAGACAATCAGGGTGCACACCATGGTTTTGACCCGGCCTATCTTGTCGCTCATCATACCGAACACAATTCCGCCGGTGGCCCAGCCAAAGATCATCGCTCCGGTGGCCCACCCGATGTATTTCTTAATGGCCAACTGGGCGGCGGCATCGCTACCGAGGACTTCCCGCAATGTTGATTCGCGGGCCAGCACAAAGAGCCTTTGATCCATGCAGTCAAACAGCCAGCCACACGATGCGATGATGACTATAATCCAATGGTATACGGTGACACCCTCGAATACACTCTGCCTCTGGTTGGTTTGGTTCACAAAACCGTCCTCCGATCCCAATCTTCCGTGCACGAACGATAAATCACGGTTTTTCAATTCTTAAGAACAATGCGGCATCTGTCAAGCGGTATTGCGATTTGATGACACAAGGGAGAGAATAGGGACGGAATGATGGAAAGGGCGCAAAGGAGATCAAACAATGAATGCCAAGGTGGAGTTGGACCAGGATGTGTTGGCTGCGTGCTGCCGCAAGTGGCGTGTGCGGGAACTCTCGATCTTCGGTTCGGCCCTTCGGGATGATTTCGGCCCGGAAAGCGACCTGGATTTTCTTGTCAGCTTCGATTCCGCGGCGAGCTGGAGTCTGTGGGATCTCATGGACATGAAAGAGGAGCTCGAGACCCTTTTTGGACGCCCAGTGGACTTGGTCGAGAAGGAGGCTTTACGGAATCCCTATCGAAAGCGCGAAATCCTGGGTACGTGCGAGGTGCTGTATGCAGCTTGATAACAAGGACATGGCGCGCTTATGGGATATGCTTGACGCAGCGAAAGCTGCCACGCAGTTCACTCAGGGGCTGAAATATGCGGAGTTCCTTGCGAATCGGATGATCCGAAATGCCGTGGAGCGGAATTTGGAGATTATAGGCGAGGCAGCACGGTGCGTATCCCGGGATGTCCGAACCGACCTGCCGGATATTCCGTGGTCGTCCATGATCGCTTTGCGAAATGTACTTGCTCACGAATACGGCGATATACGATACGAACGGCTCTGGGTCGTATGCATGGAGGATCTTCCAACGTTGATTCGGCAATTGGAGTCTGTCAGCATTGAGGATTCCACCGCAAATGGCTGAACATGCCGCCACAGTCATCGGTGAGCAATAGAACTGTTATCTAAAGCAAATACTCCAGCAACCGCTCGGCGCTTTGCTTGCCACGGTCGCCGACCTCCAGAGGCGGACCGACACACGACGGGCAGCCCGTTTTGCAGATGCACTTCGTGATGGCGTCCGCCGCCGACCGAAATAACTCCTTGTCGATTTCAAAGATCCTCTGGGCGATTCCGATCCCGCCCGGATACGCATCGTACAGGTAGATGGTCGGCAAATCGGAGAACGGCGCGCGAACCATCGGGGAACATCGAATATCCCTTGGATCGCACAGCACGAAGATCGGAACCACATTCACCAGCGCTGTCCCAAGGGCGCGTAACCCGCCCCCTAAATCTACCCCCTCCTGTCGTAATGCCTCCACCACCCCCTCGGAGAAATCCACCCAATAAGACTCGGTATGCATATCCTGCTGGGGAAGATGAATATCACCGAATCCGACATTCTCGTGCGTCTCGAACCGGATCTTCTTGTATTTGGGAACCAGTGTGCTGACCTCAACGTCGCCAAAATGCCGATAGGCCGCCACATGCGGCAGGCTCTTCTCGGACGGGATTTCCTCCTCACGGTCCGGGGTCAGAACCTTGATATCCGTCTTCGCAACGGCATCGGTGTAATAGTCCACATCCACCTCGCGCGCATAAGCAGTTCGGCCTTCCCAATCCAGTTTTTCAATCACGTAGGGTTGGCTGAGGTGCAGGTAAATCGCCTGTTCGTGGATCAGCATGGGAGCGCTGAAGAAGTCCACTTCTCCCAGGACTCGGTTGTCGTCCGACAGGTTGATAATCACGAAGTTCTCGGCGGCGGCGGACCGAAGAGAAATTTCCTCGGCGGGATAGGTTTCACTGGACCAATACCATCGATTACCGGTTTGACGCACAACTTGTTCCTCTTCCAGGTATCGAAGCAGTCCCTGGCTATCCGGTCCGAACGACTCATCGTTGTCGAATGGCAGTTCGAACGCCCCACATTTCAGATGGCTGATCAGAATCGCCACGTTATCCGGATTGATCAGGCCGCTTTCCATGTTGGTTCCGAAGAAATACCGTGGATTGTTGACAATGAACTGGTCCAGGGGAGCGGAACTGGCCACAAGAACGATGAGGGAGGTATCCTGTCGCCGCCCTGCACGTCCGCCCTGTTGCCAGGTTGAAGAAATCGTTCCCGGATACCCTGCCAGGACGGCCGCCTGCAGCTGTCCGATGTCGATTCCCAATTCCAGTGCGTTCGTGCTGACAATGCCCAGGTACTTCCCGGATCGTGTTCCTTCCTCGATCTCACGCCGTTCCAGGGGAAGGTAGCCGCCCCGGTATCCCGTGATTCGCGTCGGGTCTTTTTTCATGCGCTCCATGGCGCGCTTCAAATAGGTGGTCAAAATCTCCACTCGCAGGCGGCTTCGTCCGAACACGATGGTCTGGATACCCTTCGGGATGAACTGCATCGCCCATCTTGCCGCCTCATTGACAACGGATCGCCGAATCCCCAATTCCTCATTCACCACGGGCGGATTGTAGAAAATGACATGCTTTCCTCCCTGCGGTGCGCCGTTGTTGTCCACGAGATCGAAGGGACGTCCGACCAGCTGTTCCGCCAGCTCTTTCGGATTGGCGATGGTTGCGGAACAGCAGACAAATTGCGGGTGAGCGCCATAGAACTTGCAGATTCGATGCAGCCTGCGCAGAAGGTTCGCCATGTGGCTGCCGAACACGCCGCGATAGTGGTGCAATTCGTCGATCACCACGTATTTCAGGTTCTCGAAGAGCCGCACCCATTGTGTGTGCTGGGGGAGAATGCCGGTATGGAGCATGTCGGGATTCGTGACGACGATGTGACCG
>JAKPYU010000518.1 GCA_029568995.1 Candidatus Omnitrophota bacterium | reverse complement strand
TATGTGCGGTCGAAACTGATGTGGGACTGCAAGACGGATGTCGATGCGCTGGTGCGCGATTACTGCGAGAAGTTCTATGGCGACGCGGCGGATGCCGTGGAGAAATATATGTGGACATTGGAGAAGGCGATTGAAGACACGACCCTTCATGAGACCTGGGGCCGGTTGATGCAGTGGAAAGTGGTTCTGCCGCCGGTGCAGGCAAAACTGGATCGTTTCATGGAACAGGCCGAGAAACGCGCGAATACACCGGAGATCCGGCAGCGTGTTCATGTTCTGAGGCTGGTTCACGACCATGCGAATGCTTATGTTGCCATGGAGCAGGCAGTGGCACGCGGCGAATTCCAGGAAGGAGCGGACTGGGCGGACACCATGGCG
Organism: Candidatus Omnitrophota bacterium; assembly: GCA_029568995.1. Taxonomy (GTDB): domain Bacteria; phylum Hinthialibacterota; class Hinthialibacteria; order Hinthialibacterales; family JAKPRU01; genus JAKPRU01. The sequence continues at coordinate 1,232 of JAKPYU010000518.1, read as the reverse complement.
GCATTGCGCGATCGGGCCGGGGAAGTTCAATCCGGTCTTCTGCCGCATTCCCCCGACTGGGTCCGGACTTTCCGCACCAGCCTGGAATGGCACAAAAGCATGTACCAGGACCTCGCGGGGCGAATCAACGGCGTTTCCGGGGAGTTGGCGGTGATGCTGCCGCAGAAGTGGGAGTTCAAGACCGACCCGAAGGATATCGGTGTTCTGTATCAGTGGTACTTGCCGGACGTTGGGGGCCGCTGGGACAGCATCGACACCACCTTGTATTGGGAAGCGCAAGGCTATCAGGATGAACAAGGGTGGGGATACTGGGGGAAAGCCTGGTATCGAACAGACTTCACCGTTCCGAAGGAGGTGGAGGGAAAGCCGCTACGCCTGACCCTGGGCGCAGTCTATAACGAGGGAGTCTGGATCTGGGTGAATGGGGTGTTCCGCCGGTATGAAAAGGAGCATTTGACGAGAGGCGGTTACCCGGACGAGCGGTCGCCGATAGATGTGGATGTGACCGACCTGATCCGTCCGGGTGAGGTCAATACCGTGGCGGTCCTGGTAAACACTCCCATGCCGGGCCGGAATCCACGCGGCGGTTTGCATAGAAGGGCGTTTCTGTGGATGCCGAAGTAGGCGGGCTATGGTCACTCGTCCCGACTTTTCATCCGCAACCGCCATGCAATGGCGGGGGGGAGGTTGAGCCAAACCACTTTCTTCGTGGCATCGTGACGCCCACAGAAGCCGCACAGGACACGCTCGATATCCAGCAAACGGGTGCGTTCTTCGCGATTGACGAAGTGTATTTTGATGTCCCGGATGGCGAGATATTCAAAGAACCGCAGTGTCCCGCCGGGAAGTAGTCGTTCCTGGTAGGTCTCCAGAATTTCCTTAACCAGCGACGGTGGGAAGTTGTTGAACGGGAGGCCGGAAACGATGTGATGAACGCGCAGATCGCCATCGAGTTCCTGGACCGGGCAATTGTGGTAGACAATTCGATCTTTGCAGTTCGGCAGCGTACGATCGGATTCTATTTCTTTCCGGAGATAATCCAGTAATTCGCCGTTGATTTCACAGAGGTGCAGTTCATCCTCCGGGCCGAGTTTCGAAAGGATCTGCCGGGTGAACGCGCCTGTGCCGGGGCCGACTTCCAGGAGGACACGCGGCGTATCGGTCGACTCCAGTCCCTCGGTCATCGCGCACGCCAGGGCGCGGGAGCTGGGAGTTACCGCGCCGGTATCGTG
>JAKPYU010000517.1 GCA_029568995.1 Candidatus Omnitrophota bacterium | reverse complement strand
TGCCGGCGGCTTCGGGTGGAGGGGGTTCCGACCATGGTGTGCATCTTCCGAAATTCAGTCGTCGGAAGAATCGTGGGAGTCCGAACCGAGAAAGAACTTGCTCGACGGGTCGAGCAATGGAGCCGTAAGATGAATCACCATCTGTCCGGCTTCCACCCGATTGGACCGAGCATGGAGCCGAACGGACCGTTCGGCGATCCCGATTCATGCGGCCCATTGCACCGATTGAGAGAGTAGTCATAGCCGGGCAAAGAAAGGAAAGGCGGTGATAGGATGAACGGAAGTCAAACGGTCTCTCAAGACAGTCAGCAGTATGTCAGTTTCACGTTAGAAAAGGAGGAATACGGCATACCGATTCTGCATGTACGAGAAATCATCCGATATGAGAATCTGACTCGTATTCCCCAGAGTGCGCAATATGTGGAAGGCGTTCTGAATCTGCGCGGACAAGTGATTCCAGTAGCAGACCTCCGGCGACGATTCGGTTTGGCTGAAATCCGGCACGATACCTCCACTCGGATTGTGGTCGTCGAGCTGGACGACCGGGTGATCGGAATGCTAGTCGATTCGGTTACAGAGGTGCAATCCATTGAGGAACGTCAAATTGAGCCTCTCCCCCCGCTGGGGGCAAAAATCGACTCCCGGTTTATCCGTGGAGTAGGGAAATTGGACAATCGCCTGATTATCCTGCTGGATCTGAATCAGGCTTTTCATACATCGGAAGAGAATCTCATGGCTGAACAGGCCCAAAAGGAGAATTGAGTTATGTTCCAGATTCGCAGCATCAAGACCAAGATCCTGCTCCTGAGTATTCTGGCTGTCGTATTGACGGCGATCTGCCTCGTGGCTGTTGTCTCGGTCAAAAAGGTCGGACTTCGAACCAGCGTCAACGAAGAGTTGGACAAACTGGCCATGAATGAAACGGAGAAGATCGCAAAAGACGTGTATGTGATGTGCCGCGCGGTACAGGAATCGGTCCAGCAGAAAGTCGGCAACGATCTCAGTGTCGCGCGATACGCGTTGGCTCGCGCGGGTGGGATTTCGCTCTCTCAGGAAACCAGCACGTGGAATGCGGTTAATCAGGACACCCAGGCGACCCAACAGGTGACTTTGCCGAAAATGCTGGCGGGGAATGCCTGGCTTGCCGAGGCAGACAGCGCCACCAAACGATATCCGGTTGTGGACGATGTCGGTGATATGGTGGGGAGTATAATCACGGTATTTCAGCGTATGGATCCTTCCGGGAATATGCTCCGGATCGGTACCACGGCTGTGAAGCAGGACGGAACACGAGAGACCGGTACCTATATCCCGGCAGTCGGTCGTGACGGCAAGCCGAATCCGGTCGTGGCAGCGACCATCCGAGGAGAATCGTACCAGGGAAGAGCACAGGTGCTTGGAGCCTGGTGTGTGACCGCTTATGAACCGATTGTGGATTCCACCAAGAATGTTATTGGTATTCTGGGCGTTGCGGTCAAGGAAGAGAGTGTCGAAAGCCTGCGAAAAGGCATTATGGATATTGTCGTCGGAAAGACCGGCTATGTTTTCATCCTGGGGGGAACAGGCGAACAGCAGGGGCAATACATCATCTCCTACAAGGGGGAACGTGACGGAGAGAACATTTACGAAGCCAAGGATGCCGCAGGAGGGACCTTCATAAAGTCGATCGTAGACAAAGCCCTGAAACTGAAGGAAAGAGAGGTGGCTTTTGAACGATATCCCTGGAAAAACGTAAACGAGACAACGGCACGTGCAAAACTGACCGCGGTTGCCTATTTCGCGCCATGGGACTGGGTGATCGGCGCGGGGGCCTACGAGGATGATTTCAAGGATGCCCAGCTCCGGGTAGATAACTCACTGAATTCCATGGTGCTGTGGACCATGGTGGCGGCAGTTATCCTGACAATCGTCTTCGTCTTTTTCTCGTTCGTCCTGGCCGGAAGGATCGCGAATCCGTTGCGACATGCGGCCGACTTTGCGCAGAAAGTAGCGGACGGCGATTTGACGCAGACCATCCATGTCGAACAGAAGGACGAGGTCGGTCAGTTAGTCGATGCACTGAACCACATGTCAAAGAACCTGCGTGAAGTGATGAGCCAGATCCAGGATGCGGCCGAACAGGTTGCCTCCAGCAGCGAGGAGCTCTCGTCCTCCGCGCAGAACCTTTCCAGCGCGGCCACGGAGCAGGCCGCCAGCCTGGAGGAGACTTCCGCGTCCATCGAGGAATTAACGGCCTCGGTGGAACAGAACGCGCAGCACGCCAAAGAAACCGAACGGATCGCCGGGGATGCTGCAACCTCCATGGATGAAAGCGTCGCGCAGATGGTGAAGGCCGTGGAGATCTGCGGCAACACCGTACAGATGGCGAAAGATGGCGGGACGGCGGTCAACAGCATGGTCGGCGCGATGAATAACATCGCCCAGAGCTCCAAGAAGATCGCGGAGATCATCAAGGTGATCGACGATATCGCCGACCAGACCAACCTCCTGGCACTCAACGCGGCGATTGAGGCGGCCCGCGCGGGCGAAATGGGTAAAGGCTTCGCCGTGGTTGCGGTGGAAGTGCGCAAGCTGGCCGAACGCAGCCAGGTTGCCGCCAAAGAGATTTCCGGCATGATTACGGATACCGTGAGCCGGATCGAAGGTGGAGTGGGCCTGGCCAACCAGTGCGGATCGAGCCTGGAGAAGATCGTCGGTGGGATCGCGGAGGTATCGCAGACGATTGATGAGGTCTCGCACTCCAGCCAGAACCTGTCGGAAAAGATCCGTCAGACAGCCCAACTTGTCCAGGAAATCAGTACGGCTTGCGAGGAACAATCGTCCGGATCGAACCAGATCCGCCAAGCGGTGACCACGCTCGACCAGGTCACACAGCAGAATTCCGCGACATCGGAAGAAACCGCGGCGGCCAGCGAAGAGCTCGCCAGCCAGGCGCAGATGATGCAGGAGCTGATTGCCCGATTCAAAATCGGAGCGGAATATCACGAGGCAACAAAAGCGCAAAAGGTCTCCGCTACCGGAGAGCACCATCCCGTCGCAGCCCGGTCAGCCGCAGCGAAATTGCGACTGCCGCCTCCGAAAGGACCTGCACACAAGCAAGGCAGCGAACAGGAATTCACCGAGTTCTGATTGATTCGCCAAGGCCCGCGGCGGAGGAGAACAGAATGTCTCCTCCGCCGCGATTGTTTTAATTGACGGAATTACCGTGGTGGGAGCACTTTCCGGAATTCATCCTGATACAGACCGATTTCGTCAATAGGAATCGGGCGGAAACTCGATACTCGAAGCCCTGCCGCATTCGCCTCCCACTCAAGGTTGCCGGAAGTCAAATCGAGAAAACCGGGGTCGATGCGCGTAACGGTATTGTCCAGTGTGTCCTGTTTATCCCGACCGCGCACGAGAAAATTCACGCTATTGACCGACAAGTTACGCCAGATTCGATTCACGAAAGGATTCTCCCGCATTCGAGACAAATCGGGATACCGGGTACTGTACGGAGGCTCGGTCGCGTTGACAGCATTCATGAATCCCTTGACGGTATCCGATCCCAGGAACTCGGCCCATCGTTCCTCGTTCCACCACGAGATGCTGATCCCGAAACGGCAATCCACAAACAGGTTGTTTTCGATCCAGTTGTCTTTTCCCCCGTGAATTTGCACGCCGCCGAAATTGCCGTCCGATGCACGGTAGAACACGTTTCCATAAACGACGGTTCCGCAAATCGCGTCATCCAGTCGAATCCCGCCCTGGCCGCAGGCCTGTCCGCTTCCGATGTCGTGCCAGAAATTGTAGCGAAAGACATTGCCCCGGTATGTCGGATTGAGAAACATATCGATGCCGCCCTGATCGTCCGACTCCCGCACAACATTATAGACATCGTTAAACTCGACAATGTGGTCGTTCCCTTCAATGCGCATGGCGTGGCAGGGGGTGTCATGGAAGCGATTGTGGGCAATGCGGATCCCCGCACCGTCCATGTGCACCGCAGGCGTGTATGTGCGGTCGATTCGCGAGAAATCATAGACATGACAATTCTCAACGACGTGTCCCGCCGGCGTCAGAGTTTGCCGGTCGCCGCCGCTCACACTCAATCCGCCCCGTCCAAGGGTGTACAGGTCGCACGCCATTACAATGTGGTTCGAGCCGCCGCTGATCTGAATCCCCGTCCCGGCACAGCAACGTACCGTGCAACCGAGAATACGGCAGGCTTCGCCGCCCCTGATAACCATTCCATCTCCGCGCCCCGATGTAAAGGTTAAACCTTTCAGGATCACATGCGATGCTTCGCTGAGAACCATCAGCGGATTCTCGATTCTCGATATCACAACATCCGCATTGCTGAGATCTCCCGGAGGATAGAAGTAGAGAATGCCAGTTTCACGGTCGAGATACCATTCACCGGGCTTATCTATCTCCTCTAATAGGTTAAAGATGCGAAATGGCTGCCCTTCCTTGAAACCGTACCCGGCACCATCCGCCGTGGCGATCTCTCGTGTCTCGAAGTCAATCCTGTCTACTCGAAGCGTGGCGTCCGCCCAGTCATAGCACCAGTAGCCGTATACCATGGGATCACGGGCCGTCTTCCATCGGTCCATGTGGGGCGAATCGAATAGAAATCGTCCCGTTTTATCCTTCCGCTCCGGGTCCGGTTCCGTCACCTTGCCGATGCGGACGAAACCTTCATTGGGCCAGCGTGCAGGGATCATGGCTTTCTGATTCACGAATAGTTCAAGGGAGACATTCCGCTGCTCTTCTGCACCGAAGCCTCGCGAAAAGAGACCGCCATATTCCGACACGTTGAGTTGCTTCAGGTCAACCTGCAAGACTTTGTCGCGCGCTTCTTCCGGCAGGCGGGCAAGAATGGAGGAATCCGTAACCGGGACAAATCCGCTGACATGCGCACCGGCATCAAAAACAACATCCTGCCCTTCTGCGGCAGAAAAGACTACCGGCGATTCCGCCGTTCCCGAAATCTCCGAAGTGATCTCAATCGAGGCGGAAAGCGGATACGTGCCACCTGCGAATTGAACATGTACCCCGCCTTTTGGAAGCCCGGATCGATTGATTTTCCGAACCTCCTCAACGGCGCGCAGGAAAGTAGCAAACGGCTTGACTTGAGTCCCGGAATTGCCATCGTCTCCATCCGCCGCACTTACAAAAAGACAGACTCCGGGCTGCGGCAGCGGTTCCAGCTGTGTCCGCGTCGCTTTCGGATCTCTTGCAGGAAGACCTGCTTTCAATCGTTGGAGTTCACAAATACACTCATCCGCTTCCCAGCCATGGTGCACCGGGATATCGGGCAAATCTTTCACCTTTGCGTATGCACGAATAGCGGCGCTGTATTTCTGCTCGAATCCGAAAGATCGGGCGATTTGCATTTGCGCGATGCTGCGGCGTTCCGGCCTGGCCTGATCGTTCTTAACAACCTGCTTCAGCACGGAGCGAGCATCCCGATAGCGACCTGTTTCAATCAACACATTACCCCACTCGATTCGCAAGTCCGAATCGGGGATATCCCCGTCCTTCAGTGCTTCATCAGCCTTTTGAAAATGTGCATTTGCGAGAGAATAGTCTTTCTCAAGCCGTGCCGCCCTGGCGAGGCCGACCTCCAGTTTAGCCACCCGTTCCGCGTCCGCCTGCGTCGCCAGTAGACGCTCCAATTCTTTCGCGGATTCCTCGCGATCCTGAATCGTGCCCTTGAACAATCCGATCTTGTCCATCGGAATCGGCTTGAATCCCAATTCGAATGCAGGCGAGTCGTCTTGTAGCCGATAATCATGTCTGGCTGCATCCACAAAGTGGGGGTCATCGCCGATCAGGTTATCCTGCAAGGTCAGGTAGGGTCGAGCAACGGTTTCCACGCGATCCCACCTGCCACCGACACAGATATTCCGCGCGATGATATTGCCCCTGGGCGCTTTTGGCTCATCGTCCAAGATCGAGAGAAGTTTGGGATATCTTGATTTGTAAGGTTCCTCTCTGTAGGCAATATCGGAAAGCGTTCCCTTTTCATTCCCTTCCTTGATCCAATCGTCGGCATGGCCGTGTGCCCAACCGAGAGCGCGAGCGTCCACATGCAGGGCCGGATCGCAGTCGATAAAGATATTATTCTCAACCGTGCAATCCCGTCCGCCGCCGATGAAAGCCGCTGCTGTGACCTTGCGGAAGACATTCCCGTAGATATCGGCAGAGGCGAACATGTCGTCCAGGTAGACGCCGACGCAACCCCGATTTTCAAAGCCGGTGACATCGTGCATGTAATTGTAACGGATGACATTGCCCCGCATGGTCCAATTCCGTCCGGCGTAAATCGCACCTGCATCGTTGGATTCAAAGCAGACATGATGAATTTCGTTGTACTCGATCCGGTGTTCATTGCCGCCGAAGATGATGCCGATGTGTGGCGCGGAATGAATGAGATTATTCGCAACACGGTTTCCGACACCCTGGATGGCAACGCCCGCCTGGTACATGCGGAACACACGCCCATAGTGGTGGATATGATTATTCTCTGCGAAGAGACCGCCGGGTTTGAGTGTTGTACGGTTGCCGCCGCTGAGGCTGATGCCGCCTCTGCCCGTCTGGTAAATCTCGCATCCGATGATTCCATGATTTTCGCCGGACAGTTCTGCGCCTTGCCCGCCGAGATTGCGCATGATGCACCGCTCGATGCGATTGTTCGTTCCTCCCTCGATGCGCACAGCCGTGCCTCGTCCAGCCTCCAGGATGAATCCGGTTACGGTAACGTTGGATGTGTCTTTCATCTCAATGAGATTTTCAAGTACGGATACCACCGTTGGGCCGATATTTTTGAAGGCAAGCCAGGTGGGAGGCCAGAGGTAAAGAATGCCGGTTTCCCGATCCAGGTAAAATTCACCCGGAGTATCGAGTTCGGACAGCATGTTGAATCCGTAGTACCACTGGTTTTTCCGGTAGCCGTATGAATGATAGGGTGGTTTCACTGCCAGGATCTTCTTGCTTGGATCAATAGACTCGATTGGTTGGCGTTGATCGGACCAGTCCCAAAACCAGTACCCATGAAGCCAGGGATCTTTCTCGCCCAGCCATCGCTGAGGGTGGTCGCCGTCGTAATAGAATTTGCCGGTTTTGCTGCCTGGAATGCCATGGATCTTGTGGCCGTCTTCTTCCACAAGGCCTGCGATTTTGACGAAACCCTCATTAGGCCATCGCGAAGTCCAGAGGGGCATATCGTCATGAAACACCTCCAGTCCGCCGCCATCCGGCGGGCCATAGTCGGTAATGCCCTGGTTTTTGAGATCGGTCTGGTAGGCACGCACCCGCGCCGCGTCGTCCATCCGCTTCAGAACATCAGGGTCCGTGACCTGCTTGAATCCGCCCACAGGACGCCCGCCGCAGAGGCGAACTTCCTCGCCGGGATAGGCGGTATAAACGATGCGGGAGGGATCAGTGCCGGAATCATCCGAGGTTAGTTTCAGCGGCTCCTGCATGTAATAGGTTCCCGCGCGGACCACCACGAATACATTGCCGTCGGGAGGGGTCCCGGAATTCCGAATCGCGCGGATTTCGTCCCGCGCCCGGTGGAGCGTGGCAAAGGGGCCATCCGACGAATCGGCATTGGGCGCGGCCAGGCAGCCTGACCAGGCGTCGTTGCCTTGCCCGGAGACAAAGAATACCGTCGAATCCTCACCGGTCGCCCATACCGGCAGACAGATCCATGCCGCGATCATAACGATCAAAATCAGGGTGCGTGTGGCGTTCATCCGTAATCCTCCAAGGTTGAAAGCGTGTGCGATCCCCATCATGCGATATCTTCCGCAATCTTTCCAGCCCCCCGACAGGCCGCCCCTCCCCAATCCCGGAGGAATGTGTGCTATGCTCTGTGCGGCACAGTCCGACCCACGGTACTCAACTCAGACCGGACCGGAGTACATGATGAAGAATATCACAAGGATTCCTGATGATAGATCGCTCGCCAGAATATCCTCCTTTGCGCGCATGTTTGGATTGATCCTCACACTGTTCCTTTTTTCCATCGCGATGGCCGCGACAGACCCGCGTGGACCCAAGGATGGTTTTCGCATTTACGTGCATCCAGTGAATCCCCGAGAACATCCGGATTATGAGTGTCGTCATGTCAAACCGCCAAGCTGGGAGACATTCGGCCATCAGACACATTTCACTTGCCTGCGTGGTTTCGGCATGGAGGGGAATCGACTTGTCGGTTACGAAGAGGAACTCGACAAGTACACGAAGACCTACAACCTCGGAGATGTTATCTGGCCTTCCTATCCGGTTCTCTTCGCGGAGAATCTTGGCGATTTGCTTGACGCAATGAAAGAACGCGACCTGTACCTTTTCGATATCTGGGGTTTTGTGCCCGGCTCCGGGCCGGGCGGGTACTGGCAGCAGTTCCAGGTCGACCCCGCTGTGTTTGAGTTAATGGAGCAGAAACTCGGGGAACGCTGGCTGGGGATGGATGTCGGGGAGCAGGACGGACGGTATATCGGCGGCTATGCCTCGATGATGGTTCCAATATCCGCAGGCCGGTTCGACCAGTACCTGAATTTCCAGCGTCACTTCGAGCGCCTATGCAACGACTTGGGAAACAAGATGTCTACGCTTCTCTCGCTGAATTTCGGTCATCATTTCCTCAAAGAAGCCGTGTACACGTTAATCGGCGCAGAGACCGCACAGGGGCTGCCCAACTCCCAGGTATATTATTCATTCATTCGTGGCGCGGGAAAGCAGTATGGCGTTCTGTGGTTTGGTAACGCATCCGTATTCAACCGATGGGGATGGAAGAGCTACGGACCCGAAGGGAAGTCGGAAGGATACGCTTATGGACCGACCAAGGGAACCAGCCTGAGCCTGCTGAAACGCCTGCTGTACAGCCACATTCTTTACGATTCGGTAACCGTCGGATTTGAAAGTGCCTGGTTCGATTCGGAAGGCAAGTTCTCGCCCATCGGACGAATTCAACAGGCCGCGCAGGAGTGGGTAAGCAAGAACGGACAGCCGGGTACAATGATTACGCCCATTGCGGTGA
>JAKPYU010000507.1 GCA_029568995.1 Candidatus Omnitrophota bacterium | reverse complement strand
CGGGGCATGGGAATACCGCCGGATACAAGGAGCTGGAGATGATTCTGGCAGAAAAATGAGCCCCCTTACTTGATATTTTGATGAAAAAATACCAATCAACCCCAGATAAACACTTCTTGCCGGATTACGCAAAGGTCTCCTTTGATGGGAATGATGGGTGATGCGGCATCCCTACTATCCTCATCGTAAAACCATGGAGCTGCCGTGAATACGGAGCCATGCCGTGCGCGGGAGAACAGGGGCTGCGCTATCCGCTCCGCCTTGTCCGATGGTGGAGCACAATGTCTGTGCCGTGCTCTGATATTCTAATGCCGACGGAAGCACTCGAGGTGAAGAGAGACGCGTACCTGGCCGCTGCGGCCCGGGAGTCTTCCCGGTACGCCTGGTGAAAAGCGCCGGCTTTCCTCGCATGCTCGACGAGTGTGAGCATGGAAGTGATTTTCGTGTACTCGTTGCGGAGCTCAGGATGCTCGGAGAATATCGCTTCGATTGCTTTTCGGTGGGGGTGATCGTTCTTTACCATGACGCTGCCGTCGGGTGCGTGTCCCAGCTCGATCGGCGTGTCGAGGCGGACGCCATTTTCCCGGAGAAGGGATCGGAAATCGCTGTTGAATTTCGAGAGAAAGCGCCGGGCATGGAGTTCGATCTCTCTGAGAGTGTATCTGCCGGATACTGCAGGCTCGAAGCCGAACAGGTCGTCCAGAAGACCTGAGTGCGCGAGCGTTACAGCAGTTCGCGAGATGGAAACCGTGTCTCCGCCTCCTCTCACTCCCGAATCCGCCCGTTCGCATCCGCCTACCCGGGCAGAGAGAGCGTACGGGACGCCCGCCGCAGGTATCGGTCCTGCTCCTTGTACAATCATATCGTTCCTTCCGATATTCCGCCTTCTGAAGTGCTCTGCATCATGCATACCGCCGATGCCGCCGGAAGAGAGATTGCATGGAGTTTCCCGTTCGGGCGTACGGCCGGTGGAAGGATCTTCCCGCCCGAAGGGGCAGCATTTTCCGGCTCCTTGGGGCAATGCCCGTTTCCGATCCACTCGCAACGGGGTCAGGCGCCGCGCAGCAAAAAGACAGACTCCGTCCGTGCAGGGTGAGTCGTTCAAAGACAGCTCATGAATCGTACAGTGCATTCGGTCAGAAGGAATCGATTCGTGGTGTATTACAACATGATGATAAATCTTTTACTAATCGAGAAGTGCCTGAATGTAAAGGGAAATATACCTAGCCGGGAGCGGCGGCTCGTTTTGCATGCGCCAAGACTTCGGCAATGAAGCCGGCTTTGCCTCTGGTGTAGGTGATGCGGTCGCGGGCATGTCTGGCGGCCAGACCGATCTTGAGCCGCCGGTATTCTTCGGCGTTTTCGGGGTGCAGGATAAGGTAGTCCCGGAAAATCAGGCCGTCCCAGTGCTCGAAATGGCTCTCCACCATGTGGATGTGGTGTGTGCGCCTGCCGGAGGAGTCGCGTTTGATGAACCATGCGTAGAAAGGAGGGACATCGTCGCCGGAGCTGGGCCTCCAGAAGTAGTCGTACCCCTGAGACTGAAGGACGGGGACGATCCT
>JAKPYU010000492.1 GCA_029568995.1 Candidatus Omnitrophota bacterium | reverse complement strand
CTACGATTCAGATAGATTCCGCCCTGATCTCTCACGCCTTGATTTTCGGCGCTTTGGTAACGACTTTCTGTTTTTCCGCATCGAAATAGAGAACTTTGCCCTCCCGGAATGACTGAACGGACATCCCAATGGCCGCCATCGCTTTGTATCCCAATTCGGAGTGCAGAACGGGCTTCTCCCTCGTCCGGATGCAGCGCAGCCAGTTGACCATGTGGTCATCCCGCTTCTCCGGCTCGGTCTTAATGACAATCTTGTCCCGCCCCCACTTGTTGATGAACTCCTCTTTGTAAATGCGCTGGGCTTCCACGGTGATATACGGTGTGTCTCCTTCGAACTGACCGTGCTCCACCATGGTCAGGGTAGCTTCGTGCCCACGAATCAAACCCGGAATATGCGTGTTGTTGGCTATGGAGGAAGAAAGCACCACGGAATGCCCCGTAAGATAATCGGCGCAAAGCATGAATGTATCGGGTACTTCTCTGTCATGGAAACACCAGACCCCGCCGGTTCCGACAACCCGATACGGGAATTCTCCCTCACCCCAAACGAGATTGAGAGGAGCCATCACGTGGTAAAACAGGTCCGTGGCGATGCCGCCTGAATAGTCCCAGAATTTGCGGAATCGGAAGAATCGTTCGGGGTCCCATTCCCGTGCAGGAGCAGGTCCCAGCCATTCCTCCCAGTTGATATGGTCATCGCCTTTGCCGTCCGGACCGGCTCCGGGGTCAATACGGTAGTTCCAGTCCCCTTCCTTGGAGTTACGATGATAAGACCCCTGGGACATGATCATCTTGCCCAGCATCCCTTTCTCCACAACCTCGCGGGCTTTCCACCATTGGTCGCTGGAAGTGGTCTGGCTTCCGACCTGGAGCACCGTGCCCGCGCGGAGAACCGCTTCATGGACCTGTCGTGCTTCCTCGACGGTATGGGTCATCGGCTTTTCAAGATAAACGTCTTTCCCCGCGTTGATCGCGTCGAGGGCGATGGGTGCGTGCCAATGGTCCGGTGTGGCAATGATCACCGCGTTGATATCGCTTCGATCAAGCAAGTCCCGATAGAACTCAAATGCTTGTGCTCCGGCTTTTTGAGCCGCTTCATTTCTACGCCTGGCGTACACATCGCAGACCGCAACAACCTTGCAGTTATTATGCTTGTCCTCGCTCAGTTCTAAGGCTTTCTGCAGCAGGTACCGACCTCTTCCGCCGATACCGATCACTCCAATCTGGATGCAGTCGTTCGCCGACCTGGAAACGGCAATCCCCGGAGCCATGGCCTTCTTCTCAGTCGTCTTGCACGCAAGACTTCCGAGGCTGAGAGCCAGACTGCCTCCAGCGGTTGTTTTCACAAAGGATCTTCTGGTGATTTCGGATTCACTCGACATAATAATTCCTTTCCGTGCCTGCCGGCAGATAATGGTCACTTGGTTGACTCGTTTGGCCGCATGGATGCTGCCATACTGAATTAAATCATACAAGGATTCGGTGGTTTCATCGAGATGCACCCCAGGGGATCGGTGGCCCGATACAGGCCATTCATGATAGCCTGACAATTTATAGATTGCGGAAAGACAACCTGAATGGAACCGGAACAGGACATATCCCCGCCACGCAAGAAAGCCGTTGCGCTACGGTATCGACGCGGGGAAGACAGTGCGCCGCATGTGGTCGCCAAAGGCTCCGGGTATATTGCCGAACAGATCCTGGCCATCGCGAAGGAACACGATATTCCGCTTTACGAAGATCCTGACCTGGTCGAAGTCCTTGCTAAAATCGAGCTGGGAGATGTGATTCCGCCCGAACTCTATAAAGCCGTGGCGGAAGTTCTGGCGTTTGTCTATAATCTGAACCGCAAAATGATCGAGAACGAAAACCGGATATGAACCGGCTTCAACAAAGGGAGAATGTTCCGATGGTGGATCTGTACGAGTTTGAAAAGAAACGGTTTCAGGACCTTCTCAAGGAAAGCGAAGGATATGCGTTCGACCGTTACGGTTGGACCCTGTTCTACTCGCTTCCCGGAGAGGAGATCCAGAATATGAAGGCCAAACTGGGCTGGAAACCCGTCTCGGCCCTCGACCAGTACAACACGGGAGCACTGTTGTGCAGATCGGGGAAATTGGCGCAGGGGCTGAAATGCCTCGAGGACGCCGAGGCGATGGGCCTGGATGTCCCCGAGCTCTTCTACAACCTGGGGCTGGCCTATGAGAAACGAGAGGAGAACAAACGGGCGGCAACGTGCTTCCAGAAATTCATCGATGTGGTCGAGAAAGAGGTCCCCATTCGGTTTTCCCACCAGGCGGATCTGGATGAGGTCCGCGCACACCTGAAGGAGCTGTAATTTCCGGCCTGCCTCCGGGATTTAGGCTCATTTGCTTGATAGTCGTTGACAAACCAGGTGCGCTAAGGCTAAGATACTTAAGGTTCTATGTAAATATGCCGACAAAGAAAGGTGCGGAGGTCCGCACCTGTCGGGTTCGGGATGGCGAATAACGAGGAGTAGGAAACGGAGACGTATTGTGGTTTGCCCAAAGCTCATCCGCCTCGCTATCCCCTTGATTTTATTTGGCTTGCAACTCGATTTTAGTCATGCCAACGTCCTGCATTCCGTTGACGTTGTGACCGACCATCCCGCATTCAGCATCATACTCATCAAGACCAAATCCGCCGTTTCGGACTATCGCTTCATCCCGATGGATGGCGGAAAAGTCTGCGTTGACATGCCGGATGTCAGCCGGGGGGATGCCCCACGGGAAAAAGATATCGGGAAAGGAGCCATTCAGCGGGTCCGTGTGGAGGAGAACCGCGAAAAGCACTCCACCCAGGTCATTGTCCATCTTCAGCCCGGAGTGCCGACCGGCGAGGTTGTGCATCGACCGCTGTGCTGGAACGGAAGCGGGCAGATCATTCTGCTTGTCGATCAACCGCAGGGTGTGCTGTATGCGGCGGCAATGGAAGATGAGGCGAAACGCCTTCGCGCCGAGGGGAAACGGATCGTGATTATCGATCCGGGTCACGGGTGGTTAGATCCCGGATGTCAGAACAGTGCCATGGGGCTGGATGAGAAAACCATTGTCCTGGATATCGGCCGGAAACTGACGGAACTGATCAACCAGACCGGGAATATGAAAGCCTACCTGACTCGCGACGGCGATTATCTCCCCGTGATGACCAAAGATGATTATTCGGGTTCCTGGAAAGACCTCAAGAGCAAAAGCCTTAGCGCCCGTTTGGAGTTTGCTCGCCGGATGCACGGCGAGGTCTTTGTCTCTCTGCATTTGAACTGGTGCCCCGGTACAAAACGCCGAGCGGAGGCGCGCGGATTCGAGATCTTCTGCCTGGGTCGGGATGGTTCTCAATCGGAATATGACAAGCAAATCGAGGATGTTGACAACAGCGACCTGGCCGCGCTCGACCTGGACCTGCCGGACTCCCAGGTCGATGCCGAAGTCGGCAAACTCCTGTTCGCCATGCAGCGCGACATCACCATGGAAGAGACCGCGCTGTTTGTCGAGTATCTGAAAACCGAGCTGCTCGGTGTCCGTGGACTCGTGCCGCGCGAGCCGCCGATCAAGACCAGGGGATTCCGCGTGCTGCGCACGCTGGCCATGCCGTCGGCGCTCGTTGAACTGGCGTTTCTATCGAATCCACAGGACGCACGAAACCTGAAAACGACCGAGTTTCGTTGGAAATTGGCCCGGTCTCTCTACGAGGGAATTGCCTCGTTTTTCCAGGATCGTTCCAATGGCGATGTCTACAAGAATGTCGAGTTCGAACCGCAGAAGGTGGCGGTTCCCAATGAGGAATACGATATTCACGTGGTCAAGAAAGGCGAGTCGCTGTTCACCATCGCAGAGGAATACGGAACAAACGTCACGACGCTTCAGAAAATCAACAGCAAGGGACGCGGGACATCCGTTCTTTCGGGAGAGGAGATCAAGATTCCGAAAGTGAAGTCCGCTCCTTTGACCGAGAGTTACACGGTCCGGTCCGGCGATACGTTGTTTGAGATCTCCCGCCGGCATGGGACGTCGATCAATGAACTGATGAAAATGAATCGTCTCAAAGGCGGTCGTCTTCAGCCGGGCCAGAAGATCCAGGTTCCCGGCCGCGCGACCGCGCAGAGTTCACAGGCCAATCCGCCCAGCCCCCCCAGCCCGTCTCGAACGGCAAAGTACCGCATTCAGCGCGGCGATTCATTGCACACGATTGCCCAACGATACGAAACCACCGTATCGCGCCTGAAAGTCCTCAACGGCATCCGTTCCGATTCCATCAAGCCGGGACAACAACTACTGGTTCCGGTGCAGTAGGGGATTTACTGTCCTTTAATTGAATTGCCTTTTGAGTGGATTTTCTCCTTTCGCGTTATCGAGAGTGCGACTCCGGCGGAGCCGGTGATTGCGTAAAGAAAGTGGGGGAGAGGTTCCTCCCCCAAGCCTGGGGGAGGTTAGGTGGGGGTTGACTGGGTACCACAAAACTCCCCGGCCTGCCTGTCGATGACCGAGCTTTCTTAGGAGCCTCCCTCCGGAGGGGCCGGTGATTGGGTAAAGAAAGTGGGGGAGAGGTTCCTCCCCCAAGCCTGGGGGAGGTAAGGTGGGGGTTGACCGGATAGCACAAGACTCCTCGGCGTGCCTGTCGATGGGCGTTATGGGGTCCCAGGCGAGACGGAAGCCCAAGTCGCGAGCGCACAGAGTACACAGGCCAGCCCGCCCGGTGCAATAGGGGATTTGGGGTTACAATCCTCCGGTGATTTTCTCTACCTCCAGGTTATCCACAATGATCGCCGATGCGGTCCCGGTAGATCCGTTTTGGACCACGTTGATGATCGGGAACGAGGCGTTCTCGGTAACGAAGCCTCCACCGATGGTAATGGTCATAGGCACACTCCCAATCGCAGGCAACCTGTCGCCGCTGACAAAGGTCCCAACATTGCCGTAAGCATTCGTCATCACCAGCGCAACCACGCCGCCCGATCCGGATAACCGATTCGCTTCCACGGAGGCCCGCAAAATGTGCGGAAATCCGCCCTGTAATTGACTCGCAAAAATCCCCACATTTGCGGCATCACTGTTTTCATCAATCGAGAGCAACACGTTTCTTCCCCCTCCAAGGGCAGGTAACAGAACAACGTTGCCCGTGTCTTGATTCACATTC
>JAKPYU010000482.1 GCA_029568995.1 Candidatus Omnitrophota bacterium | reverse complement strand
CCCGTGGGCGGTCTGATGAGGACGATGCGGTTGTTGTCTGGTTTCATGGCAATTTTTCGGGATCAACGACTCCTTGGCCATCAGTTTCCCCATACGACAAGCCTGACTTTTGTGAAGGAATAGGATACCAGAGAGGCAGATCCTCCTCTACGTTGGAGGCTTCAACAGGACAGGCCGCATCATGTATCGTAGGCCAGGTAAAGTCCAAGAAGGATTACTCATCCCCATCTTACGAGGCAACCTCCGTGAACCAACTCTCCATTCCACAGGCCGTCCGGATTTGGATCACACGCCTGTCGTATCTTTCGATTGGTGTACTCGTGCTTTGGCTGTGTGTGCTGTTCTTTCTCGGATACTGGGCGCGGCCCAGGTTTCTGGGTTCCTTCCAACCGATTCCCTTTATTGAAAAGAATCCATCCGCCGTTTTTTGCGGCGGCTATGAGCAGGGAATCCCTTCGGTCGAGGCCTCCGATGGAATCCCCATGCTGAGCATCGAATCGCGGGATGGTGTCCGGCAGTGGATTGCCGTGGACCGTCAGGCGTTGGGACTGCCCGATGAACCGGAAATGTTGGGGATCGTCTTCATGTTCGCGTACACAGGTTCCCCCACGTTCGAGGTGGGGTTCTGTCGTCTCAACGAACAGAAAGAAATCCGGCATCTTAGCGGATATCGACAGGAGGGCTATCCGCAAACCGAACTGAGTGTACTGACTACGCTTCCGTCAATCATTAATCTGAGAAATTCCGGGAAACGCCTGGGCGACTACGACGCCTTTGCTCTGACCATGCTGGCGGACCATCCCGGTTTCTTGCTGGTTCATTCCGTTTATTTTTACGACTACACCCGGAGTGCCCGTTTTGTCCGGAAACGATTCAACTAACGCGCAGGGATTGCCTGCGTTCCGCCGGTCCGATGTCCTTTTGGCTCTGGGCCTTGCGGCAATATGCACGGCCGTCCTCTGGATGCTGGTCCCGCCCGCCGACCGGTGCTCCGTTTCCGCCTATCGGGAAATGGCTTTTTCTCCGCTCACCTTAAGAGCCTATCCGTACGGAAGACGATTGCTGACTCCGTTCCTCGTGTTTCTTCTCCCATTTGACATCGACACGGGTTTTCGGATCGTTACCACAAGCGCGTTGTATTTGTGCGGCGCAGCCCTGTTTTTCCTGCTCCGAAGCTGGGGGGTGTCCCAGCGTCTGAGCGGAATCGGACTGATCCTGTTTTACAGTTCACAAACATTGGAATTCTGTTTCGCTAATTATTGGTTTGTCGATCCCCTGGCGTTCCTGGCGTATATTTTATTCTTTTTCGGACTGAGATATCGACTAAACGCATTGGTCTGTGCCTCATTGCTCCTGGGGACCCTGAACCGCGAGCAGGGTCTTTTTCTGATTCCCGTTGCGGCAGTTGCACTTGTAGATTTTCCATTTCGAATCAGACGACTACTCCCGTTTGTTGCCTGCATCGCCCCTGCGGTCATCGCAGCGCTACTGATCGAATTCTGCTGGCCCCGGATTGCCGATGTTGGAATCGGCTATACTCATTCCGCCGTTATGGCCGACAATATACGGGAGACCCTTCGGCTCTATCAGGAGCGTGGTTTCGCGATCCTTCTGGACCAGGAGATTCTGCGGTGGCTGTTTGCCCAGCTGTTGCCCTGGGCGGTCTTGGGAATAACAGGGCTGGGCCGACGGGATCTCTCAATTGCAGCGACCCATGTGGTTCTTGTGCTGTTGCCCATGACTGTCGCGGTCGATGTCCACCGGCTTGTCTTCTATGCCTTTCCGGTCGTCCTGCCGTTGGTTTGTCGGGGGCTGCAGTTCTTTGAAGACCGATTGTCTTTTTCACGCTATTGGATTTCGGTGGTTGTTGCCGTGTTGTATCTCCGGTCTCCCCTTGCGCTCTGGCCGCTGGTTCTTTCCATCTCAGCGCTTTTATGGATTCTGATTTGCGAGTGGAAAACCGATCAAGAGAAACCTTCCGTGAAATGAATGTTCTCATGACAGTTCAATCTCGATACCGCAATGACTACAATCGGATAGCAAAAACGGATTCTTGCCCGAAATGATCAATCGAACGTTCATCTCGTGTCTGTTTGCGTTCTCCCTGGTGGCATTACCGCTCTATCCGCAAATGTCGCATCCGGCGTCCGGGTTCTTTTACGGTTCCCTGATACCTCTTTTGTTTCTGCTGATCTGCCTCCATCCGGGCATTTCCTGGCGGCGACTCGCCGGTCTCCCGCTGTTCTATCCGCTTTGTGCTGTGCTTGTAGCCTCGCTGATTTATGTATTTCATTCCATCTATCCCTATCAGTCCCAGGAGAAGTGCGTGCGTCTCTTGCTGGGCGCGATGGTGTATATCCTGGCGGCTGTTCTGGCCTTTGAGGGACGCAGTCGCCGAATCCTGATTCTTGGATTGATTGCCGGTGCGGTTCTCTTGTCCATGGAGGCGGTTTCGCACCAGTCCGCGGGCTATGCCGATCTTCTCGAATCCCTGCGGAGCGAATCCTCCTACGATCCCGTGATGCAACGCGAATTGATTCAAACGCTGGAGGCAGGCCGCGCGCTCGGACGGTTCGGCAATCCCAACCACCTGGCAGGGTATTTGATTCTGTCCCTGTGGGCCTCTGTGTTGTTGTGGTCCGATTGCCGCGAACGTTGGCAACGGCTTGCCCTGGGCGGGGCCATGGTGATTCAGGCGCTCTGCATTTATCGGGCCTATTCGCGCAGCGGGCTGCTCGTTCTGCTGATTTCCATGGGGATTCTGCTGATATGGCAACTGCGCAATATCAGCCGAGTATGGCGGCGAAGACTGGTATGGATCGGCAGCGGTGCGGCTGTTGTGAGTATTCTCGCATTGATTCTCTGGGGCAGAGCTGCGTTCGGGGGACGGCTATTTGTAACAAGCACCATCCTGGCGCGGGTTCACTTTTTCCGTCATGCGTTGCAGATGATCGCCGATCGTTTCCCCGATGGAACCGGACTCGAATCGTTTCGATATCTGGCGAGCCGGTATATCCGCCCTGGGGAATTGGAATCGCTTTACCCGCATAATCTCTTCTTGGGTGCAGCATCCGAAAGCGGTCTTCTCGGACTGCTGGCGATGTTGTGGTTCTCCGTTGCGGGGTTGCGATGGAAAGGCCGGGGGGCGGGGATTCGATCCGTTGTGGGATTCGGATCGTTTGTCTCGTTTCTGCTGCTGTGCAGTATTGACTTTCATAATGAAATCGCGGAAATCCTGTTCCTGTTCTTTGTCTTGCAGGGATTATGCACCGGGCAGCGGTTTGAACCGATACCCGCATCACGCTTGATTCTTTTCGTGCCCGGAATCGTCATCTCGGTATTCCTCTGGTGGATTCTGGTTTTCTGTCCCTATATGGGCGAGAGCAATCATCAACGGGCAATTGACGCGCTCACCCTGAAGCAGCCGGCAGTCCGGTACTTCGAGACCGCCTTGCGATGGACTCCGCAGGACGCGGCAATCTGCAACCAATACGGGCAGATTCTCTTTGACTCCGGTCTCCCGGACTTGCAGGAAAGGGGATTGTATCTTCTTCGGAAAGCGGTAACGTTGAATCCGTACCAGGCCTATTTTCACGGCGATCTTGCGGAGGCACTTTCTCGGATCGGGCGTGTTGAGGAGGCGCTTGCGGAGAACTTGGCTGCAATGGACCTGTTCCCGAAGAAAGTCCTGTACCTTCGTCAACGGGCGAGATACCTGTACCTGATCGGAGACCGTGAGGAAGCAGACCGGTGTTTAAAACGGGCGGAAGAGATCGAACGAATCGAGAAAGAACGGCGACCATGATCCTGACCTGTGAAACGCGCAAACCGACACGATCCGTGTGTATCCGGGATGTGACCGTCGGCGGCGAGGCCCCTATCCGCGTACAGACCATGGTCAAGCAGCCGACTACCAATGCGGTTGGAGTACTGAAAGAAATCGAACGCACGGCTTGCGTTGTTCCAGGGAATCTCGGTGAGCGTGAGATTCTCGTCCTGAAAGAGTTGAACCTCTGGGAGGATGCCCTTCGCTGCGGTCCTTTTCGCTGTGACATCACCCGTGTCAGTGTGCCGGACCGGGACTCCGTGGAACCGTTCGGAGAGATTGTGGCGGAATCTCCGCTACCCGTGGTGGCGGATATCCATTTTCATGCGCTGCTTGCACTGGCGGCCCTGGAGAAAGGTTGCCACAAGTTGCGGATCAATCCCGGCAATATCAGCGATCCTGGCCTGATTCGTGAAATCGCACAGGAATCCATTCGGCGAAAGGTCCCGATTCGTGTTGGGGTCAATGCGGGGTCGCTTCAGAAGGATCTCCTGGAACGATACGGCCCGCATTCGGCGGAGGCGTTGGCGGAAAGCGCCCGACGGTCCGTGGAGATCCTGGAGAATGAGGGATGCCGGGACCTGGTTGTCTCGCTCAAGGCGAATTCGGCGAAATTGACTATTGCGGCCTATCGCCTGATGGCGAAACAATGTGCGTATCCTCTGCACTTGGGTGTGACCGAGGCCGGTTTCGGTCGCGCGGCGGTAATCAATTCCTGGGCCGGGATCGGCGTGTTGTTGAGAGAGGGAATTGGAGACACGCTGCGGATTTCACTCACGGAAGATCCCGCGCTGGAGGTCGTCACCGGCGGCCTGCTGCTGGAGTATCTGGGGCTACGCGGGCAGGAGACAACCGCTCCCTCTTCCACCGGGAGAGGCCTGGGGTGAGGGAAATCGGCAAAAGCAATATCATGAACGACAATCGCATTCTCCCCATCCTTCTGCTGATCCTGGCCTGTATTGCGGTATACGCGAACAGCCTGAATGGGGACTTTGTTTATGATGACGTCACTCTGACTGTGCTAGAGAATCCTTTCCTCAATGGTCTCGTCGGATGGCGGGAGGTTCTGACTTGGGATCGCCCGGTTCGGGAATTCACTTACTGGCTGGATCACAAGATCTGGGGAAACCGCCCATTCGGATATCATCTGCAAAATCTGTTCTGGCATGTTCTCAGCGTTTTCTTGATGTGGCGGATTCTTCGGGAACTCGGGGTGGAACCATGGCAGGCGTGTCTCGCGCCGCTGTTGTTTGCCATCCATCCTGTCAACACAGAGGCGGTGGCGTGGATTTCAGGTCGGAAAGACCTCCTGTGCCTGTTCTTCGAGTTGTGCGCAGTGTGGTCGTTCTTGCGCTTTCTGCGGGCCGGTGTGTGGTGTCATGCGTATGCTGTGGTGGCGATCCTCTCTCTTTTCCTGGCATTATTCTCCAAACAGGTGGCCGTCGTGCTTCCGCTGCAGATTGGAATGATTGCTTGCGTGCTCGGAGGCCGTCATACCTTGTCGCGGAAACGGGTCGCGGCTCTTCTGGGCGTGCTTCTGGTTGTTACCCTGGTGCTTTCCGTGGGTTCTCTTCGCATGGTGGAAACCGCTCAGGAAGCCCTGCAGCGCGGGACCTATTACGATCCCTCAGCCCGTCATGCGGAGTTGACGCATCCGTTCCTGACCGGCTGGGCCGTGTGGGGATCGGCGGTGCGTCTGCTTCTTTTTCCGCATCCGCTGACAATTGAACGCACAATGGCGCCGGTGTCTTCCTGGGGTGATCCGCGCTGGATGGCAGGATTTGTTGTCTTTCTAGCGGCCTTGGCTCTCTTGTGGCGATTTCGACGGCATCCCGTGCGCACCATCGGCTTGGCCTGGATTCTTGTCGCCTGGCTGCCGACTTCCGGCATCATTCCGGCAACGTACCTGCTCGCGGATCGCTATATGTACATTCCCTGTGTCGGGTTTTGCCTGTTCCTGTCCGATTGGCTTCTGCAATGGCTGTATCGCCTGGAGGACCTTCCACGAAAAGCTGCTGCAATCGCGGTCTCCCTGCTTCTTGCCGGATTCACGTTCGCCACGGTGGACCGCAATTGGGATTGGAATGATGAAATCTCGCTGTGGAGTTCCGCTGCCCGGTTCGAGCCTGCCAATCCGAAAGTGCGTTTCAATTTGGGAAATGCCTGTTCCGACAGGGATTTCCGCGACCAGGCGGAAAAGGAATGGAAAGCAGCTCTGGATCTGAAACCGGACTACGCGGAGGTTCACATCAATCTGGGAGGTCTTTATCATGAAAGGGGGGATCCGGATACGGCGGAATCTCACTATCGGGAAGCCCTGAAGATTGTGCCGGATTACGGGATTGCACTCTATAATCTGGCCGCTTTATATAAGGAGCGTGGGAATCTGGAGGAGGCAATTCAGTGGATGTCTCGCGCAGTGGAACACATAGGGGGAAAGCGGGACGCCGCTCAGAAAGCGGCTATGGCCTGGCGTGACCTGGCGCAACTTCTTCTGGAATCCGGGCGGTATGAAGAGGCTCGGAAAGCGGCGCAAGAATCGTTGAAATACAATCCGAATGATCGACAAGCGCGTGTCTTGCTATCGGAGATTCAATCCAGGCTGACCGCGCCGAATCCCACTCAACCCTGAGTGCTGCAACAAAGACCAACATGGAGTCTCGAATGCAAAAGATGAGATGGAAAGCGGCGTTCACGCTGATTGAACTTCTGATTGTCGTGGCGATCATCGGCATCCTGGCGGCGATTGCTGTCCCGAATTTCATGAATGCCCGGATTCGTGCCCAGGTTTCACGCATGGAGGCCGACCATCGGGCGCTGCTGACCGCCATGATGATGTATCGCATGGATAACAACACGTTCCATGCGCATTCCCACAGACCGCAACAGCATGTTCCTCTCACCACGCCCATGGCTTATCTGAGCATCTGGCCAATCGATATTTTTCAGGAAAAACTGGAAGATACGAAGAACCCGCTGGAAAAATATGCAAAGAAGACCATCCATTGGGAGCCGCATGGCGGATATACCGACCTGACCGTCACCGCAAGCCTGATTCAAAACGCTCCCAACCTGGTCGGATACAACACCAGTCTCGGACCCAGCCTCAAAAGCGGCGCGGTTACTTACGATGCCACAAACGGCACTCTGAGCCTCGGCATGATCGTCAAGGATGTCCCCGGCGACCCACGCGGCGACTACAAGTTCCCGCCGGGGAATTTCTGATGGAATCCGGGTCGCGATTTAAATCCTCATTGTCTGGATGTGCGAAACGCCGGATTTGAGTTAGAATCGGGGACAAGGGAGATTTGGCCGGGGTCAGTGAAAACGCAATGAGGGCTATACAATCGGAACAGGAATTCGCAACCATCTCCGCAGAGATCGAGGATTTGGATCGTCTGAATTCCGAAGCGGAGAGACGCTGGGAAAACAAGATTGTCTTTGAGCCTTCCCTTTCTCGCCCTCTCGTGAGCTTCCAGGCAAGCAAAGACAGGGCGATTTACCGTTGGTTCAAATACAAGGAGGCATTCTCAGCGGATCTGGTCCGATACCTGCTTCGACGATTTGGCATCTCAACTGGAATTCTATTAGACCCATTTGCGGGGAGTGGGACGGCGCTCTTTGCTGCAGCATCTTCCGGTGTGCAGGCAGAGGGCATCGAACTCTTGCCGATCGGGCAGGAGATCATCACCACAAGGAATCTCGTCGAGTGGGATTTGGGCAAAGCGGACATTGACCGATTGAAGGTTTGGCTTCGAGACAAGCCGTGGGTCAGCTACCCCGAGGTGATTCGCATCAATGAATTGCGTATCACTCGCGGTGCATATCCCAATGAAACGGTTCAGGCTATCGGACGATTTCTGGCTGCCCTGCAAGAGGAGAACGCCGCAGTCAAGTCATTATTGTTCTTTGCTCTCTTGTGCGTTCTTGAATCCGTAAGCTATACAAGGAAAGATGGACAATATCTCCGTTGGGACTATCGTTCCGGAAGACGTCAGGGAAAGAAGATTTTCGACAAAGGAGAGATTCTGCCTTTTGAGAAAGCCATCACCCGGAAAATAGCAGAGATTATTGCCGATATCGGCTTGCATGATGTTCCCGGCGACCTATTCGAGGTCGTAAGCCGGCAAGGGCCGGTTACATTCCATTCAGGCTCATGCCTGAAGATTATGCCCGAACTGGAAGAGTCTTTCTACGATTGTCTGATAACCTCGCCGCCGTACTGCAATCGCTACGATTATACGCGGACCTACGCTCTTGAACTGGCGTTGCTCGGGATAAACGAAGAGGGCATCTCCAAGCTCAGGCAGGAAATGCTCAGTTGCACGGTCGAAAACAGGGCCAAAGACCTCCTGGCTTTGAATCCACATTGGACACGAGCATTGTCGTGTGTTGAGGGGCACAATCTGATACAGGAGATCCTTGCGTACTTGGACAGTCAAAAAGATCTTGATCTGTTGAACAATGCTGGAATTCCGCGAATGGTCCGCGGATATTTCTGTGAGATGGCTTGCGTCATCTTCGAGTGCGCTCGCGTTTTGAAATCAGGCGCTCCGATGATCATGGTGAACGATAATGTGCGATATGCGGGTGTCGGCATATCGGTGGATATCATTCTTTCTGAGATCGCCGAAAGCCTTGGATTTGTAGTGGAGCAGATTCTTGTTCTACCGAACGGCAAGGGAAACAGCAGCCAGCAAATGGGAGCGCACGGGCGAAAGCCGCTCCGAAAGTGTGTATATGTCTGGCGAAAGGCATGAGTCGTGAAGCCGTACAAAGACCATCTGAAATCAAGCAAGAATCTTGAGACAACCTACGAGGCCATCAGGGCCGGATTTATTGATCTTGCCCTCGAAAAGAACCGACGATCTACCCCCTTTGTTGCGCAAGCAAGAGCATTAAAAGCGGCCGCATCCAGGGCAAGAGATCCGAATGACTTGTTGAAGATTGAAGGAATTCAGCAAGGATTGCTCGCGGCTGCCGGTATTTCGGACAAAGCAGCCAATCACCTGCAAGCCGATGACAAGACCGAAGTGATCAAGAGCCTGATAAAGAACTTTCTGGAACCGGCAGGAGCCAATTTTGTCGAGGAACTGGTCTTTCGGTTTCTGTTGACTCGGGGAGATACGCTGGGTGGCTCCATGCGCAACATCGGCGGCTTTATGGCGCAGAAGAAGATCACCCGCTCCATACTTGCCCATCTGAATCTCGCAGGAAAATCTTGCCGTTGGCTTCATGCAGAAACGAAGATTTGGGCGGATCTCCCAACGGATGACACGGATATCGAAACACAAGTTCGCGGTCTTTCTTGGATCACCCCCGAAGGGGCACGGACCCTCATGTACAACCTCACCGTTCCGTATTTTGGAAATAATGTTGATTTATCCTTATTCGCCTGTGCTCCGGATGGAATGACAAAGGATGTGCAAAAAGACCCGTCTGCGTATCTTGCGCTTGGGGAGTTGAAAGGTGGTATTGATCCTGCCGGGGCAGATGAACATTGGAAGACAGCTGCGACCGCTTTGAATCGAATCCGGCAGGCATTCGCGAAACATAATCTGAGGCCTCACATATTCTTTGTGGGGGCTGCCATCGAGGCAAGAATGGCGAATGAAATCTGGGAATTCCTCAAGAAAGGAATCTTGACCAACGCGGCAAACCTGACCGATGACGATCAGATTGCCTCTGTTGTTCGCTGGCTCTGCAAATTGTGAGGGTGTACGGTTGTTCTTGGTCGAATCCGGATTTCCGCAGATTGTGGGTTCCCCTCACCGCCACTTCCGCTGGTTCTTGATGATCTCCAGGAACTCGCTACGCGTATTATGATTGCTGCGAAACAGACCCAGCATGGCGCTGGTGATCGTGTTACTCCCGGCCTTCTGGACACCGCGCATCATCATGCACATGTGACGGCATTCCATCACCACCCCGACCCCCTGGGGATGCAGGATCTCCTGAATGCATTCGGCAATCTGCTGGGTCAGACGCTCCTGCAACTGCAACCGGCGACTGAGGGTCTCCACAATCCGGGGAATCTTCGAGAGTCCGATCAGCCTGCCCTTAGGCAGGTATCCGACATGACACACCCCGTAAAACGGCAGCATGTGATGCTCGCACTGGCTGAAAATATCAATATCGCTCACCACAACCATCTCATCGCACTTGTCCTCGAATAGAGCGCTGTTCACCAGTTCATGGATGTTCTCGCGATATCCCGAGGAAAAGAACTCCCATGCTCGCGCAACACGGTACGGTGTGTGCACAAGCCCGGGACGGTTCGGGTCCTCGCCCACACGAATGAGCATTTCCGTCACCAAGTCTTCCATGGATACCTTCGAGAGGTCCGGTTTGATATTCGATTCTGCCAATGCCGTCACCTTTTCATTTCAATCGCAGAGGATTCAGGGAATATGGGTGTTTCATTCCATCCCCCCCTCATTCCCCCCGTGAACGGGGGGAGGATTCTTAACTCCCTCCCCGCTGACGGGGAGGGCTGAGGTGGGGAATCTCATGTCCCTTTCCCCGGTAGGTTAC
>JAKPYU010000475.1 GCA_029568995.1 Candidatus Omnitrophota bacterium | reverse complement strand
GCGGAAGGACATGCCAGCGCCAAGAGCGCGGAGATCGAGATCAAAGCGGGGCAAAGTGTCCGGGACGTTGTGATTGAGCTGGAGTCCGGAATGGAGTTTGCCGGAATTCTGGTCGGTCCGATGCAGAATCCCGTCGCCGGGGGAATCATCGGTCTGGAATCCAGAGTCCGCAATACGAATAGAGGACTTTACAGTGACAGCTTCCAATCGGTCCCAATTCCCGACGCTGTGAGATCCGGGGAAGACGGTTCATTTCGGATCGGGGGGATTCCGGCTCTGGGCGACACACTGCTGATTTCTCATCCCCAATTCGCCCCCCGGAAATTCGCGATTTCGTCGGAAATGCTTGGGCGCGATCCGATTCCGGTTCCGCTCACGGAGGGGGGCGCAATCGAGGGGATTGTTATGGATCAGGAGCAGAAACCGGTACAGGGTACGCGGATCGGGATGTTCAACTACCCGGAGAATCTCTATTGCTACAATACGATGACAAATGAAAATGGGGAGTATCGTATCGAACATCTTCCGGCGGTGCGGTTCCATGTCACATGCCAACAAAAGGGACTTGTAAGCTCGGACGACAAAGAAGTCTGGGTAGAGGAGGGAAAAACAGTTCGTGCCGATTTCGGCACGGGTGAGGGTGCGACCATTCGAGGCACTGTCTACAAGGATGGAGATCCGGTCCCGAATGCGCTGGTCCAACTCGAACGAATCGTCGGGCAGGATAAGAACCGCACGGTTGCCGCACGGCAGGATGGAACGTACCAGTTCATAGGGGTCTCGCCGGGCAACTGCGCGATTCGCTTCACTGTCGAGCAAGGGGCCAGGTATGTCGGTTGGCCGACATGTGACGGTATCGAACGATTGACCGTTGCGCCGGACCAGAAAGAGTACACCGTGGACTTGCACGCACGATCTTTTGAGATTGTCGGAACCGTCCGGGATGCCGAAACAAAGGAACCGGTCCCCGGTGTGAGTATTCGAATACGGCCGACTATGGACCTGCCACTGGAAGTAGTGTCTCTTGTGGATTTCATACTTCGGCGAATCAAGACAGACGATCAGGGGGGCTTTCGGGCAAGACTTCCCGAACCACACGTGTACCCCATGGCCGCGATTAAGAAAGGATATGTGGATGGTGAGTTCAGCGTCACTGTCCAGCCGGCGCAAGGCCCTTCGGAAATTCCGGTCGAAGTATTTCTATCGAAAGCAGATACGTCGGTTCTTCTGCACCTCAGTTTCCAGGGCCAACCGGTAACACTGACCAATCGACGCTTTTACGTGATCCAGAACGGTGCCATACACCAAACCGATTCCATTCCGCTGGAGGACCAGCCCGGTGCCTACCGGCTTCCGGGGATGCGGCCAGGGCCGATGGAGTTGATTGTTGAATCGGAAGAGGACACTCGGACCCTGTTTGCCTATCCGCAGCTGATTACGCTGGAAAGAGGCCAGGAAGGCCGGATGTTCATCGACCTGTTTTCTGCAGTGATTTACGAGCTACAGCTGCGGACCAGCGACAACAGTCCGGTCCCGATGGATTTTCGTGTGGAAGCGCCGGAGGTTCCCGGACTCGCACGCCTGGAGGGGTGTAGATTTGTCAAAGGTCTCCCCTATTTTGTGCCGCTACCAGTGGGGCGCTACCGTGTGAATATTACAGCGCCCGGCTATCAGCCGCTTGAGTTCATCTCGGCGGACATTGCAGAGCCGACTTACACATCCGGCCGCGCCATGGTGAGTGTGCAACTGGTGAAGTAAAGGATGAAGGATGAAAAGGACCCTATTCCCTGCGACCGGTTTCTTTGTTGTAAGAAGAAACATAGCGATGGATGATGCTGGACATGAGGGTCTGGTAGGGAATGCCTTCTTCGATGGCAATCGCCTGAATGTTATCCAGGTCTTTGGATGAGATGCGGATGTTGACCCGCTTGTCCTTGCGTAACGTGGCCCGTGCGTAACCCTGATGACGCACAATCTCCCCCTTGAGATCTTTCACGGGCTGCCACTCTCCACGCTCGAAAGACTCCAGAATCTCCTGTTCTTCTTTATCAGACCGTGTGTTCACGCTGTCTCTCTCCGACAATCCGTATAGGTTTCATGGAACCCATTTGTGCCATACCTTCCCACTGCAACTTCTTCTCACCGCCGCCCGCGGTCTTTCAAGATGATGTCGATCACGTTCATGCCCATGTACGGTTTGGGCTTCTCTTCCTGGACTTCTTCCTGACCGCTTTGCCGCAGAATCTCGCTTCGGCATTGCGGACACAATGACTTGCCTCCCTCGGCGGCAGGTTTTCCGCAGATGCAACAGAAAGCGGCATCCTCCTCATCCATGTCGATTCTCAGCAAATCTCTCAGCACAGAGACATGCAGGATAAATCTCAGCAGGCGCTCCACACCGGCAAGTTTTGCAATATCCGACTGGGAGGGCGGTTCCTCGACACCCCTTTCGATGAGCGAAGCGACACACCGTCCGATCTCCGCCTGACTGACCTCGGATCGGACCTGGTCGACCATCTTGTCCCAATGTGCCTGTTGACTTTGCTCGGCGGGAAAACGATTTTTCGGATCCAGCACGAAATCGCGC
>JAKPYU010000468.1 GCA_029568995.1 Candidatus Omnitrophota bacterium | reverse complement strand
GGGATCTGCATTCTGGTTCGAGCAGGCTTTGCCGCCGTTCGCATCCGCTACCGTTTATTCCGGGCAGACTGAGGTTGCCGATGACGCCACGCTCCGTGCCATCCGAGAGACGAAGGGAGCGGTACTCGAACTGCCGTTCGGTACCAGTTCCGTTGTCGGATCTCACTTGGCTCGTCAAACCCGCCATGGATTGCCGCTAGTCATCGGAGAAATCTCTCGAATGCAGAACTACCGCAAAGCATTCCTGGACCGATTTCCCTCGCTTCTCCTTCTGGACCGGATGGTTACGGAGGAAGGAGCCTGGTCCGAGGCATCCATCCGCGAGACCGCGCAGACTTTTGCGCGGGATAACGAGACACTCGGTATCGGGGCGATTGTCGTGACGGAGTCGTTGTGTACGTTGGAGGGGATGGAACGGATTGCCGAGTTCCAGAATCACCTGCGGAACGATGTTCGGCTGATTATTGCTCATGACTGAAGCGGGGGGAGATTGCCCAGGATCTATTTCTGTCGTTGTATGGGGAATTTCTTCAGATGCTTGTTCCATGTCGAGAGATTGAAGACTATTACATCTTCAACAATCCGGCGTTTCCATATCTTGGATGACGGGTTGAGCAGTGGGATCTTGCGTTTGAGATCGTCAGTTTTTGCAGAAAGATCCGCTTCGGTCAGCCCGCTCATGGCTAACAGAACCAAATAATAGATGGGTTTGTCCGCTTTTTCACAGGCCCATTCATATAGGAAAGTGTCCCGATACTTGTACTTCAGGTCTTCGTCGATTTGACCGGCAATGAATTCATGGATGAAGGCTTGCCGGTTCTTCGGATTGGCTTGCGGATGTTCCGGATCTTTGATCTCAATGAACAGGTACCGATCCTTGAGTTCCAGAATGAAATCCACGGCCTTCATGCAGTGTGTGAGACCATGGGTGTTCCCATCATCAAATCTCCTTGCTTTTACGTTGGATGGAACAGATATCCGGAGATTTCCTTCTGTGAGCACAGTCATTTCGGCAGATTCCCCAGACTTCGCTCCACTTCACGGTCATAGAGGTCCGCAAATGCTTCCGCGATTGCATTCGGGTGAATATCCAGGTATCGGTCGGCCGTATGGCAATGAAGTTCCTTGTCTTTCGCGTCATGATAGAGAGCATGAAAGAGAACGGTGTCCCTATCTTTCATCTGCAAATCGAATTCCTTGAGGATGACGTAGTCATGAGTCGCGAGGAAGATCTGGACGCCGAGTCGCTGAAGCTCCAGTAAGATCTCGACAAGGACTCCAAATAATCCAGGATTGAGGTTCGTTTCCGGCTCATCCCAGAACAGCACAGAACCATCCAATAGAGTTCCATTTTGAATCAAGAGCCATAGCAATCCCAGTTTGCGCATTCCCTCGGCCAAAAGAGAAAATTCGAGGTTTCCCTGCTTGCTCTGTAGAAAAAACTCTTCGTCTTTCGCTGTGACCTTTCCGTCCACGGCCTTCTGCAGAATTGCCGATAAGCGTCTTCGATCCTTGTCCGTCGGACCCCGAAGGGCGGGACGGTAGGCACGATCCAGAATATCCGGGTAGATTTCCTCGAATTGGACCTCTCGATGGGCGTATAGTGAGCGGAATCCGGGAGCATTGGCAAGCATTTCCTTAACAGGGATATAAACGCTTTCAATTGGCCGGGCATTCCATTCATCTGTCCCTGTAATGGAAGCAGATTCAGCTTTTTCCGAGTGATTTGTGAATGACGCTCGAATCTTGACCGAGTCCCGATATATTTGAATGACGCAGCCGGAACTGGCTTTCTTTCGCCGGACAAGGCGGCCAAGCGCACGATTCGATGGCAGAAACACACGAATCAGTTTTTCTGCAAAATCAAGTTTTGTCTTCGTGATGTCACAGGCAGAGTAGACAACTTTCATTGCGTGGGTTTTGCCTGTGCCATTTGCCCCAACAAAGATGTTGATTCCAGGCGAAAGAACAAGGTCCAACTTCTCAAATGCGGTAAATCGCTCAAGTCTTATTCTTGTGATTGCCACGATCCTTCTCCCAGACTTATCGATGGCGGGCCACGTTGCCTGATCTATTGCGATTTCTATTTGGTCGAAGAATCCCCCCTCACTTCCGTTCCGGCAGCAGCTTGATGGGGTTAATCGGGTTGGTGGCCTCGCGGACCTCGAAGTGGAGATGATCCGTTTGAATGTCTTTCGGGACTCTTCCGGTCTGTCCGACCCGCGCGATCATCTGGCCCCGACTGACTTTGTCCCCCGCTTTGACCACCACTTCGCTGGCATGTGCGTAAATCGTACGCAATCCTTTTCCTTTTCGCTTGCCATGGTACAGGATGACATAGTTGCCCAGGGTATTCCCGAAATCATCGCTAACCCCACCGACCATTTGCACTTCGCCATCCGCTGCGGCAAGCACAGGCGATCCGGTCCCGGCGGTCAGGATCATGCCGTTTCCCATCAGTCCGTTCTCCGCACCATATTGTTTGGCAACTACAAAATCCCCTGTCAGAGGCCAGGAGAAGACCAATGAATCGACTTTCTTCACCTCGGCGGGCGGCTGAATATTCTGGGGAGCGGGAACGGCGGTCGCTTCCGGTGTGGGCGTTGGGGTTGCCACCCCCGGTTCCGGGGTTGGTGTCGGCGTCGGAGTGGAAAGAGGCGGCTCCCCTTTCTCCACCCGATGCCGGTCCACAAGTTTCTCAATCCGTTTCGCCAATGCGATCCGTTCTTCGCGGGAACCTTGCGGCGTCTTGTGATACACCTTTTCTGCAACGGACATCCGGACTTCTTTGATCTCGTCCACGCCGGGGATGAACAGTTTCTGCCCAATCTGCAGTTTACGGGGATCGTGGATGTTGTTGTATCGTTCGATCGCCTGTGCTTCGACCTCGTACGCATCGGAGATCCGTTTCAGGGTCTCACCCGGTTTGACTACGTGATAGACCCCCTTCTCCTCGGGAGCGGCGGCTTTTACGGTCACGGCGGATTTGCGTTCCGTAGCGCCCGGAATATGAAGGCGCTGTCCGACTTCCAACTGATTGGGATCGTGAATACGGTTGATCCGTTGGATCCGCTGCGGGGTAATTCCGTAAGCGCGCGCAATCCCCACCAGCGTCTCCCCTTCCGCCACAACATGCGTAATCCCTTCCAACACAGGAGGATCTCCCACAAAGCCCTGTTCCGACTGATGCACACAGGAACCCATCAGTCCTGCCCAGACGCAGAGACACAGCAAAACACTCCGCGTGTTCCTCGGAGAAGATCTCGATCGCGATTTCACGACATTCATCATCGTGCTCAGACCCAGGAATATGCGGTCGCTCCAAAGCGCCGCGCATCTCAGTTCGAGGCACCGCCTCGATTCGCCACTTCTGCGAACGATTCCGGACACATTCCGGCAACGCCAAACCGATATTACCTGCATTCCGAGTCGCCGAAAACCCGCAGAAGGAGCCCCAGCCGGGCCGAGTCAATATCTGGCAAGTACGCGGAATCAGACGTCCATTTCCGTCCCGCAGTATAGTGGATGAGCTTATTGTGACACAAACGAAACGAAAATGCCAGATGGTCTTTATCGACTTTCGTCGGAGGATTCGACCGGCCGACAAGCGGTTACAATCCGGAAGATCTGGTTGAGATCCTGCACCTGGACATTCTCGAAGCCCGCCTCGCTCAAGAGGTCTTCCCAAGCGGATACCGTGTACCATTCCTGTGACATCCGATCCTGGGAACCCAGCAGGCCGAGTCTTCCACCCGGACGTAGAAGGCGGAAAGCGTCCTGCAGAACGGCCCGACGTTCGGCCTCCTTGAGAATCACCAGCATGAAACTGCTCAAAATCACATCGAATCCCTGCACAAACGGCATGGATCGACAGTCTCTCAATACGTAGCAAACATTGTCCAGATGGCGACCCTTCCGTTGAGCGCGATGCAACATCCCTTTCGAGTGGTCGATTCCCACCACATGCCCCGCCCGCTGTGCGGCAATATGGGCCACCAGCCCTGTTCCGCAACCCAAATCCAGAACCGAATCCTCTTCTTCCACCACCGCATCCACCAATTGACGGGCAGACTGCACATACCCAAACACCTGGACTAGATAAATCCAGTCATAGAACCGGCTGATGATATTGTAAAACGCCCTGGAACGACGATTGTGCTTGGATACCAGTGAGCGACCGGCGAACTTCATGACAAGCCGACCCCATAAATTTAACTTGCGAATCGGCTGAAAAGAATGTGGAACTGCGCTCATGATCTTATCGGGCTTCGCCCCTGGTTCGCTGACGAGATTGACCGTTTCAGAAGCACGCAACGGTCCTGAAACACACACAATCTAACACATCTCACTTCCGATATGAAGCGGGAAAATGCAAAAAAATCTCCAAAGGAACGGATTGATCGCGCGATCATTTTCCATGGACTCGGAAAAAACCGTGAATCAGCCTTCAACCTGTTCTTTTGCCTTCTCGGCCTGAGCGATGATTTTCTCCGCCAGCTCACCCGGAACCTGCTCATAATGCGAGAATTCCATGATATAGGTTCCGCGCCCACGGGTGATTGACCGGAGGTCGATGGCATAGCTGTACATTTCCGCCAGGGGAACCTGGGCGCGGATCGTCTGTTTTCCGTGCGCACTTTCCATGCCCATGACCCGGCCCCGTCTCCCGTTCAGGTCCCCCATCACATCCCCCATCATGGTTTCGGGGACAAACACCGTCACGTTCATGATCGGTTCCAGCAATACCGGCTTGCATCTCTCACGAGCGACCTGCTGAAAGGCCATTGAACCGGCGATCTTGAATGCCATGTCGGATGAATCCACGTCGTGATACTTGCCGTCGAACAGTTCCACATGGACATCCACAAACGGGAATCCGGCGACGACGCCCCTTTCCATAGCCTCCCGAATCCCTTTTTCGACCGAGGGGACAAACTTGCCGGGAATCGCGCCTCCGAAAATGCTGTCCTCGAACTCGAATTGCTTGCCGCGTTCCAGGGGACTCACTCGAATGTGCACCTCGCCGAACTGGCCACGCCCGCCGCTCTGTTTCTTGTGACGGTAGGACCCTTCTCCCTGAACCGTGATTGTCTCGCGATACGCCACTTTCGGTTCCTTGAGAAGCACTTCCAGGTTGGCGGCTTTTCGGACCCGCTGAGCAACGAGATTGAGTTGAAGATCTCCCATCCCGGAGAGGATGCTCTCACGTGTCTCATGGTTGCGTTCGAAGGCCAGCGTGGGATCGCCGGCGATCAGTTTCGGGATGGTCGCAGCAATCTTGTCTTCTTCGACCTTGGAATGCCCCTTGACCGCAAGATGGAAACCGCGAGGCGGATACTCTGTCGGCGGAATCAGCCATTCTCCTGACTCGCTGGATACCGTGTCACCGGTCTCAAGAATGTCCACCTTGGTGAGAGCGACGATGTCTCCGGCCCGGGCATGGGCGATATTATTGTGGTTCCTTGCGTTCACGTTGAGCAGGTGGGAGATGCGCTCATGCTTTCCCTCTTTGCTGAGATCGTACAGTTCCGTGTCCGAGGAAATCGTGCCGCTGAATACCTTGAGAAAACACATCTTGCCGACGAACGGGTCGATCAGGCTGCGGAAGACCAGTCCGAGTCCCGGACCCTCTACGGAAATACCCAGGGTCTTGGTCTGGTCGCCTTTGGTAAGGGTAATTTCACCCCTCTGGAGAGGATTCGGCAGGAAGTTGGCTAATCCCTCCAGAACACAGGCGATCCCGATGCTGCTGGTTGCGGCCGTGCAGAACACCGGAATGGCTCCACCGGTCATCGCGGCGGTTTGCAGGCCGTTCCAGATATCTTCTTTTGGAATGGTCGCCCCTTCGAGGTAGCGCTCCATCAAGGCCTCATCCGTCTCGACAGCGGCATCCATTAGTCTCTCATGATATTCCTCGTATTGATCCTTCAACCCTTCGGGGAGATTTTCCTCGCGTTCAACCGTTCCCTTTGCATTGAAACACTGCACTTTCCCCGACAAGACATCCACAACGGACTTGAATTCAGCCTGTTCAGCCGCCGGGAACCGGACCGGAACCAGTTTGGCACCCAACTCCTTTTCGAGTGATTCCAGCGCCGCCGCATAGTCCGCCCGTTCCTTATCCATGCGGTTGATCACAACCACGCGGGGAACCTTGTATTTCTCGAGATATCCCCAAATCTTCTCGGTCTCCACTTCCACACCGCTTTCCGCATTGACGACGAGCAATGCGCCATCCGCAACCCGGATTGCACCCAGAATATCTCCAATAAAATCCGAGTATCCCGGCGTGTCGATGAATGTGAAGTCGGTTCCCTTGTGAGTGCACTGAATGATTTTGGACATGAGGGTGATTCGTTTATCACGCTCTTCGTCCAGGAAATCGGCGAATGTATTTCCTTCCTCAATCAGTCCGCGACGTTCGATCACGCCCGTGTTATAGAGAAACGCCTCGATCAAGGAGGTTTTACCGGCCCCATGATGTCCGACAATGACAATATTGCGCTTTTTTTCGGCAGGGACTTCACTCATCGATAGGAACTCCTTAGGAAATGGATTCCGATGCTTCGATCCACTCGAGCTGAAACGGAATTGTTCAGGTTAAATGGAATTTCACCCTATTAAAAGGGCAGGCTCCCCGCAAGGCCGGCCTGAAACAGGAACCCGTGGAAAGGCTTGAGATGCGCCTCGCCCACGCTCGGAGGCCATCACTTAAATGAGAGCCTCCTGGCTGGTTGGATCGAACAGATGAGCATTTTCCACGAAGAACACCACCTGCTTGTCCGCATTCACTTCGGCCCTCAAATGTGCCCCGACTTTGGCAATATACGAGCAAATCCCCGTTGTCAGGTACCAGAAGGATTCCGCTCCCACCGGTTCCACAACCTCTACGCGAGAGGTCACACAGTGTCCCGGATTGGGGTTGGAAACTTCCTCAAGGTCTTTGATATCTTCCGGGCGGATTCCGAATGTGATCGGTGCACCGTCTTTGCCCGCGAGGACGGGATTCATGCGTTCGGCCAGGGCGATCTTGAATGTGCCTTCATTGAAATAGAATCGGCCGTTGGCTCTTTCGACCTTGCCTTCGATGAAGTTCATCGGTGGAGTTCCAATGAAACCGGCAACGAAACGGTTTTTGGGGTGATCGTACAACTCGATGGGTGTGGCGACCTGCTGGATCTCACCGTCCTTCATCACCACAATCCGGTCACCCATGGTCATGGCCTCCATTTGATCGTGGGTGACATAAATCATGGTGGCCTGAAGCCGGTTATGCAGCTTGCTGATTTCGGCGCGCATCTGGACCCGCAGTTTGGCGTCAAGGTTCGACAGCGGTTCATCGAACAGAAACACTTTAGGTTTTCGCACGATGGCTCGTCCCACGGCGACCCGCTGACGCTGCCCGCCGGAAAGCGCCTTCGGTTTCCGGTTCATCAGTTCGGTGATCCCCAGAATTTCGGCGGCCTCTCGCACACGGCGCTCGATCTCATCCTTGGGGTATTTCCGCAACTTCAGCCCGAATGCCATGTTTTTGTATACCGTCATGTGCGGATACAATGCATAGTTCTGAAAAACCATCGCGATATCGCGGTCTTTGGGGGGCACATCGTTGACCAGGCGATCTCCGATGTAGATTTCTCCGGAGGTTACTTCTTCCAGACCGGCCACCATTCGCAGCGAAGTCGACTTTCCACACCCCGATGGCCCGACCAGAACGACAAATTCCTTGTCTTCCACTTCCAGGCTGAAATCTTTCACCGCCACTACGTCGCCGGGAAAAAGTTTTGTGACGTTGTTATAGACGACTCTTGCCATTGCGTTGGAACGACCTCCTGGCAAAGGTGAATCCGTTTTCTTTAACGGATCGAGGAAGTGTTAGCATGATGTGCGGTCGATGCGGTTGTCAAGTGGCCACAAGTTCACGGGTTTGCGTCATGGAAGTGGGTTTTGGTGGGGGCCTTTTATTTTTAACTTGAAATATGTAGTATGAGATACTACATAGTCGCAGGAGGAAAAAAGATGGCCACCCTGGAAGAATTCCGACGGGAACGAAAGCAGATCTTGGAGGAACTCACTCAACTGGAAGAGATTCGTCGCGGCAGTGTGGTCGAACAGTTTGTGGAGAACACACGGAAAGACGGGTCCACATCCCGCCGGGGACCCTACGTTCTCTACTCGTACAAAGAGAAGGGAAAAACCGTCTCGCGACGCCTGTCTGACCGCAACGAAGCGGCCCACTATCGTCACCAAATCCAAGGTTTTCGACGGTTTCAGGAGTTGATTTCCCGACTCCTGGAGATCGGGGAGCAGATCAGCGAACTCCTGTTGGCTCAGGAAGAAGTAAAAAAA
>JAKPYU010000442.1 GCA_029568995.1 Candidatus Omnitrophota bacterium | reverse complement strand
AAGGTGTCGCCCGGGAAGTGGCGGCACAACTCAATATTCCTCTGAAAACTCCCAATCGGACTGTCCCGCCGGAAGGACGGTCGATTGACGGGCTTGCTTCGGTCCGAATCGAAGATCCTGAAATGAATCCGCGTTTTATCTTGGGATATGCGGAAGGAATTCGGATTCAACCCAGTCCGTCATGGGTTCAGCGCCGTCTCAGCGCAGCCGGGATGCGTCCGATCAACAGTGTGGTGGATGCAACCAACTATGTGATGCTGGAATTGGGACAACCGCTGCATTCGTTCGACTATGACGCCTTGGTAAAACGGAATCATGGCCAAGCTCCGGCGATTGTCACCAGACATGCTTATAACGGCGAAAAACTGATGACGTTGGATAAAACGGAACGAGATTTGGATGAAAGCATGATGCTCGTCACCGATCAAGCCGGCGCCCTTTCAATCGGCGGTGTCATGGGTGGTCTGGAAAGCGAGATTGTGCCGGAAACCACGCGTGTTTTATTGGAATCGGCTGCCTGGAATTTTATCAATATTCGGAAGACATCCTCTAAACTTCGATTGAACACCGAAGCCGGTTACCGCAACAGCCGCGGCGTTCATCCGGCTATCGCGGAGGAAGCGGCTCGATTATGTCTGGCGTATATTGTCGAGTGGAGCGGAGGTCAGGTCGCTTCCGGTTTAATTGATAATTATGCTTTGCCCGTGAAGGATTCGGTAAATCATTTAAGCGAAAATGATATTGTCCGTTTGCTCGGCGTTGAGATTCCGTTAGCGACCGCGGCGGAATATTTATCTCGACTTGAGTTTCGGTGCCGATTATCGGACGATGGGACGACGCTGGAGGTGACAACGCCCTCTCACCGGTTGGATATCGGAGAAGGTGTCATCGGTAAAGC
Organism: Candidatus Omnitrophota bacterium; assembly: GCA_029568995.1. Taxonomy (GTDB): domain Bacteria; phylum Hinthialibacterota; class Hinthialibacteria; order Hinthialibacterales; family JAKPRU01; genus JAKPRU01. The sequence continues at coordinate 130 of JAKPYU010000442.1, read as the reverse complement.
GGATGTTTTGGAAGAGATTGCCCGTCTTTTCGGATATGAGCAAATCCCGACGACTCGAATGGCGGATGAATTACCTCCCGCCTATGTCAATCGTATGGTTTCGTTTGAAGAAAAATTACGGGATGAATTA
>JAKPYU010000411.1 GCA_029568995.1 Candidatus Omnitrophota bacterium | reverse complement strand
CCGGAATCGCCCAGCGCATCCCGTGCGCACAGGGAGCACCATCCCAGCGAGCGCCCCACATCCGCGTGGGCCTTCTTGAGATCGTAACGCGCCGTGATTTCACGCGACCGGGCTGCCGTGACATCGTGTTCCACATCCAGGTATCGGGTCACGGTCGCCGATCCGCCTTCGTATTGCCGCTGCACAAGACGCAGGCTTTCCTCCGCCTGCTGTACACTGGTTTGCGCGACCTCCTGACGGGCGTTTGCCGCCTTCAGATTCAGGTAGGCACGATTGACATCCAGCCGTACCTGAAGTGCTGCCTGCCGGTCCGCTGCCTCCATTTCTTTCAACGCCGCCTCTGCCAGGCGGCGATGCGCCTTGCGTTTCGCACCGCTGTATAGCTCCCAGCGAAGCGCCACCCCGGCAACCCAGTTGGCATCATCCACCCGATATCCGAATTGATTGTCATCCGCATAGAGGCGCGCGAACGTATCCACACGCGGATAGTATTCCGATTTCGCCTGTTTGACCTCTATCTGTCCCCGCTCGATCATCTTGCGGGCTGCGGCCAGTTCCGGGCGGGATTCAAACGCCGCAGGCACGGCCTCTTCGACGGTCTCCGGGATGGGTCGTGGACGCCATTCCTCGCCACTGAGGGCCAGTCCTTTCCACTCCTCCAGTCCCATCAGATTCGCCAGCACCACCAGGAAGAGATCCCGCTGGTTTTCGCTGCGGATCAATTCCTCTCTGGCCTGTGCCAACCGGACCTCCAGGGACAGCACATCGGACCGCAGCGCGCTGCCACCATCGAATCGAACTTGCGTGTCCCGAAGTTCCGCTTCCACTGTTTCCATGGATTGCTGTGCTGTTCGAATCAATTCCTGCGCCGCCAGGACATCGTAATAGGCTTCGATAACAGAATGGATCAGCTGGTTCTCTACGGAGAGTTCCTGGTTTTCCGCAATGTCCACATTCATCTCGCCGACTTGCAGATTCCTGGCGTCCCGCCCGCCGTTGTAAAGGTTCTGAGTAATCTCAACACCCAATTCGCTGTTGTTGATTCGGCCCGGATCGTTGAAATCCGTATTGGGGCGAAGCCGTCGCTGGTCGATCCGTTTGAACAGATAGGAGGATGGCGCGTCCGCCACCAGCGCCTCGCCGTTCAAGTTCGCGGTCGGCTGGAAACGGGACTGTGCCTCCAGGAGATACGCTTTCGCCTGGTCGATTCTCGCTTGTGCCTCGTGCAGATGCGGATTCTCCGAAAGCGCCGTTCGGATCGCTTCAAACAAGTCAATCGGTTCCGCCGGCGGTCCGGCCACTGTCGATACGGCAAGGATCATTGTTGCCAGAAAACACAGCGGTTTCATTGATTCTGCTCCGTGATTCGTTTTGGGTATTATAGGGAATTTGTGACGGTTGGCAACAAGGAAAATACTCCCTGTACGAGCGGTCCCGCCACTCGCTGAGATTCCTCACTTCGTTCGGAATGACAGAAAGCCGGGGTACAGATCTGGTCGCAGAACGCTACTTCTCCGACAGCTGCCCTTTCAACCATCCCGGACGGTCTGTCGTAATTCCGTCCACACCCAACTCTTTCAAACGCCGGGCTTCATCCGGATCGTTCACAGTCCAGGCATACACACGTAATCCTGCCTCGTGTGCCGCATTCACAAATTCCTTCGTGATACCGTTAGACTGCACGTCCAATCCATCCAGACCGCTCTTCTGCACCATTCGAATCAATTCCCTTCCGTGCGGGAT
>JAKPYU010000409.1 GCA_029568995.1 Candidatus Omnitrophota bacterium | reverse complement strand
GGGGGGCCTGGACCGCGCTTGAGCCATGCTATGGTGTACGATCCGACTCTTGAGAAGATCATTCTTCTGGGAGGCATCCCAGCCGACCCTCTGAAAGGGGAGTCTCCACCTGGGACCTGGACGTGGGACGGAACCGTCTGGACTCGAGTTGCCGATTCCGGCCCGCAGGTCGCTGATGATATGGTCTATGATGAACAGAGAAAAAGAATAGTCGCTGTCACGTCTCGTACAGAATCCAAATTTCTGGAGACATGGGAGTGGGACGGTGCGTCATGGACGAAGGTTCCAGCTGATGGGCCGCCAGTGCGCAGTTCTTTTGCGATGACGTATGATCCCAAACGAAAGAGAATGGTACTCTTCGGAGGGAGATGTGGCTCCGATTATTTCGGAGATACCTGGGAATATCCATCCGGTTCCGACCCCCATTGACAATTCCCAAGTCTCTCCTTTCCCTCGGAACAGCGATTCAAGCCATTCCACGAGATCCCTCCGGTGTTCCAGAGGCCATGATTGAACTCCTGCGGTTTTCCAGTATCGTATCCGGTGATTTGCACAGCCCTGTGCGTCACTCATTCCAGGTGGAGGTTCAGTGCGTTATGAAAGTCTCACGAAGACAGTTTCTGGAAACCGGCCTGCAAGCCGCCGCCGCTTGCACCGTTGTCAGCTGCCGGTCGGCATCGCTATCCTCCAAGCCGTCAAAACTCCCCATCGGCCTGCAGCTCTATTCCGTACGTAAAGAGTTTTCTGCCGATGTGCCCGGAACTCTCAAAGAGGTAGGCAAGATGGGTTATGAAGGCGTGGAGTTCTGGGGATATAAAGGAACACCGGAGGTTTACGAAAAATATGACGCGAAATCGCTTCGAAAAATCCTCGATGACAACGGACTGAAGTGCTTTGGAATGCACTTGATGCTGGAGGCGTTGGAGGGCGAGGCCTTGCAGAGAACAATCGACAACAATCGGATTCTCGGCAATCCGTTTCTGATTGTAGCAGCCGCCATGGATAAGATGGGATCGGAAGAGACCATCAAAGAACTGGCTTCGTTTCTGAACGGAGTCTCGGTCAAATGCCGCGCACAGGATATGTGGGTCGGGTATCACGCTCACGGATTCGATTTCAAAAAGATCGGAGATCGCTTCGCCTGGGATCTCCTGTTCAGCCAGGCCGATCCCGAAGTCATCATGCAAATGGATATCGGGAATTGCCTGAGCGGTGGAGGCGATCCGATTGCCATGCTCAAGAAGTTCCCGGGCCGTTCCTTGAGCGTTCACATCAAGGAATATGAAGACAAGACCTTTGACAGCAGGTATTACGAAGAGGTTTTCCATCTTTGTGAGACGATTTCAAACACGCAACGATATGTTGTGGAGATGGAAGGCGAAGGCGGGCGCGGATTTGAAGTGCCCCGGAATGCTCTTGCGAAGCTGCGCGGATTGGGCAAATAACGCGAATGGTCTGAAAGGTTGAACCGGCTATGACGGATAAGAAAATGCACATCAATCGCCGACAGTTCATTGATGCTACCGCCATTGCGGCAGCGGTCACCGTTGTTCCACATCATGTCATTGGACGACCGAATCAGGTTGCTCCCGGCAACAAGATCAACATCGGCTATGTCGGTTGTGGAACGCAGGGGATTCGCCAGTTGATGCCCGCGCTGGAGAGATCCGATGTGCGTATCGTGGCGGTGTGCGATCCGAACCGTGGAAGCGATGACTATCCCGAATGGAGTGAACAGGAGCTGAACAACAAGGTCCGGAAGTTCCTCGATGACCCGGATTGGGCAAAGGGCGCTCGTGGCGGGTTATGCGGGCGGGAAGTGGTCCAGGAGATCGTCAACCGTCATTACGGAAAGCAGAAACGGTCCAGGAAGAGCAGCGATTGTCGCGCTTACGCGGACTTTCGAGAGATGCTTGAGAAAGAAAAAGACCTGGACGCCGTCTATATCATGACGCCGGATCACCTTCACGGCACGGTTGCCATCCACGCCATGCGTCAGCACAAGCATGTGATCGTACACAAGCCCATCGCGAATGTCCTTTACGAAACGCGGCTGGCTCGCGATACCGCGCGGGAGACCGGCGTGGCCACTCACCTGTTCTGCAGCGCGGGTCAAACCAGCACGCCGACATTGTGTGAGTGGATCTGGGGGGGGGCCATCGGACCGATCCGGGAAGTGCATAACTGGTCCAAACGTCCCGTCTGGCCGCAGGGAATGACCGAGCGTCCTTCCGACACACCGCCTGTCCCGGATGGCCTCGATTGGGATCTATGGCTCGGCCCTGTGCCGCACCGGCCCTATCACCCCGCATACACTCATGCGGTGTTCCGTGGCTGGTATGATTTCGGAACCGGCGCATTAGGCGATATGGGGCACTATAGTTTCTACCAGATCTTTCGAATCCTGAAACTCGGCATCCCATTGAGTGTTGAGGCCAGCCGCAGCCAATACTGGAGCATTCGCGACTATGCCTGGCGCAAGGAAATCAACACCGTTTCATTCCCGCGAGCGTCAGTCATCCATTGGCAATTCCCTGCGCGGGAGGATATGCCGCCCGTTACGCTTCACTGGTATGATGGCGGAATTCGTCCCCCGATACCCGAAGAACTGGAGGCCGATGGCGAGCCGATGCCGGAAGAGGGTCTTCTTTTTGTGGGCGATCAGGGCAAGATCCTCGCCGATTTCATGGGCGACAAACCGCGACTCATCCCCAAGGCACGGATGAGCGCGTTCTCCCCGCCGCCCGAAACGCTGCCGAGACCCATCGGCGAGTTTGACCAATGGCTTCGCGCCTGCAAAGGCGGGCAGGCATCCGATGCCAGTTTCGAAAATGTATATCCATTTGCCGAGACTATCCTGCTGGGTCTTGTCGCGCTTCGAATCGACAAAAAACTAACGTGGGACAGCGAGAAAATGGAATTCCCCGGGGAGGAGGAGGCCAATCGGCTACTGTACCGAGAGTATCGAGAAGGCTGGGAGCTCTAGCGTAGTGTAGATAGACAGTTTTGGTAGATATCGTCATTGCGAGCGAAGCGTGGCAATCTGCCCGTTCGAACGAGCAAGCCTGAGATCGCCACGTCGCAGCCCTTCGCGGACTCTGGGCTGCTCCTCGCGATGACGGGACGGGGCACGGCCCCGTGAGGGCGTGTTTTCTTTTTCCAATCACCGGCTCCGCCGGAGTGCCGCTCGGTCATTCCACCCCAAAGGTACACAATTCCGTTGACCACGGCGGCATTTCCAATTTTACCTCCAGCCTGTTTTCCTGGATTCCAGCCCATCCCGCCGAACCGTCCTTCCGATCAAGGCCAGCGGCCGCTAAATCCATCTCTCCGCTGATCGTCCTTGTCTCGTCCGACAAGTTAAACACGTTCACAACAAAGGCATCTTGCTCAGGCAACACGTGCAAATGAATCTCCTCACTTATCCCGTAGAACTCTCCACGCTTGTAGAAACGCTCCAATTCACGGTACCGACGCATCGCCTTCTTCTGCGCTTCCGCAATCCTCGGATCGGCGTGCGTCCCACCGATTCCCAGGTGGCGGCATGTGGAGGCATACCACCAGAGCACAAGGCAATTCTCGTTGTCTTTCCGCAAATCAATATGAAGGTAAGCCGGGATATTGCAGCCCATATTGTAGTAATACAGTGCCGTGGCCCGGCCCTCTTTTATATCCGCAAGCGGCTCCCACATCAATTCAAATCCCCAATTATCATCGTAGCTGCCGGGAAGACCATACTTGTAATAGACAGGCGTCTGCCGATGACTTGTGCCACCCGCAATCATGTCGTGCATTTCAATCAGTACTCCTGGGTATTTGGCGTGAACTCGTTGCGCCAATTCAAGATTCGCCTGGATGTGATCCTCCATCCGGTACGGCACAGGATGGCCGTGATCGGGATTTTCGCATCCCCCGTTCCACCAGTTCCCGTCAAACATGAGAAAGACTACTCCGTCTCTGCAATTCTCCAGTAGACGTGTTTCGGCAACATCCCGGTATTGCTTTGATCCGAGACACAGTAGCGGGCCGGTCGTGTTCTGTAC
>JAKPYU010000392.1 GCA_029568995.1 Candidatus Omnitrophota bacterium | reverse complement strand
GTGCCTTTGTGTCTTTGTGGTTCTCTTCTTCTTCTCCCCGTCCGCAACGTGGGAGAAATCTCAGTCAAATGCTGGCCACCCTTGAGTATGGCTTATGCCAAGCCTAAAATAAAAATCTTGAATTATTTTCTGGAGTGAATCGAAATGGCAAAGAAGTGCTTTTTCACCGGATTAGCCCCCATGACGGGGAACAACGTCAGTCACGCTCACAACAAAACCAAGCGTCGCTTTAAACCGAATCTCCAGCGCAAAAAGGTCAAGATCAACGGCAAAGTGAAGCGGGTTTGGGTATCGACACGTTTCCTGCGCACCATGAGCAAGAAAGAGGGAAAAGGGATCGTCTTTTAATCGGCCCCACGGGAAGATCAAATCAGAAACCGGCTGGATGGTGAATCCCGCCGGTTTTTTGTTTTCAAGGAGATTCTCCATAATCCAATACTGGTGTTTCTCGCTCATGACAATGAAGGCAGTAAACTCCCCACTTGGTGACCAGCGCGGAAGAAAGGGGGTATCTGATTCGGGCAGTGAAGTTGGTCTAAGGGAGAAATCCCCGCCAAACCAGGGAAACCGATCATTCTGCTTTCAGGGCTTGAATGGCCTTGTCCAGAACCTCGTCTCGTCCCGTACGCAAAGCCTCCAAAGTCGGCAGGACAAGCTCGTCGGGTTCGATGCCGTGGAGGGGCGAAGGGACCTTTCCATGGAGGGGAAACGTCCTCGAACAATAGAGTTGGACATCGCCAGGCAGTTGAATGGGTCTGATCCACCCGCATGCGCCGCTGGTTGGCGTCCCTACAAGAATCGCGCCGGCTTCCTTCATACCTGAAACGAAGTGCTCTGTGGCGCTAACGCACCCCTCGTTTGTCAGAACCGCTGTCTTCCCCGAGTATTGCCATTCTCCCCTTGGCTCTGCGAACTCCACGGTCTTACGGTATTGATCTGTACCGGGTTGCCGATGGAAGCTGATGCTGCAGACTACCTTATGATTGATAAACCGGCCTATTACTTGCGCCGCGAGATTGTCCGATCCGCCACCATTGTCACGCACGTCAAGAATGATGCAGTTTGTGTTTCGGAATTGTTGAAGTTGCGAGTCGAACTCCGCAGGAGAGAAATCCGCCCATCGCAAGATTCGAATGTATCCGATATCCTTCTCCACAAGGTGGGTGCTCAGTACAGGGTGTCTTAAGAAATGCGGAGCCATATTGCACGAAAGATCGACCTCGTACTCCCCTTTCATAGGATTGGATAACCGAAGATGAACAACCGAGCCTTCGGGCCTCGCGACTAGAGTCCTGCAAGCGTCTTGGTTTCTCGCATAGCGTGTGGCTCCGAATGCCTCAGGATAGAGCAAATCGAACTGCGCTTTGGCATCTGATGAGTCGATTGTCAATACAATATCTCCCGGGTCGACGGGGGTGCCCGAATCTCTGTCCAGGACGGCGATTCTCTCCTCCACCAATCCCAATGACATAGAGGGAGTGAGGAGTCTTGGCTTGCCTCTCCACAACAAACGGGTGTGGTAGTCATTCAAACGCTTGACAAGCGCATCCATCACCGGCAGAGCCTGATCGAGATCGGTCATTCCTTCGATTTTCGATTTCGCTTCCTCATACCAGCTGTCTTCGAAGGCTCCCGCGTATTCCATCATAGGGTAGTTGTCCTGAAGCGCCTTCCACAAAGCGTCCAGAATTTCGAGCGGCCTAGGGGAATTCTGAGGTTCATTTGGAGAACCGGCACCAGCCGAGCAGATGAGAATGCCGCATCCTGCGGTTACGAAAAGAACGCAGATCCAATTGCGAAGCGATTTTGGCATGATTTCATCCGAGATTTCCCATAGGGGGCTGATGTTCTCCTCCGAAACAGGCAGCCTGAAACGACTTGCCAGCTTTGAAGGCCCGCTTTCGATCTATGCGTATTGTACTTTGGCTCTCCTAAGAGGGCAATTCCCTGCCGAAGCCTTGTTCTTGACCCCACCGAGTGGCGAATTCGAAACGTCCAGGCACAGATGTGCCGTGGTGATTCGTGATTCGCGGAAGGTCGTGTTGGAAGCACCCTATTACGCCATCCCGGTACAGGCCGAAGCCTGGAGATTCGCCGCAGAATGTTCTCGAAAAGCCGCCTTGGAACCGCCTTCTCGGCCGTCTGAAACGTCACATGGCGGGCGTGGCAGACTACTTTCGCACCGATCTTGATCAACTTGTCTCGTAGCGTCGTCAAAGACAAGTGCTTGACCGCCGGTGCGGTGGGAGCGCCAGGCATCGCAGGAAGTTGCCAAGGTTGTATGCCAATGCAAACAACTGGAGACGGACTTGGTTGTCCACAGAGTCATGACAAGACAGCCTTTGTTTTCAAGATCAATCCCTGTTTCAGCATACTTTAATTATTTTTTCATCTGGGAAATGCGGGTTTAATGTGAATTTCCCGCTTGTGGCAACGATTCCTGTGTGCTAGCATCCCGGCGAATTGCTGGGGATTTGACGATAGCACGTATGCAATGGGGGCGATAACCAGAACCCTTTCTCGGTCTGCAAAACACAAGTTGTTCGAGGAATAGAGCATGAAGAACCGGAACGCCTTTACGCTCATCGAATTGTTGATCGTCGTCGCGATTATCGGGATCCTGGCCGCCATTGCGGTCCCGAATTTTCTGAACGCACAAGCTCGGTCAAAACTGGCCCGGAATT
>JAKPYU010000391.1 GCA_029568995.1 Candidatus Omnitrophota bacterium | reverse complement strand
GTGATCGCCGATTTCTTTGAAGATATCCGAAACCTATTTCTGGCTATCGCTGTCGACGATCAATCCGCACTCGAAATTCTTAATGAGGAATTCGTCAGGATTCAAGATTGTATTGCATCCGGAACGCATACGCAGATCAAGGCGCTTTTGGAACAAACCGGCAGCAGGCTCCGATCCATTCCCCTGAGAATGTCGCCGGAAAATGCGCCGAGAATCCGTTTGCTGGGAGAGGTATACGTCCGGGGAAACACGTTCGCCCGCCAGGGATTGATTCGAAAATTAGCCGAACGCGGATTTGTGGTTACAGTCGCTCCCCTCGGAGAATACATTTACTTCTGCGATGTTTTGAAACTGTTGGGATACTCGTCCAGTCTACTCACAACCGAACCTCGACTGTATCCGTTGCTTCGAATCCTGAACAAGCAATGGATTGAATCCCGAATCCGCAAGGCCTTGTCTTGCTCAACACTCCTTCCCAACCGCCATCCGAGTATCCGACACCTGATGGCTGACGCATCCCGCTTTCTGAATCCTCATATCGTTTACGAGACGGTTTTGAGTGTGGGTCTCGGAATACACGAAATCCTTGATGAAGTATGCGGCGTCATTTCCATCGGCCCGTTCGGCTGCCTTCCATCACGAGTAACGGAAGCCGTGTTCGGATTCTGTATGAATGTCGAATCGAAAAGAACCCTTGCACACGGGAATCAATTCCTGCTTTCAGAAAACGGAACGACCGACCTGCCCGCCCTGGCAATCGAAACGGACGGGCGAAGCATGTCTCACATTACCGAGGCGAAATTGAATACCTTCTGCCTTCAAGCCATGCGGATACACGAACGGATGAAAGAAAGGAAAACTCGCGGTATTTATTCGAAATAAACTTCGTATACGGAATCGATCTGAAAAGCATCCACCCCGATTGCCTTCATCCGCTCGATATCCTTTCCGGCCTCCTCAAGATGAGACGCCGCACGATAACGAAACGTATTGATTGCGGGAATGACCATGGCTCCCCTCTCCCGAAGCGCCGTGATGGATTCATCCGTGATATCCCTTGGCACGCTGAACCAGAAACGATGCAAAAACGAATTCGGCCCGGCTTCAGCCAGATTGTTCCATTCCTCGTCCAGTAAACGAAACATGACCGAATCTCCCCAGATCGACTCGGACAGAGGAATGCGGGATATGCAGATTGTGCATCGCGCGAGATCGTATTTTTTGATGATCCCGGCAATCCGGCGGAAGAACTCCTCACTTCCGCCTTTGTCTTTGATGTCCATCATGATGCCAAGGTTCAATTCCGCACAAAGGGACGCCGCCTGGTCAAAGGTCGGAATTTGTTCTTCACTTTCGATCTCCCTATCGGTTTTGAACATACGGATTGACACAACCTCGGTAGATGTCAAATCGGAGATCGTCTTGTTAATCCCGCAACTCTTCTTGAGATTCGAGTCGTGAAAAATCACCGGCACATGATCCTTCGTTTCGCGGATATCCAGTTCCACCATGGAATACCCGTGTTCCTGCGCGAGACGAATGGCACCCAGTGAGCATTCTGGAGTATCCTCGGTGATCACTCCTCCCCGGTGCGCAATCAGAAAGGGCCGATGCGCCTCAAGCCAGGCAGGATTGTAGAGATCGATTCGGGAAACAGACGATTCCTTCTTCATATTCAGGGTTCCCTGGTCTGCATGAATCGGATTCAGAATAAGGAAAACCGCTAGAAGAAGGAAGATACGACTTGTATGAGTCATCGGTACCTCACGGAAGATCCGACCGGGCGGACGTCACACATCGCACAATTCCACGGCGGCGCGCAGAGAATCCATCTTGTTCTTCGGGACAAATTCATGCGCCACATAACCATTGAACTTCTTTTCGTCCGTCAATGCGGCGATGGCCTCCATAATCGGTTTGTAGTTGAGTTCCTGTGTGTCATCCAGATCCTTCCGTCCGGGATTGCCGCCCGTATGGAAATGGCCGATAAAATCGATATTCTCACGGATCGTTCGGATCACATCGCCTTCCATGATTTGCATGTGGTAAATGTCATAGAGAAGTTTAAACCTGGGTGATCCGACACGTTTGCACAGTTCCACCCCCCAAGCCGTGTGGTCGCATTGGTAATCTTTATGGTCAACCTTGCTGTTGAGAAGTTCCATGCAAATCGTTACTCCGTGATCCTCGGCGATTTTTACGGCTTCCTGGAGAACGGGAACACTGTTCTCCAGTCCTTCTTCATCGCTCTTGCCGCGACGATTTCCCGAAAACGTAATCACATTCGGTAGACCGTTATCCGCGGCGGCCTTAATATTTGCTTTGAATTGTTCGAGCATTTTAGCATGATTCGCCGGATCGTTGGTGCCGTCCGAAATTCCCCCGGCTCCGGGAACCATGGTAGAGATCAGCCCGCACTTCTTGACAATAGGCCAGAACTTCTGCTCCACCAGGTCGATCCCGACCAGTCCCATTTCCGCACACTCTTTCGCGAACGAGTCCCAATCCAGAACACTATCATAGCACCAGCGCGATACGGATTGACGAATGCGGCCTTTGCGGGTCACGCCCGGATCGCCGGGTGCGCGACAGGGATTGATCGCAGAGATTGTTACAATGCTGCCGGCGGCAGCCATGAAACTACGTCGGGAAAAAGAGGTCTCGGTCATTGATCCATTCCTTTCATGCTTTCGTGTCGTTGTGACCTTTCGATAATAAGGCCAATTCGTGAGAAAATTCTCCTATGGCCACATTCAGTAGATGTATTTCTTCCTCCAGTTTCCGCCAGGCTTCTTCCACACCGTCCCAACGGCCGTCTTTCCCCATCCGCTCCAAGGCAAATGCAGCCTCGAACGCACGTTTGGCTTCATACGCGCCGACTGCTCCTTTCAGGCGGTGGGCATTATCATCCAGGGCACGACTATCGTTGCTGTCAATCGCCTGCCTGACATCCGCCAGCAACCGGGGAGTATCGGAGATATACATCCTGACTAATTCATTCAGTACTTCCTTGTTGTCCCCGTACCACTCCAGGAGAGTATTCTTATTGAGGATCTCCGCGTCACCCGTCGTCGCCGTGCTCTCCGCCGGGACCGAGATTGGGGCTTCAACGGGACGTACCGACGGAGACAATTCGCCGTTCGCCGTTTGAAGAACAGCCGCCATGGCTTCCTGGAGTCGTTGGGGACGGATGGGTTTCGCGGTATACCCGTCCATGCCTGCGCTGAGGCATTTCTCTTCATCGCCTTTCATGGCGTTCGCGGTCATGGCGATGATCGGAACATGGATTCCCGTTTCCTTTTCCCGCTCCCGGATCTTCGCCGTCGCTTCAAAACCGTCCATGATCGGCATTTGAACATCCATGAACACCAGGTCGAATCGCTCCTTCTCCAGCAACTCCAGCGCGTCCCGGCCATTGCCCGCCAGCGTTACGGAATGCCCCCACATATCCGAGAGAATCCCGACCGCCACTTGCTGGTTGACCGCATTATCCTCCGCAACCAGGATGCGCAGGGATGGCCCGGTATTCCGGGTTTCAACCGCTCGCGTGTCGGATTCCGGTTCCTCAACCGTAACCTTGTGCCCCAGGAGATTCACCACGTTGTCGAACAGCTCGGATTGCTTCACCGGCTTCAGGAGGGATACGGAAATGCCCGATTCCCTGCAAAGCGCCTCATCATCGAACACCTGCGAGGACGACAACATGATAATGGGAACGTCTGAGAAGACCGCATTACTGTGAATCCTCTTTGATAGCTCGAATCCGTCCATGCCGGGCATGTTGAAATCCGTAATCAGCAAGGGAAACCGGCGTCCGAAAGCGTGCGCCTTTTCCATTTCCATCACAGCCTGAAATCCATCCACCGCCAGCGTGGGCGTCATACCCCAGTTGGTCAGCATTTCCTCCAGGATCTCCCGATTGACCGGATTATCATCCACAATCAGAACCGGGATATCTTTCAGGTCCGTCGCGGACTCCGCTTGTGTCACCGATTCCGGTTCTCCCGGAAGATCGAATCGGACAGTGAAACTGAATACGCTTCCCGGACACTTGTCGGATTTCCGCACATAAGGATTGGGACTTTCCACCCAGATTTTTCCGCCCATTTTTTCCACCAACTGCCTGCAGATGGAAAGGCCCAGGCCCGTGCCCCCGTATTTCCGCGTTGTGGAACCGTCCGCCTGCTCAAAGGACGCAAAAATCCGCTCGCGCTGTTCCGGAAGAACGCCAATCCCCGTATCCGAAACCTGGAAAAGGAGCAAAGCCTCCTTCTGCAGGATGAGTTCCGGCTTCACCTCAATATTGACTTCCCCCTCTTCCGTAAACTTCACCGCATTTCCGGCCAGGTTGATGATAATCTGGCGGAGGCGGACCGGATCGCCGATCACCACATCCGGGATATCCGGTGGGATGTGACACAGCAACTCCAGGTCCTTCTCATGGGCACGGATAGACAGGGTGCGTGCGGTATCGTAAAGGCTATCCCGCAGATCGAACTCGATTGGGTGGATCTCGAGTTTTCCCGCTTCGATCTTCGAGAAGTCCAGAATATCGTTGATGATTTGTAACAGCGTCTCCGCGGAATCCTTCACGTAAACCAGGTTCTTCCGCTGCTTGGGTGTCAGGTTGCTGTTGAGCGTCAGCTCCGTCAGGCCGATGATCCCGTTCATGGGCGTCCGGATTTCATGGCTCATGTTCGCGAGAAACTCGCCCTTGGCGCGGTTCGATTCCTCGGCCTGCTGCTTGGCGACTTGCAGCGCCTCATTGGAACGATTCAGCTCCGCCGTTCGCCTCTGCACACGGTCTTCCAGCTCTTCCGTCAACTTCGCCAGGCTCGTGTTAATCCGAGAGAATTGGAACACCAGGTAGACCGAAGCGAATACGATAATCAGGACGGAAAGCAGAGAGTTCCGAAAGATCACATATTTCATCGAGGCGATGGTCGTGGCGGTACTCTCTTCGGCTTTGGAGAGGGCTTCCGTCGAAAACCGAAAATACGTAACCCCGCCAATAGAGCCGAGAGCCCAGTCCGTATGACAACGAATACAACTTTCCGTAGTCACCTGGGGCTGATAAATCTCAATCGCCCCGTCCGCATGACGCAATAGCATTTCACTGCTGTGAAGAAGCTTTTCGGCCAGCTCGTCCGGGAGCTTCCATTGAAGGAAAGATTCATCCCCGGAATAGGACACAATCCCTTTGCTGTTGTAAAGCGAATATTCCAGTAACTGGGGGATTTCTCGTTGTGCCCGAAGCAGTCTCGTGAATTTCTCCATCTCCCCCCGTTCCAGGGAGGCAGCAATGCCCCGCTCGCCGGAACGATAGATGTTGCGGGCATTTTGTTCTTCCCGCTGCCGAAGAACTTGGATGTTCTCGTCCGCAAATTCCGTGATCTGGCGAATAACACTCTGATATAGCAGTGCCTGGGAAACGGCAACCACCAGAATCAGGCCTAAAAGAAGCAGCAGGATTAAGCTAGTGTGCTTTCTCATGTTTCTCCCACCGACCCATCGCGGATCGTGGTGTCGGTCATTGTCCGGAGAAATGATAACGGTGGTAATGTAATCGTAACCTCGGAGCACGTCAACCGGGTGATCGCCTTCCCGGACGCCTCGAAGATTACAGGAAAGATCGCGTCGCCCGATTTGCCCTCCTCTTCCGACCCAAGCCCTTTCTTCTCCCGCTCCCTCTGGGAGAGGGGTGGGGGCGAGGGCATCTACACCAGTTTAAATATCAAGAGGCCGGTTCTTGATTTTGTCAAATGCCTTTCGACAAGATCAAAATCCGGCCCGTCATAGGTTTCCTGCCCGGATGACATTTCGCCCGTTCAGCGCAAATTTCTCAGATCATGAAGATCAACATCACGATGAAGAACAACGGGATCAGAATCGCAGCCGACCAGGCCATGTATCCGAAGAACGATGGCATCTGCACTTTCCATTCCTCCGCGATAGCCTTCACCATGAAATTCGGTCCGTTCCCGATGTAGGAGTTGGCTCCCATGAACACGGCTCCGCAGGAAATCGCCGCCAACAGGTGTTCGGGAACCTGGGCAATCAACGTGGCGCCTGGTTCAACCATGGCGTGCAGAGACTGGGCCAGCACGAAAAACGTCACATACGTCGGCGCGTTATCCAGGAAAGACGACAGCGATCCGGTCACCCAGAAAAATTGCCAGGGCTTTGTAATTCCCATGTTGGGACCATGAATCTGAAGAAGCTGAAGAGCCGGAACCATGGTGATGAAAATACCGAGAAACAGAACGGCCACCTCGATAATCGGGTGATAGGTGAAGGCATTCTGTTCCCGTATTCTGGGTTGAGTTGTCTTGAGAGCGATAAGTGTAACAACAACATAAGCGATTTCCCGATACGGCGATTGGGCAACAAAGGCGGTCGTCGCCACAATGCATCCAAGCCACACAAAATTGAGCGTCCCCTCGATACCGAGCGCGTTGCTTTGGTCGCTGGAGCGCTCAACGGGACGGTTTCCTGCTTCCTTCTTATATAAGATCGAGTCAATCACAAAGTACGTGGCAAGAACGAGACCGACCATAAAAAACCACTCCGGAATCAGGCCGAATGTCCATAGGAACGGGACCCCACGCAGGAACCCCAGAAACAGCGGTGGATCGCCCAGAGGAGTCAGCAATCCCCCGATGTTCGACACAAGAAAAATGAAGAATATGACCGGAATAAATGGCCGTTTCCGCCAGAGAATGCTCTTGAGAAGCGGACGAATCAGAATCATTGAAGCCCCGGTTGTCCCGATAAAACTGGCCAACACCGAGCCGACCGCCAGAATTGCACAGTTCGCCACGGGACTTCCGGCCATACTTCCACGCAGATGAATTCCGCCCGAAATCACAAACAAGGCTCCCAACATACAGATAAAGGAGATATATTCATGCAGGGAATGCAGAATGGCGATGAATCCCCGATGAATCTCCAATCCCCCCTCGCCATGACCGGACGGGTTGGAATGCGCTTCCGATTCTCCGGGCGGCACGGCATCCTCCGTAGATGGCTCTTCACCTTCCGCAGCAGGCGTCGGTTTTGATTCGAGAGCAGGCTCCGGAGATTCTGTCTCTGCGGCCGGTTCGGAGATCGCGTGCTCAGCGGTCGTTTCCGTCGGAGTCACCAGTATCCGCGCATCCAATCCTGTCGCGTAAATAACCAGGATAGGTAGGGCCAGCAGCAACGAGATCTTTGCCTTGTTAAAATTACTTTCCCACCAATGGGAAGCCCTCAGAGGAATAATGGCAATGCAGAGAAGCAAGGCGACGAAGGGGAGAACCATGAATAAATCCATCACGACACCTCACTAATGGAAGGAATAGGAAGTGCAAAGGAGACGCAAACATACGGGGGTATAGCCTAAACCAGCACACCCCGAAAGAAAAGCCTTGATCTTCCTTTTGGAATCTGCCCCCAACGGAGTTCCCCGGACAAACATATCAAGCGTTCTGGGTCTCGCCTGGCCCCGCCTCACCACCCCTTGCCGCCCCCGCCCTGCGGCAGGAAGATATCGCGCAAGGGAATATCGCCAACAACCGGCGAAATGCCGCTGTCTCTGAACTTCTATACAGTGCGGGTGGATCGAATGATGAAACGTTTCCCTCGTCCCTGTTCTCGCCTGATCCCGCTGTTTCCCGTCTGCGTATTCCTTCTTTCCCTCGCTTTTGCCCTTCCCGTTTCTTCGGACACTCCTGCCGCTCAACACAATTCCGACATCGGTTGGACTCTGAACGAATCTCCAATTCCATGGAAACTGAGAGGGGCATTCGAAACGGCAAAACTTGAAATCCTCTCCTCACCATACCGGGCCAGATTCTCCTCCAAGTCTTCCGGTGGCTTGTGGACCCTGACTGTCGAACCCATCTGGATCGACTCCTTTCCCATCTGCCGATTCTCCTATTCTGCCCAGGGAACATGGAACGACGACACGCCCATCCTCTTTCTCCGCTCCGGCGCAACCGGTCCCGTCACCCCCGGGGCAAAGAATCCCGAAAATCCTCTCGCTGTCCGCGGAGAGGCCACCCTGCTCACAGGTAAGGACATTCTCCCCGATGGAGAACGGCACGAGATCTCTTTCGACCTGTCCCTTGTTCTTGATACCCATCAAGTCGATCAGATCTGCGTCCAACTTCCAACCGGTAGCAACCGCACATTCGCACTGCACACTCTCCAGTTCGAAAATCCGAATACCTCTCGTATCTCCTCAACCGTTACTGTCCAGGAAACCGAATCCAGTTCGCCTGTAATTGATTGGGAATCGATTCCCATACAGGACGGGACCCTTTCACGGGAGACTTTCGACCGGATATTCGATTGGCCGTTTCCAACGAGCCGAGATTCGTTTTTGCGGGTTGGCCATTACCACTTTCCGTCCTCCGACTGCGCTGAGAAGATCCCCGTTACATCATTACAGAATCCGGGGACAATCGAGATCCCCCTGTCGGGGAAAGCCTGTGAAATCGCCTTTCTGCTCGGCTGCCGACTGTATGGCACAGATAGCGCATGGCAATTCGTTCCCCGATCCGAAATCCATCAACCGGAACGCCTCCTGGCCCGTATTGAATATACCGATGGCTCCACATCATCCGCCTTCCCGCAAAACGCAACTTCCCAGGAATTTGTCGTCTCGGAAGGCCTGTACATGTATCGTATTCCAGCCGATCCGGAAAATGAGCTGCGCTGCCTTCGGATCTCCGAGGAAATGTCGTACGGCCAGATATTCCTGCCCTGGATTTCCGTGAATCGAGACACCAGCCCATCTGTTATCGCCATCATTCCAATACAGGCCGACCTTCGGATCACTCCCGCAGAGGATTCAAGGACCGCTGCAGTTGTGCAGGACGAATTTCTGCAACTGCGATTGCCCCTCTACGGACCGCTTATATTAGTCGATTTGATCCGGCAGGAATCCGGCAATTCCCTGATACAATTTGCCGTTGACCGAAGAATCTTTACCATTTATGACGGAACGACGGAGATTCCATCCAGCGAATTTCTTGTCTCGAACGGTACCGATCGGAATAACCCGGATTCAAACACAATGATTCTCCACGCGGAAACAAAGACCTTCTCTGTCGTCCTCGCATGTTCAGCCGAAACCGACACGGGAATTACGATGCGTTTTGAAATTGAGAATAAGTCGAACCGCAACCGCGAAATAAAGGTAGTTTTCCCCGATCTGCGCGGTCTTCGGATTTCCGAGTCGCTGAACGAGAATTATTACTGCTTCCCCGGCCGGTCTTCCCTGATGTCCATGCAGCCCGTCAATATCGAACAGGACTACGGCGGTCGGTTTCCACTGCAATTTATAGATATGTATTCCCCAAGGAAAGGCGGCTTCTGCGTATTCACACAGGATCGAGAGCTGAATGAAAAGACCTATGGTCTGATCAAGGATCAATATGGAATCCATCTCAGTGTAAAGTATGGCAAATCCGTTCCCATCACACTCAAGCCGAACGAACCGTGGGCCGCGCCGCCTACAGTATTTTATGGACATTCCGGAGACTGGCATGATGCGCTGAAAGCCTATTCCGACTGGGCGAGAAGCTGGAGAGTGCCACCGCCGCAGTCCCGCGACTGGATGCGCGATGTCTGGATATGCCGACGGGATTACCCATTGGGCGGTACCGGCTATTTATTCGACGAAACACGAAATCAATACACGTTCTCCGATCTGATTGAAGAGGGGCAGGAATGTTTCGGGGGAATCGACCTGATCGACATTTCCGGCTGGGCCTATTCCGAACAACACGGTCGTGTCGGCGACTACGATTGCAGCGAATTGGGCGGCGCAGAGAACCTGCGCTCCGAGATCGCCACGGCACACAGGCAAGGCGTCCGGACCGGTCTTTACCTGGAGGGTTACCTGGTAGATGAAAGAAGCCGTCTGGCTCAACAGGTCGGCAATCGCTGGCAGATCGTTCGCGCCGATGGTCAACCGGCGTTCTGGCCGGGGAACCGCGAAATGTTCTTTTGCCCCGCTGTCTCCCAGTGGCAGGATCGTTTCGCGCAGACCTATCAACGGGTAGCCAAAGAAACCGAGGCGGATGCATTGTATGTGGACGAGTTCGGATTTGCAGACCGCAGCAAGGCGTGTTATAGCGACCGGCACGGTCATCCTCCCGGCCAGTCCCCCCTGATCGGCGAGGAGGCAATGCTCCGCGCAATCCGGCAGGCACTGGACCGGTCCCATCCGGAAACGGCTATTTACACCGAAGAGGTCCCCTGCGATGTTACCTCTCAATGGGTTGACGCCGCATTTTGCTACGGAATGCATTACTCAGGTGAGAATACCCACCCCACAAAGATCAACCTCGCTCGCTACGCATTTCCCGAATTGAAGATCATTGAACTATTTGTCCCTGGAATCCATCCACGCGCTTCCAGCGAAGAGGACGCTAAACTGGCCTTCTTTCATGGACACGCCGTCTGGTTGAAAGGACGCGCGGCATCCTGGTACAGCGCCACGTTTCGAGAATTTGTTCAAAGATCCCACAACGTTCGCAAGAAATACTCCGGGATATTCGCTTCTGATGACTGCATTCCCCTGGTTCCCACACGGGCGGATAACGTCTATTCCAATCGCTTCTGCGATGGAAGTAGAATCATCTATACTCTATACAATGCCGGCTATTCCTCCGTGAGCGGCCCGTTGATCGCTGTACCTGTCGGGGAGAATCAGGAAATCGTCGATCTGTGGAATGCCACTCGTCCGAGGGTCACCGTCGATGGAGAGATGGCCGTCATCCACGGATCTCTGGAGCCGCACGGAATAGGCTGTTTCCTGGTTACATCGAACACTCCATAGTCCGATGGTCATGAAAATGCGGAAACGGAATCACCCTCACACTCTGGCCGCGTTTGCAGTATCATCCGCATTCACAGCTTGGCTGTATATCGAAAAGAGAAAATATTCTTTCTTCCCTTACGACGGCGAAAGGAGCCTTCTATGCTTTTCCTGACAAGATCCGAGAGTATTCAATGGTCCGAACTCCGCGACGAGATCCTGAGAGACAAACTCGAACCGTTTGACCTGGACAGCCGGGTTCGTCAAAAACTCGTCCCCTGCTTTCGCTGTTTCGCAGGGGCCTTCCTGATCTGCAAAGGCCAGAAAGACCTGGGAAGGCGTTGGATTCAGGCAGGCGTTCTCGAAGAGGAGCAGGGCCTGTTCTTCAACGGCTTTGTAAATAGTTTTCTCGAGCGTCAGAACGGCCGATTCGCCATGGCCGAGAAACCCTTCGTCGATCCGCGACCGTTCGTGCATTTCGCCGGTGTCCCCACTCTCAAAAAAAGCCGCCAGGAATTTGTCCGTCAGGCCGCCGATTCCATGCCGAAATTCAATCACCCAATCCGCATTATGGACATCGGGTGCGGCAATGGAGCGCTCGTTGCCGATTTCCTGAAACAACTCCGGGATACGGATCGCGTGGGCGATATCGGAGAAATCCTGCTCGTCGATCCCTCGCCCGCCATGGTCGATTTAGCCGTCAAAACTGTCGGCGAGGCATTTCCCAAGCAGATTATCCGTGGAGTCAACCGCTCGTTTCAGGACTTCAGCGGCACACTGGATGGCCACTACGACATTGCGCTCAGCGCCTTCGCCTATCATCACATGCCATACGAGACCAAGGTCTTTCACCTGCGAAAACTCGCACCCTGGATTGACCACTTCGTTCTCTTTGAACTCGACTGCAATAACGATCTGCCGGAACTCCACTCGCCGGAACTCGCGCTCGCCGTTTACCAGTGCTACGGCCGGGTAATCGACTGGGTATTCAGCCATGACGCGCCGGTCGATATTGCGATTGCCGCCGTGGATTGTTTCCTGATGGCGGAGGCGGTTTCCATGCTTACCATGCCGCGCGGAGAGCGATCCGACTACCATGCTCTTCGTCCACAATGGCACGACATGTTCCGGATGTCCTTCGGTCCCGAATTCACATGCCTGTGCGACACCACCGCACTTGCGGAGGACGCCATGGATCTCTTTACCATGCACTACGGACGAGCCTGAGCAGGCAAGTGCAATAGTCATATAGTTGATCTTCCACTTGGAGGACCGTGAATCATGAGAATGCCATTCATTGTTTTTCTCATTGTCTTCGGCATGATCGGACCGGGCCATGCGGAGATCTGCACTGTCGGAAACAGTTTCCTGCAAAGAGAACTCTCAATCGACCAGGGAATCATCCGAACAACGGCCATCAAGAATCTCATCGCTGAACGTGTTATCCCCGTCACCGGCGAGGAATTCGTTCTCTCAATTGACGGCCTTCCCGAATTAAGTTCCTCCGACTTTCGCGCCAAGAACATAAGATCGGTCACCTTCTGCGGAGGAGACTGCACTGGGGTCAGAAGACAGACTTTGCTGATCTGCGATGCATATCGCCTTGCGGCAACGATCTCCTACATTCCCGATTTCAGCAAATCCTATTTACGGAAAGCCGTTACAATTACAAACAATTCGAACGAGCCTCGCATTTTGCGCTGGCTGGAAGTCGAGCATATTGCGCTTGACGGCGAGTCGCTTGACTACTCCGCGAATCCGCAATTCCCTTCCCTCACCGATTACGGACAGCCGGTCCTTTACGATTCCGTGTGGACCGGACTGGAGCATCCCGCTGCAAACACAGCGGTAGATGAATCAGGCACTCTTTTCCTGCGCCAGCATCCCGGCATCGAACTGAAACCGGGGGAATCCTATACATCCTATCCGGCGGTCATGGGCGCTGCCGCTCCTGGCGAAGCGAGAAATGCCTTTGAGGCATACGTCGAAGACGTATTGAAATACTATCCCGGCCCGCCGAGGGTGTTCTTCTGGTGGAATGGTTTTCGAGTCATCAAGCCACCTGACCGCCTCCCGCAGGGCCTTGCCATGGCCCAATATCTGGTAGATCAATTAGAGAAACCTTATGGGAAAGTCTTTGACGCGTTCAGTTACGATGCCGGATTCAATATCTATCGCCCGGAAGGCCTGTGGGTTCCCCATGAAGAGAATATCTGGGATGAAACCCTTCGTGTACTGAAAGGCAGTCCGACCGGACTGGGATTCTGGGCTTCCTTTTCCTGTATTTTCGACACGCCAACCCACGACTGGGGAAAAACTCAGGGCTACGGTTTGCAGCATCCGAATGCGTATTGCCTTGCAGAGCCGACCTATCATGATGCCGCGAAGAAACGTCTGCTCGAAATCGTACGGAAATACGATATGCGAGTCATTTCCTTCGATGGCATGTATCCGGGCCAGGGCTACGGGTGCAACACCCCCGGCCACGGTCATTTGGTTTCCGACGGCCCGGATGCAGGCAGATACGGAACCGAAGCGGTCGTCAATGCCGAGTTAGATATCTTCCGCGCGTTGAGAGAAATTCAGCCGGAGATCAATATCGACTTCTTCGTCTGCGGCGAGTGGGTCAGTCCCTGGTGGCTGACCGTTGTGGATGGTGTCCACAGCGTGCCCGGCGATACTGTGGGAACTCACATTGTTTCCCCGGCCTTGCGGGATGAACTGATTACGGCTCGCGATATTCAGTGCTTCGAACTGCATCGGAATCAGCGCAGGCCATTCCCCCTATGGGCCGAGGATTTGTATGGATTTCAGGTCCGACGGGACCATTTGATCGACGGTGTTACGGCAGTCAACGAAGACTACACGGAAAAATGGGAAAACGAGTACGTGTTGGGATTCGCAGGACGCGGGACCATCACCAGTTTCATCGCCTGCTCGGATCTTCCGCTCCTGGGGGAAACACGCACCGGCATGGAATTCCTCGCGGATGTGCATCGCTGGGTCAGTCACAATCGCGATATCTATCGTCATACGCGCTGGATTCTCGGTGATCCGAATAACGGCGAAGTGTGCGGATACGCCCATGGGAATCGATTTAACCGCTGCCTGGTAGCGATTCACAATCCTTCGATTGATACTCGCGATGTCTTTCTGAGAATCGACTCGGAGTTGGATCTGAAGGACACCGGAAAGCCTTTCGTGGTCAATATGCTCTATCCCCATCGGTATCACGTAGCCGATGCGCGATGGAATGAAGCCATTACATTCCCGATCCACGGCTACGAGGTAATGCTCCTGGAGGTTTGCCGGGAGTTCCTTTCAGCCGGGCAATTTCCCGATCTTCCGAAGACTGCTCTTATCGCACCGGAGATACAGGTATCACCATCTGTATTGGAATCAAACAAGATCGTGATGGCGGCAACCATTCAGATTCCTGAATCCCACACGGGCAGCAATCTGCTCGTCTATCTCCGTCCATCATCGAGAATAGACTACGGGATCAAGGCGAATATTAACGCTCAGGAGATTTCATCTACAATCCGATCGCGATCCAGATCTGACCGGGAAGAAGCATGGTTCCAGGTTCCTCTCTTGTCCGGAACAAACCATGTCCGGCTGGAGTTATCGGCGAGTGATCGGAATCAAATCGGCTCCTGGATCTGCTCCACACTTCCGGCCCCACCGAAGGCAAATCTCCCCGAATCAGATAAACCTCTGTTTCCCGTACTGCCTTCCGATTACCGGAAGCAATACTGGCCCGTCCATCCGCCCGAAACAATCGCTGCAAGGCAGCCGTAAAATCCGCTGCCCGCAAGGAATGATAGCTGCTCCGTTGACATTTTCGCCGTTCAGAAACAGGCAAAAATTTCTTCTTGACAGCCTCTTTCCGGGGGACTATGATCTGCCGTGTTGGGTGTTTCTACGGGGACTGGAGAACTCCTCTGGTAGGGAATTCGAGCCGGCAATATCCGCACGATAATTCTACCGTAAGGCATTGGCGATATTAGACATAGAAGATTGTGGACTCTGCGCCCTTTTGTCGACGCAGTAATGCGAAAACATGCGAGGTGTAACATGAGCAGGAAAACCACTCCTTCCCGTCTGGCCGTGCCGACTCTTGTCCCCTTCCTTATCGCCTTCTTTCTCGCTCAAACCGCTCAAGCACAGACATTCGCCATCATCGTCAATATCGGCCCCCCAGAGGCCCAAATGGATGGTGCAGCGTGGACTCCCTATTTCAACGGAATACCCGTGGGGGGAACCGTGCAATGGCACAGATCCGGGGAAGCCGTGAATGTTCGGGCTCCAGGCAATTACGTCATAATGTTCAAAGATATTCCGGGCTGGAGAACACCCGCCGATCAGACCATCAGCCTGCTTCCAAACATGCCCATCGTCACAGCCAATGGAGCATACGAGGCAATTGTGCATGATCTCAGGGTGACATTGACACCGGTGGCGGTCGTTGATGCGGGGGCACAATGGCAATTGATTGATGACGAGGGGAGACACACCGGATGGATCGACTCGGAAGAAGTGAGAAACGACCTGCGATATGGAACCTACACCATTCAATTGAAAACTGTATCGGGATGGACGGCACCCGATCCCTTTACGCTGCAAGTCAGAGATGAAGACCCTTCGATCATCGAGCAGACGTTCACCTATGGCGAGAATGGATCTGTCACCATTTCCATCAATCCCCCCGAGGCGGTGCAGGCCGGCGCGCAATGGAGAGTCAAGGACAGTCTGAATATAGCCATCAGCGAGTGGTTGAACCCCGGTGAAACGATTCAAAACCTGCCCTTTGGAAATTATCAGGTCGAATTCAGGCCCGTTCCTGGGTGGGCCGAACCGCAACCTCTGCCCTTCATCGTATCAAGCGTCCAATACGCTTACGAGCGAAATGTGACCTACCTGGAATTCGGTTCGATTTGCACACCGAGTGGAGAAGTGAAAGTCACAATCCTTCCAAACGAAGCGGCGGCGGACGGGGCCAGGTGGTTCTGGGAATCCTCCCCTCAGAAATCGTCGGGAGAGATTCTCTCCAACATTCCGGAAGGCTGGCAAAAAATACAATTCACGGATCTCTGGGGGTGGCATGAACCTCGACAACTCACCCTTCGTATATGCCCCGGTCTTCTCACCCAGGCCACGGCGACTTTCAGCCCATTGACCGTCTATCCGTTCTCACAGATTCCCAATCAGATGCGGAATAACGAATCCCGTCTGGAATTCATGATCGATCTCTCCGAGATCAGCGATTCTCCCACATTGACCTGCACAGCCGATCCCCAGCCACTGGGAAGTTTGTCCCTGGATGTTCGGGACACCCTGGCCCAGTTCAGGTACTCACCGCACGATCTCGACCGCCATCCGTTCGAGGTCACATTCACAGCGGAAAGCGGTGGGACCCAGGTCAAAAGCCGCCCGATTCGGATCTCTCCGTTTAATCTTCTGCCGACAGAACAGGCCACACTGGGCATCACTCCCGATCCCGACAAGGCCCCCGATCCCGAAAGCCGGGATTACCTGCGCATCGTCACAACCCCGCTCGATGCAGCCATCGACATGAACTACGCCGCGTTCCGTGGAGCGCCCACTCAACCGTTCAAACTGGAGATCGTCGGGAAATCCATTGTCTTCGAAAGCGGACATCCGAACAATCTCTACGACCTCTATAACAACATCGAGAATCTATATGAAATGGTTCTCTACGCGGACGTGGTGATTATCCGCAGCCCGCTTCACCTGCCCCAAACCAACCTGACTGTCTATGCCAAAGCCCTTGTCTTTGACGATACCGGTCGTGTGCCCGGAAACGCTTTTATCAGCACCACGCCGGTCGAACTGGAGATCACCCCCGAACCGTTCCAGAACGGAGTGGACGGACTCCGTGCCGGGGATGTCACGCTCTATGTCGGTGCAATTCGGGAGAGTCACCCCGGCCATGCTCGTTTTATCCTGGCCGGCGGCAAAGGACAGGCGGCGGGCCACGGCGAAAACGGCATCGACGGCGCATCTATCGGCACGGTCGATCCCAATTGGAAGCCCGGTATTGGCGATCTGGCCGACAATGCCATCCTGGCGATGGATACGTCAACCCAAATATCGGGTGGCTTGCCGAACTTCCTGGGTGTTTCGCCGACTCAATTTATCCTGACATACATCGCCACGTTCGTTCAGGGCCAAGAGATTCCGAGCGTTGACAGCCTCCGCGCAGCCTTCGCAGCTTTGGATTTGAGCGCCATGAACGGAACAGCCGCCAAACCCGCCGGGAGACCGGGAAATGGCGGCGACTCCGGTCACTTTCGGTCCCTGGTCCAAGTCCCGGACAACCTGCTGAATCTCTCCGGAGGAGCACCGGGTACACCCAGCGATGCAATCGGAGGAAAGAAAGGAACCCCCTACCCGGCTACGGTGATTACCAATATCAACTTCACCGGACAGCAAGATGGCCTTTGGTATGTACTCTATACTCATGACGGCCACAAAGACGGGAGGAGTTATCCGGCCCACGTGGGGAAAACAGGCTTGACTTCCATGCCGATGGGAATCGCGAACACACAGCCATTCTCCTGGCTGCACCCCTGCGCCCTCGAAACGTTTGTTTCTTTCGTCAGCGACTGCTACCGGCAGGAGTACTATCCCGTATGCTATTTTCTCCTGAGCGAATACGATGCGGTCCTTCACGCCTACAAACAATCGCCTGCCTGGAATGCCCTGCCCGCTCCGGATCGAATCACCTTCCAGGCAGCGCACGAAGAGATCAGCCTGTTGCTCTATCGGATCGTCAATCAAATGGACTACTTCGGCAATCCCTTCGGATGGGTGCCGATGCTCTCCTTTGAGGTAAACAAGACGGCATTCGAAAACGAAATCGACACGGCCCTTCGCACGCTTTACCTGGTCCACTGGATGAAATCCGCATTGCCCGTTCAGACAGAAAAAGTGAATGCACTCCTCCTGGCACGGGATCAATTGATGGCGGCCAACCAGACGATTGTCGATGAATTTGAGGCAGCAAAACAGCTGATCCCGGAACTGGAAGCCGAGGAAACTCACATTCAACAGAAAATCGCGAATATCCGCCCGCAGTTGGCTCTCCTGGAAAGTGACATCATCGACCAGGCGTTTGCCGCGTTCTCGCCCGAATACGCCGAAATGATGTCCCTGGTCGGCTCTTTTCAGGACGCTCTTTCCTCTTCCGGCATGGGATCAGTCTTGTCGATGCTGGCAGAATCTCTTGAGAACCTGCAAGTCGTCGACTCGCCTGACACGGTCAATTACGGATTCTTCGATGATTTCCAGTCGTACATGGAGTTTCTCAATACGGACAACATCGATCTGATTGTTGATCAAATCAGGAATGCTATCCCCTCGGATGGAAACATGACCCAGGAGGACGTTATTGAATACATCTCCGAGCAAGTCCTGGAGAATCCCCTTGCTATTCTGCTGGATCCTTCCCAGTTGGTTTCTTGTTATATTCCTTTGCTTCAGTACTCCGTCATTATCGCCACAACAAAAGAAGAACTGCTTGCCAAGATCAAGGAAATCCGCGCTTCGACCCCGGAATACCAGGAACTGTTCGATGACTACTTGCAGTTACTCGAAGAACAGGACGACCATTGCAGCCGGTTGCGATTGCTGTACCGAAGGGTGGCCACCGCAATGGTGGAACTGAGACAGAATCTCCTGGCAATAGCCGAGTTCAACCAGGAAACGCAGGTGCTGAATGATCGGATCGACCTCAAAACAGAAATGTTCCTGGACCGCATCGAGCGGCGGGCAAAAGAGCGGTTGCAGAAATACCACTACTACATGGTCAAGGCTTACGAATATCGTATGCTCAAACCCTACCCGGGCGAATTGGACCTGGACGTCCTCTTTGCGAAATTCCTGGAACTCGCCGCAAAGGACAACGCGGATGGAACCCTGAGCCAGGAGGATTTCCATGCGCTCAAAGCCTTGTATGAGGAGCAGGTTGCGACTGTCGCCGCCGTGATTTACGATCAATATAACTCGAATCGCCCCGAACTCTCCGCGCCGATTCGCCCGGAATTAACCGTTGAAGAACTTCAGCGAATCAATGCAGGTGAAACAGTTGCCGTCAATCTCTTTGAGCGGGGTATCTTCTCACCTTCTGAAGAGAACATCCGCATCGTCAATATCCAGGTAAAGGAATTCACAGCTCACTCCTCCGGTGGAGGGTATGCTTCGTCCGACTACCTCGACCTCATCGTCCAACACGAAGGACTCTCTCTGCTTGCACAGAACGGCGCAGTCTATCGGTTTCTGCACTATAACAAGAACACGCAAAACCCGATTCTCTGGGGCGCTCGCTACCATGCCTTCGACGGCGATATCACTCCCGTCGGCCCCAGCGCCGCCAGTGAATCGCTCATCAAGTCGCTGCTTCAGTCATCGGGACGACCGGCGGACGACATCATGTTCTTCTCGCGACCGGGCGCATGGGCGAATCTGTTCATCAAGAAGGAAGTCAACACTTTGGGCGGTACGGACATCGTGATCGATCAATTACGCCTGGAAGTTCAATATGATTTCACCCGAAGATCGGACGACATGAAAACTTTGGCAATCCGCATCGCCAACGACGAGTTTACTCCTTACACTCTCGTGGGTACGCCGGACTTGAATGCACGCACGGATGTGTTGGGGAGCTCTTATCGGACTTATCATTCAGGCAGCGGAGTCACCCTGACAGCGCAGAATAATTACGGCACCTGGGTATTCGCCGGGTGGACCGATAAATCCGGCAACCTGGTCGGGAGCAATACGACGATCCATTTGACATTGAACAGCCATACCACTCTGACAGCCCTCTACAAGCTGTCCGGTGAACTACCTGCGGTAATGAACTGGATTCGTTTTTAGTGGTAACCGGGCAGGTCCTGTAGTCAATTCGCCCCTGCTCCTACTGACAAGTAGTTTGTACTGAATTCTTCTTGTGAAATCAGCTTACGGTCCAACAGTTCCAGGCCCGTTTTGACTCGTAGAGATTCCGCGCGGGCCGTGCCGAATTCATCGAGCTTCTTATGCGGGCTGAATTCATGGCGGCAGGTAACGGGGATGCCGTAGAGCGCCAGTTCCAGGTTGCGCAGCCATTCCACCATGCGTTTCGCACTCTGCTGGACGGTTGTGGCGTGGTTGGTCAATAGCTGATATTGCGATGCACCCCAGGTTTCGGTTGTTCCCCAATTCCGTCCCAGCATAAATGGCGCGAGGTGCAGCGCGGAGATCACCTGCTCGCTGACCGCCTGAAGGCTTTCACTCCACCGGGTCCGGTTCCCGCCAACTCCGACATACTCCACCTCGATATTGTCAAAGGTCACAAAATTGCTGTCGGCCTTCTTTTCGCGAAGGCGGTCCCGGATTTCCTGAAACTCCCGCCCGATACGTTCATTGAATACGGATGGAGATTCGCCGGGGCGTGGCACGCCGGGAGCGTATTTCACATGGAGGGTCGGAAATCCGGCGTTGTGCGTGGCGCGTGCCAGGTCAATCATCATCTGCTGCTGAATCCGCGCCACCAGCGGCAGGGCCATCAGCGGCGAGCGACCATAAGGTGAATCCCCTTCCGCATCCAAGGCATAGTAGAAAAACGAGGCGGGATTGAGCCGTACAAATTTCCCGTCGGGAAGCAGCTGGTACGGAACCAGGTGACGATTCACACGAGTCCGTCGGAACCGGATCGTGGCAGGGTCGATAATATAGAACTTGTCGATTCGGGACCGGTCCTCTGTCAGAACCACCTCCCCGGCGAAACTGCCGTAGGTAAAGACAGAAAGGAAGAAAGCGGCGACAAGGGACTCCATGCCCTGGCTTTTGGCATGTTCGAATTCATGAATGCGCCGGTCCAGGCGGGCCAGAATCGCTTTCGCGGTCTCCAGGTCCGTGGAACTGCCGCCGTCCAGGTGCATGGTCTGCGGCGTGTTG
The DNA here is from genome assembly GCA_029568995.1 of Candidatus Omnitrophota bacterium. GTDB lineage: Bacteria > Hinthialibacterota > Hinthialibacteria > Hinthialibacterales > JAKPRU01 > JAKPRU01. The sequence goes on along the minus strand of JAKPYU010000391.1, from coordinate 1,284 downwards.
CACAGGCGCACCCACGCCCAGACTCCGGCAGAGACATCGGGAATATGGTCGCGCATGTAGCGCAGAACGGGAAACAGGACAGTGAAATCCGGTTCCGGCGGCGGGATCATATCGGGATCGTTCATGAGGCCCAGTGAGGCGTACGATCCACCGGGGGTGGAAATCGGTCTGACCGGAATGCGGTTCGGTTCGGAGACAGTCTCAAAAACGGGGGATTGCTTGCGATGGGACGGGATGTTACGCCACAGACGGGAAAAGATGCCTGCCATGATTCCTCCTGCAGAAGGTCCGACGGATCATTCTTCTATTTTTAAGAGAAGGGGGGCGGTAACTCCCCATTTTCATGCCCGTAAAGTATCATTTGACAGTTGATTCCTGGTGACTTATGGTGTGCGCATGAATTGCGCCGGACGGAAAAGAACCGGCGGTCTGCGTCATTTCCAAGAATTCGAGAGGAACTCCGGTGAAAGAACAACCCTCCAAACCGATTCAATGGACTCATGTGGGATTGATGATCTGCGGAATTTTTGCAGTTGGGGCATTTCTTCGCCTGTATCAGCTGAGCGAAATGGCTTATCACCATGACGAGTCACTTCACGCATACTATTCCTATAAGCTGTTTCACGACGGCCGTTCGGAATATCGCTACGACCCGGTTTACCATGGCCCGTTCCTTTATCATTACACCGCTCTGATTTATGCCCTGTTCGGCGATTCGGACTTCACCGGCCGACTACCCGAAGTGACGTTCGGTCTCCTGATGTTGGTTCTCATCCTGCGCCTGCGTCCCTGGATCGGCACACCGGGAGTGATCTGCACATTGATCGCCGTGGCCCTGTCGCCAACCCTCACTTATTTCTCACGATTCGCACGGAACGACATCTTCATTGCCACGATGACGCTCGGCATTGTGGTGTTCGCCATGGACTACATCCGAACCAAACAGCCTCTCCACCTGGTGGGATCTCTGTTCTTTCTGGGCCTGATGTATTGCTGCAAGGAAAACTCCCTCATCACGGGATTCATTCTTTGCTCCTACCTGGTCTTTTTTGGAGTCTATTTCGTTCTGTCCCGCCCGAAAGAGGCTCGCAAGATCGCGCTGCGGGCGGTATTTGCGGACTGTGCGCCGTTGACAAAATCCCTGGTGATCTACGGTCTGTTCTCCTTTTTTGCGTTCTTCTATTCCAAGGTCATCATCAGTCGCATCAACTGGTCCGATGTCACCGGCGACATGAACTTGGGCGTAATCCAGAGCCACATGCAGGCTTACCTGGCGCAACATCC
>JAKPYU010000385.1 GCA_029568995.1 Candidatus Omnitrophota bacterium | reverse complement strand
TTCCAGTGTCGGGTTGTGCGATTGACGGACGATATCGCGTTGGATTTCGCCTCCGGAGAACAACTGGTCGGTATTGAAGTGCTGAGCGCGAGCCGACTCTTTGAGAAGCCGGAAAAACCGGTGATCGGACTGAAAGACTTGTTATCGGAAGTTGTGTCTGCGGAATAGGAAAGTGCCCCCGGTTTCCCACCGCGCCGGAATGACGCGGAAAGGAGCCGTGCGGGGTACAACCATCATTCCGGACAAGGCCGACGAAGGAGGCCGCGATCCGGAATCCAGGATCATGGGCGAGACGCCCATGCCACGCTCAGCCCGCAATTGGAAGGGTGGCACGAAGGGTGGCACGGGCGTCTCGCCCGTGGGAGAGGTTGTCTGAACCGTGATTTACTTGATTCCAGGATTACCTTGATTCTGCATCCCTTTTCTTCATCATGCTCATCTTTCAATCCCACGAATCCCGGTTCAGACTTTTGCTGGATTCCGGCTTGCGCCGGAATGACGCGGAAAGGAGTCGTGCGGGGTACAACCGTCATTCCGGACAAGGCCGACGAAGGAGGCCGCGATCCAGAATCCAGGATCATGGGCGAGACGCCCATGCCACGCGCAGTCCGCAACCCGCAATTGGAAAGGTGGCACGAAGGGTGGCACGGGCGTCTCGCCCGTGGGAGAGGTTGTCTGAACCGTGATTCACTTGATTCCAGGATTACCTTGATTCTTCATCCTTTTTCTTCATCACGCCTATCCTTCAACCCGACGAATCCCGGTTCAGACTTCTGCTGGATTCCGGCTTGCGCCGGAATGACGGCGAAAGGAGTTGTGCAGGATACAACCGTCATTCCGGACAAGGGCGACAGGCGACCGCGATCCGGAAACCAGAGGGGTGGCACGGGCGTCTCGCTTACGACGCGGCACGCCCTTCCTAACTGCTCAGATCAAGGGGATTGTACACACAGCACAAAGAATTCCCCTGACGATTTAAGATGCTACATCGGATTCTGAACAACGAAGTTCGCGACGCCCCTTAACAAATTTCCATAACGCCCAGACCGTCAATATCGGAACAACTTGTCCCACGGGCCGTTGTTCTCCAGAAGACATAACCAAATAGTTCATGACATGGAGAAACAGGCAAATACTATAAATCCATATAAGGGTGGTGAAATACGAGGACTTGCGGGTCAATGAATTCAACAGAGTAATGCCCAACCAGAAAGACACAGCCCCAATTGCTATTTGGCCGATCGCGTCCACAGGTCCAAATCTCCATATATCGGCTATCGGGATATCCTTTACAGATGCCATGACATAAAGCGCATATACCCCAACAAGCATCTTTGCTATGCCAAACCATTTTGCCCACGCTGCACCACTTCGGATATCCGACTCGTTCATAACAAATAATCCTTCTATATTTATGAACGTTACGTAAACCAATCTATGGCCTACGAAATTACTATGTCCTGCACAATACAAATCCCTGATGAGGCATGAGAATCAATTCTTCGACTCAAAAGACTTTATATCATTTAGCAAGTTTACATTCCCAGTGCCCGAAGATATGCCATCCGCAGCACCCATCTTCCCTGAAGCGTCAGATCCTAAGCAGCTCTGGATTGCCTTCCATTTCTCGGAATACACGCTGAGAGGACCTTGAATTGTCGTATAGGCCCAAAACGGAAGATTGGCGGAAGGTGTCTTTTCGCGTATTATCTTGCACAGTCTATCGTACCTCTTTCCCTTAGTCTCTTTTTCCATACTCATCCAATCTGGAGACAACTGTATTGTCCAAGAGGAATTTGTTATCCGGGATAGATCGTCATTCGCCACAGATATTGTATCCTGAACGGTGCCGTAGGAACCTGGGCGAATCCCTGTCTTCCCCTCCCCCTCTTCAATCAAAAAGCGGTCCTGATCCAGAATTTTGAACGTGACGGTAGCCTCATAGAAACTCTCTGGCGACGTATTCATAATCTCATAAACCCATCCGATTAGTGAAGATTCGTGGCCAAATCGGATGATTTTGTACCCGGTTCGAAGAACAACAATGGGATATTTCTCGTCCTTAGTGTCCACGTCACTGAATTCATCGTAATTCCATTCGGCCAACGCCGCATTGGACCGCGCAACTTCATTGATTCGATTCTGCTTTCCTTCCAGATTGAATGTGGAGTTGATATACAGCGAATGATAGAGGAAATAACACAAATACAACGGCAATCCGGCATAAGTCAGGATGAAGATCATTTTTGAGATAGCAAGCAAGTTCGAAACCAAGTTTCCAGTTCGATCATTCGCCGCATTATCGTTCATCGTTCATTTCTCCTCTCACTGGTGCGTTCTATCGCAACATCTACACTATTCAGTTTCCATTCCTGTTGCAGTCCCTGTCCGACGGGTGCAGCTGGCTTGTCGGACATTCCCGCGCCTTCCGCCATTACTTGTAAATCAGATCGAACAATTCATTCGCCAGCTCCTTGTTCAAATCTTTTAGGATTTTGTATTCGTCCAACGCGGAGCCTTTATCGCCAATAAGCAGATAAGATATCCCCAGAATGTAATGCGCCTCGGCATAATCCGGCTTGATGCGAATTGCCTGCTTGTAGCACTCGATGGCGTCAGTCCAGCGGTAAAGATTGTAGTAAGCACTGCCGAGAAAGTGGTGCGCGCTGGCATCATCCGGCCTTATGCGGATCGCCTGTTTGTAGCATTCGATGGCGTCGGTCCAGCGGTCAAGCTTTTCATAAGCAAACCCGAGAGACCGATGCGCAGCAGCATCATCCGGCTTGATGCGAATGGCCTGCTTGTAAGATTCTACGGCGTCAGCCCAGCGGTCAAGCTTTTCATAAGCAAACCCGAGAGACCGATGCGCAGCAGCATCATCCGGCTTGATGCGAATGGCCTGCTTGTACGCTTCGATGGCGTCGGTGTAGCGATCAAGAGTGAAATAAGCATTCCCCATAAACAAATACGCCCAAGCATCATCGGGATTGATGCGAATCGCCTGCTTGTAGGCTTCGATGGCGTCGGCATAACGCTCTAGAATCCGGTAGGCATTCCCCAAGTTGACATGCGCCCAACCATTATCGGGATTGACGCGAATCGCCTGCTTGTAGGCTTCGATGGCCTCAGTCCTGCGACCGAGTTCCTCTTTGCACACTCCGATCTGCAGGTAGGCTCCAGAGTCAGGCTTTCTTTCGACCACCTTTTGCAGGAAGGTGAGCGCTTCTTCCCATTTCTGAACTTCCATCAAATTTGATCCCTCTATGGACAGCAGAAGGCAGTAGGTTTCCATATAGTGCGGTTTCTTTTGAGTCGCCTTTTCGAAGAAGGGCAATGCCTTTTCCCATTCCCGAGCGTTCACCAAATTTAATCCCTGATAAAACAGCCCTTCTGGGGATTCAAGCCAATCCCCCGCAATCCCTCCCCTCCATTCCTCAAATGTCTTCTCTTTCTCCCATTTCTTCATCTTGGTCTTCTTGGCGGGGATGACGAAGTTGAGGTTCTGGCCGACGATCATTTGAAAAGTCGCGACACCGAGAAGCTCGCCTTTGAGGTTCACCACGGGGCTTCCGCTGGAACCGGGCGACATGGGCGCGGTGATCTGGATCACATCCCCATACCCCGGAACCTCCCGCACCGCCGAGACGATCCCGTCCGATACCGTGTTCTCCAATCCCAACGGGTTGCCGATCACAACTACCTTCTGGCCGACTTCCGGCACGGTCTCGCTTACCGCAAGGGGGAACACCTCTTTCTGCGGGATGTCTACCGTGACCTGGATCAGGTCCGCTTCGAGATCTTCCGCGACAACGCCCTTGATGGGATACACCTTCCCGGCGGTGGTTTTGATTTCGGCGCGGGATGCCTTCTCCAGCACGTGACGGTTGGTGATGATGTCGCCCTGTTTGTTCACAAAGAATCCGCTGCCCTGCGCGAGCGATTCGCCGCTGCTGTCGTAGGTCAGGATCAGCACAACCGACGGCTGTACTTTCTTGACCAGTTCGGTCAACGCCTCTTCCGCCTGCACGGGAAGAACCTGGGAAACAATAAGAAGAACCACGATTCGGGTGAATGCGGGAAGGAAGGAGATTTTCATCGGCCCCTCCAAAACGGCAACGCTACGGATGCCGCAAGGTATTACGGGAACTATACGCCGGTGTGGTGGATTGTCAATCGGGAAAATGGTTTTTTTTGATGGTCCCCCCCTCAATCCCCCCGTAAACGGGGGGAGGATTTCTTGCTCCCTCCCTGCTCGCGGGGAGGGTCGGGGTGGGGTTCTGTGGCGTCCCCCCCTCAATCCCCCCGTAAACGGGGGGAAGAGGAAAAAGGCCTGGATTCCGGCTTGCGCCGGAATGACGACACTCCCCCTCTCCATGCTTGGAGAGGGGGCTGGGGGGGGAGGATAATTCCTCCATCAGCGCGGCTTCTTGGTTCTCCAGGCGTAACGCGGTACAATCGCAACGATTCGCGAGAGTGGCGGAATTGGCAGACGCGCTGGACTTAGGATCCAGTGGAGCAATCCGTGAGGGTTCGAGTCCCTCCTTTCGCAGTCAGCGCGGTACGCTCTGCAATCCCAAAGTCAGGTGTGCCGGGCCGGTTATCTGGTACAGCAGCCGCCCATCTTTTTCCCCAATCGCCTGCACATTCTTCGGCATCTCTTTCTTGCCGTCGATCAGCACCCTTGGCTTGAGCACTCCCTGAAGCGGCAATGACACGGTCACCGCACAATCCGCCGGGCAACTGAGTTCCGCTGCCATTACATACCCGCCGGACCGCTGGGTCAGCTTGACCGAAATATCGCCCTTGGGTGTGGGGACTGTGGCGGACACATCGTTCAGGCCGCCCAGGTTGGGTTCCAGGATGGCCGTCTTCCAACCGGGGGAAAGCGGTCTCAAGCCCACAATCTGTGCGGGGATGATGCAAGTCGGAGCGGAAGAAGCCCCATAGCAATGGGACAGCCTGCCATCCCAGGTCTCCCATAAGGAGGCTGAACCGCCGTCCAACATCTTCCCCCAACGCTGCCCCATGACTGTAAGCACATCACCCTGCCGATTCGCCTTACACAGGGCGTTCAGCCAATAGAAAGAGAAATACGGAGTTGCTTCAATAGCCTTATTCTCAGGATTGGAGAGATAGGCAAGAACCGGATCATCAACCTTCTTCGGGGCTAATCCAAAGAGAATCGCGAGCGCGTTGGTCTGTTGGCTGACCGATTCACTGAGCGCCCCGTCCTGGTATGAATCCCGGAAAACGCCTGCCTCGCCGTCCCAGAATCGGGATTCGAATACCTTCTGCACGGCCTTTGCGCGGTTGGTGAACTGCTGAGCGTGATCCAGACTTCCGATCTGCTGTGCCATAGCGGAAGCATCGCACAGCGCCTTGTAGTAAAACGCGTTCAGCGCAGCGGATACTCCGTTCCGGTCGATTTCCGCCTGGTCGATCACAATTCGGCCCAGATCGCCCGCAAGCAGGCCATCTTCGTTTTCGTGCCCCGCGAACCAAGCCAGCAGGCGGACCACATTCGGGAAAACCTCGCGGATCAGGGAATCATCGCCGGTCTGGAAATAATCGTCATAAAGCGCCATCACCCAGATCAGCATGGAATCCGCAATCAGCGCGTCCTCCGAGTCTGTGGGATAGATCCCATACACGCGCCCGTCGGGCAGCTGGGACTGCGCAATCAGCCGGAGGCAACGCCGCGCCAGGGCCGTATCTCCGAATGTGTAATCATTGCAGAGCATTTCGATACGTGCCTCTGCCATACACAGCGCGCGGTCACACCAGGGACTATCCAGGTACACATCCTCCATACAGGCGCGGAGAGTATCCACTCCGGCCTGCCAGAGTTTGTTCAGGCGTTCATTGGAGGAAGAAAACGCTCCACGGACCTGGACCGGATACCCGCCGGGACGGACTCTGACTGACGAAATCTGCAGCGGCCCGCCGGTGCGATACACATCCAGCCGCAAGTACCGGAACCCCCGTTTATCGAATGTGCGGATTGTCTGCGGCCCGCTGCGGCAGGTGTAACGGTCTGCATAAAGGACCTCGGAGGCATAAGGGTCCACCCTGCCGTCTTCCGTCAAGAACTCGCTGTAACCAAGGTCGATCTGAGTTCCCTCCTGCGCCTGGTACAGTTCGATTTCGGGATATCCCAGAACGACTTTGCCGAAATCCAGGACAATCGAAATGCCCGATGAATCGTCCAGAGTGGAAAGAGTCGCCCGTCCTTCTTGCCCCAGGACGGTTTCCGCGCCCGCTACGGTGCTGCCCTGAAGAGGACCGAGCCAGGACCGCGACATGGAAACTGCCGGTTGCAGCGTCTCCGAACGGACCTCCGTCCGCTGCCAGGAAAGCGCTTTTCCGTCTATTCCTTCGCACATCGTCGAGAGATCCACGCTGATCTCAGGTGGATATACCGTCGCGAAACCGATATCCCCCTTGTTGTCAAACGGCCCGATCAGATGCCATACGGGAACCGGCTGTCCCTGATCTTCCGTTGATGAAAAACGCAGAGCGTCCACACCTTCCCCATCAAAACGCAGGAACAACCGCCATTCGCCATCCGTCTGAGTGACTTTCGCCAACAACGGATTCCAGCCTGCATTCAAAGGAACCGATACTCTGTCCTGGTTGGGAGAAGCACGACGCGAGACATTCTGTTCGATGACCGATTGACCGTTCAGCCAGACATGGAGGCCGTCATCGCTTCCGCAAACCAGATCCAGTGTCCGTTGCGTTTCACTGTAAACCTGTGTAAATGCGTAAACAACAGCCTGCTTGTTGGGGGATATGGGTTGCGCGAAATCCAGGTGGAATTGCTGTTTCGGTGCGATGACATTGCTGATAGACAGAATGCTTCGCGGAGAAATGAGTTCTCCTGTCGCCGGGGGAATGTCACGGGGGATCAGTTCCTTCCAGGGTTCCTGCGGATGCGGTCCGATCACCATCGCCGATGCCCAATACGAATCGTCAAATCCCACGGTGTTCCAGGTGGAGGGTTCCTGGCGAGCATCGAAAATCTCACCGTACCCCAGTTCTTTGCTCATTCGCGGCATGTCATAAGTCCACGGTTCAGCAGGGCGCACTTTCCAGGAACCATCCGAGAGAATGCGAACGGCGCTTCCGTCCGCCAAGGCGACCGTACCGTCCACAAGGAGACCGCCGCGCCCCGAGACGTACGACAGCGTGCTTGTTCCGATATAATGAACCAACACACAAACCGTATTCGCGCCAGTCTTGAGCACTCCCTGAAGATCGTACGTATCGTAAGCCTGCCGTTTTGGATTCGAGCGTACCGGACCTCTGCCGATCTCTGTGGCGTTTACATACAGGATATAGTTGCTGTCGGCGGTGATATTCAGGCTGGCGGACCGGATTTCGCCCGCCACGTCGAGCGTTTTTCGGCAATACAAATAGAGATTCGTCGCAGACGGTTCGTTTTCGCACCAGATCCAGGACCCACTCCAAGAAGGATTCTCCGCCCTGGCCGGTGTAAGCGGGATGCAGCACAACAGCAGAATCGGGATTATCCTCGCGTGGTTCATTGAGCGACCCCCTTGGTTGTTCGGATGGAACATTCCGGTGTGACAGAATCGGTTGTGTTGTCCATATATCACGAAAACCGATTGGTGATAAGATCATAACGACTGTATGACTTGATGGGAACACCGTCAACGCTTTTCCGCCCGGTTTTTTACGGTGAATTTCAGGAGCGGGATTGCCTGGCATACGCCGGTCGGGTAATGTGTCGCGACAGGTTCCCGGGAAAATCCGGTCGGAAATGATGGAAAGGCAAAAAGAGGTGCAGAGCGAGGCGCGGATTCTCTTTTTTGAATGTCTCGGTGGAGCCAGTGGCGATATGTGCCTGGGGGCCTTGCTGGATCTGGGATACCCCCTGGAGGAGTTGCGTCGGAGTCTGTCGCATCTGGGGCTGGACGAGCACTATGAGATTTCGGCGGAGCGATTTGCCGCTGGTCCGATTGACAGCTTGCGTGTCTCCGTGAAACTTACCCGACACGAGACAGACCATCGCCATTTGGCTCGGATTCGGACAATCATCCAGGAAAGCGATCTCCCGGAACGAGTCCGAGAACGGTCAATCCGCATTTTTCAGCGTTTGGCCGAAGCCGAAGCGAAAGTCCACGGAACAACGGCTGAAAAGGTACACTTTCATGAAGTCGGCGCGGTGGATGCTATCGTGGACATTGTGGGAACCTGCCTGGCCGTGGAGTATTTCGACCCAAAGAGGATCTGGCGTTCTCCCCTGGTTACGGGGCAAGGGCAGGTTCAATGTCAGCACGGATTGATTCCGGTTCCCGCTCCGGCGGTCGTGAACCTTGCCGTTGGAAGCACGATGCGGTTCCTGGACGTGGATGCGGAACTGACAACTCCCACAGGCGCGGCGATTCTGACTACTCTGGCCGAGGAACAAAGCGTCATGCAATTTCGTGTCGAGCGTGTCGGCTATGGGGGCGGGCACCGGGAAGTACCGGGCTTGCTGAACCTGATGCGGGTGTCTCTGGGAATTGCCGAAGATTCCTCCGGTTCAGGCGAACGTTTTTGATGAAACTGTGATAAGATAGGCCATTCCTGCATTGTGCGCGGAGAGGCGGCTCATTCATCGAGGGATTCCTCATGAATCGAACTGTTGCCGCCTTATTGATTCTCCTGTGCGGAGCCGTTTCCGCTCAGGCTGACGCGAATCTTCAGACACTCGTCTACGAATTCGAAACCGGTGCGGTGATTCCGGACACGGGAATCCGTCTTGTCCTGGGCACGGATGTGGCGTTGAACGCCCTGATCCAGGAGGTCCGTGTGGCCGTTCGACTGAGTCATGCCCGAATCTCCGATATCACCATGGAACTGGAGAATCCGTCCGGGAAACGGGTCACGCTGCACGCGGGCGGTCCGGGCCAGGACTTGTATGCCATCTATCCCACATATAACACGCCGGTGCAATCGCTTTCTTCATTCAACGGCTACCCCAGCGGAGGCATGTGGTCCTTGCTTGTCGGCGATTATGTTGACGGAGTGACGGGAACGGTTGAGGCATGGGGGCTGGAACTGGTGATCGACCTTTCCAAGGTGATCCTGCCCACACCGAAACCGACCCCGGCAGTGCAATTCGATCTGCGGCAGGTGTTGGAGGAACAGGGGGATGTTTCCGATGTTGCATTTCCGGACGGGAATCAAGATGGATTGCCGGATCTGCTGGTGGTTTGCGAATCCCAGAATAAAGCGTCCGTATATTGCGGACTTGGCGGCGGGTGGCTGGGCAACCGAACCGAGTTTGTCCTGAACGCGCCATACCGGGCCGCCACGGGGCATTTCAACAGCGATGAGATCGAGGATCTTGCAATTGCCGGCGGGTCCGGGACCCCGGAAGTCGTAACTCTCATGGGGGATGGGGCGGGGAATTATTCGTTCGGAAAACGGACGTCGCTGTCTGCGGCACCCAGAGAGTACATGCAGACCGGTCGGTTCAATAGCGACTTCATCAGCGATCTTCTTCTGGGGAACCAACCACGTTTGTATCTGGGCGATTCCTCCGGGTCGTTCACGGGGGGGCAGGTGATCGGAGGCAGGGCACAGAAGTTCTTTTCCACCGGCGATTACGATAACGATGGATTCACTGACATGCTGGTCGGTCTGTCGGGTATGAACGGCACAACGGATTATACCCTCATGTTTGGTGACGCATCCGGGGGTCTGGTCGGACAGGTAAAATTGCTTCCCCAGGTGAGCGCCACACTTTCGGGGGATGATGATATGAACGAGGATGGGTATGTCGATTTCTGGCTCTGGGGGCCGAGAACCGACAATCCCTCCAGCAACGGCCTTCAGGTATACATGGGGAATGCCGGACGCGCAACCAGTTCCACTTATTACACACTCAATCCCGGCACCGATGTTCGTGCAATTGCCATGAGCGACTTGACCGACAACGGTCAGGCGGAAGTTTTGATCGCCAAGAGCACACGCATTTATTACTATCGTAAGCAGATGGACGGTATCCTGACGGAAAGCCAGTCCACTCTGATTGATGCACAGAATACAAAAGCCATCCGTTTCGCGGATATCGACGGGGACGCACATGAAGATCTGATTCGTATCGCGGGAAATCGGCTGGAGATCTGGATCTGGTCCCTGGATACCTCCGGTTCGGACCCGACACCCGTTTCGAATCCCACGGCTACACCGACCCTGTTTCTCTTCGCAACACCCACGCCCACACCGACTTTCACACCCACACCGACTTTCACGGCTACCCCGACCCATACACCAACCGATACGCCATCACCGACCCAGACGCCTACTTACACACCAACGGTAACGCCGTCCCATACACCGACGGATACCCCTTCGCCGACCTGGACGCCAACTTTCACGCCCACAGCCACTCCGACCGTGACACCCACGTTTACGCTCACGCCCACCCACAAGCCGACAAATACGCCATCGCCGACGGCAACGCAGACCCCCACCGGGTCGCCTACGCCTGCGTACAAGTGGCCCGATCTGAACGGAGACGGAAAAGTAGACAAGAAGGATCTGTTCCTGCTGATTCGCGGCTGGCACGCCAATGCAAGCTGACGGGAAAGAATTAAAGCAGACGGACGTTCACATCGGCTGAAATACGTCATGGAGACGCTCCCTCTCCCTCCGGGAGAGGGTCGGGGTGAGGGAATGTCAGTCCGGCAAATGCAGTCCTGTCTCTTGGAAGACCTTTAAAGATCCGACTTCCCTAACGTATCCAGAAAATCCTTGTTGCTCTTGGTCTTCTTGAGACGCTCGATCAGGAGTTCCACCGCCTCGCTGGCGTTCATCTCGTTCAGCACTTTCCGCAGCAGCCAGACCCGTTCCAGCTCGTGGGGCTCCATCAGGAGTTCCTCCCGCCGTGTCTTGGACCGGTTGATATCGATGGCCGGATAGATTCGGCGCTCGGCGAGTTTGCGGTCGAGGTGCAGTTCCAGGTTGCCCGTGCCCTTGAATTCCTCGTAGATGACATCATCCATGCGGCTGCCGGTGTCGATCAGCGCCGTGCCCATGATGGAAAGGCTTCCGCCTTCCTCGATGTTTCGCGCCGCGCCGTAGAATCGTTTCGGTGGAATCAACGCGCTGGAGTCGATACCGCCGGAGAGGATCTTGCCGCTGTGCGGAACGATCTGGTTATAGGCACGCGCCAGGCGGGTGATACTGTCGAGCAGGATTACCACATCATGCTTATATTCCACGAGGCGTTTTGCCTTTTCGATTACCATTTCGGCAACCTGAACGTGTCGCTCGGGTGGCTCATCGAATGTCGAGGAAATCACTTCCCCGTCCACAGACCGCTGCATGTCGGTTACTTCTTCGGGACGTTCGTCGATCAGAAGAACGATCAATGTCGTGTCGGGATGGTTCGCGGTGATACTGTGAGCGATGCCCTGGAGAAGAATCGTTTTCCCCGCGTTTGGGGGAGACACGATCAGCGCACGTTGTCCTTTGCCCATGGGGACGATCATGTCGATGATCCGCGCGGTGATTTTATCGTGCGTGGTCTCCATCCGAAATCGCTCGGAGGGAAACAGCGGCGTCAGGTTGTCATACAGGATTTTGTCTTTCGCTGCTTCAGGCGGTTCGTAGTTGATCTCGGTCACTTTCAGCAGGGCAAAATAGCGCTCCCCACTTTTCGGCGGTCGGATCAATCCTTTGACCATGTCCCCTTTTCGAAGACCGAATCGACGGATTTGGGAAGGAGAGATATAGATATCGTCCGGGCCGGGAAGGTAGTTGTAATTCGAGCTGCGCAGAAATCCGAACCCTTCCGGCAGGCATTCGAGCACGCCTTCTCCTTCCATGACGCCTTCGGGACCTTCTTCCTGCGCCTGGTGCTGAAGGATGCGATAAATGAGTTCCTGTTTTCGAAGCCCGCTATAACTTTCCAGCCCCATCTCCTGGGCCATCCTGGTCAGTTCCGAGATGGTGTTCCGCTTCAGGACCGCAACGGCCAGGGCGGGTTTCCGGGTGATCACCGGCTCCTCGATGTCGTTGTCCTTTGGGAGTCCCGGGTCCGGGGCTTTGTGGGCATAGTAGGAGTTCCGGTCGTCGTTCATTACGGGCGCAGGTGGGTCTGCCATATACGTTCCACCTGGGCGTCGAGGTCTTCCATAGTTCCTCGGTTGTCGATTATTAGCATGGTTTTCGTTGATTTTCGGTCTTCTTCCCATTGGGCTTCCTCACGTTTCCTAAGTTCCTCTGTGGACCAACCACGTAACTCTTTGAGCCTTGTGGCTCTCACCTCTTTCGGGGCGGTAACCCCGATCAGCACATCCGGTTCATCCGCCAATCCCCATTCCGGCAGAAGGGCGGCATCAATCACGAGTACCGGTTCCGAACCGGTTTCACTATTTTGATGTTCGACAATCGCCTGTCGGATCTGCTCAGTCATTTTCGGATGCACGATCCGGTTCAGATCCTCCAGGGAGCGCCGATCATTGAAAACGAGTTCCGCAAGTTCTTTCCGGTCAATCGATCCTTTTGCCGTGAGAATCCCGGCCCCGAACCGAGCGACCAATGCCTCATATTCCTGCCCGCCTTTCTCCAGAAGCGCATGACCGAGACGATCCGCTTCGATCAGGCGTGCTCCCCGGCGGACCAGGAGAGACGCCACCGTACTTTTTCCCGCTCCCGGCAGTCCAACCAACCCTACCACCTTCCGCGTATTCATAGCTCGGCCCAGCTGTTTCCCCAGGAAACCTCCACTGGTGTGGGGACCGTAATCTCCTTCGCCAGGGCGGTTTCCATGGTTTCACGAACCTCCTGAGCGGTTTCCTCCACAATGGATTCTTTTACTTCAAACACCAATTCGTCATGGACGGTCAGGATCATGTTCACCGGCTTGCCCGCAAGACGGCGATGGCAGTCCACCATCGCTTTCTTCAGCAAATCCGCCGCCGAACCCTGAATCGGTGCATTGATCGCTGCACGGCGCGCATTCTCGGCACGCGCCCGGTTGGAATCTCCCAAACCGGGAGTGGGAATCCGACGACCCAGGATGGTCCTGACACAACCGTTCTTTGCCGCTTCATGGGCTATTTCATCCATGTGTTCCCGCACACGGGGATACCGGTCGAAATACCGCTCGACATAGTCCTTTGCTTCCTCCACCGGAATCGCCAGGCGCTGCGACAAGCCGTACGGACTCATGCCGTAATTCAAACCGAAATTGATCTCCTTGGCCTTGCGCCGCATGTCGCTGCTCACATCCTGGAGCGAAACACCGAACACCTCCGCAGCGGTTCGGCGATGGATGTCTTCCCCTTTTCCGAATGCCTCCAGAAGCCCCGGATCTTTCGACAGGTGCGCCATGATCCGCAATTCAATCTGCGAATAATCCGCCGACAACAGCAGATTTCCCTTCTCCGCGACATAGGCCCGTCGCACACGATGCCCTAACGGCGTCCGAATCGGGATGTTCTGCAAATTGGGCGAACTGCTGGAGATTCTCCCTGTGTTGACAATCGTCTGATTGTAGCTTGTATGCACACGACCCGTCTGCGGGTCGATCAGCTCCTTGAGACCTTCGAGATAGGTGGATTGTAGTTTTGCCCGCTGGCGGTATTCCATCATCAGGACAGCGATCTTGTGTCCCTCGGAGGCCAACTGCTCCAGTATGTCCGCGCGGGTACTTTTCTTTCGACCGGTCAGTAGTCTCTTTTCATCATATAAAATTGCAGCCAGTTGCGAAGGGGAATTGATGTTAAATTCTCGTCCGGCTTCCCGGTAAATCTCTTCTTGAAGCGATTCCAGTTCCTTTTCCAGTTCCCGCGACTGTTCCTCCAGTGTCCCCTGATCGACTTTCACGCCGCACATCTCCATCTCTGCCAGCACGGAGACCAGGGGCATTTCCACTTCCTCGTAAAGCCGCTTCAGGCCAAGTGAATGGAGCCGTTCCTCGTAGAAACCGGCAAGCCGAAACGCCGCATCCGCATCCTCGCAGGAGTACGGTCCCGCCCGCTCAATGGGCACTTCCGCAAAGGACTTCTGCTTTTTCCCGGAACCGATCAGGTCCTCGATAGGCGTCATGCGCATCCCCAGATGCTCCGCCGCCAGGACGTCCAGTTTCCGGGTTGACCGTTCCGGTTCACATAAATAGGAGGCAACCAGGCTGTCATGGACAATCCCCGCCAGCGTCAATCCGCTTCGACTCAGAATCTGGTAATCGAATTTCAGATTCTGCCCGCATTTCCGGCAACGCGGATCTGCAAGTAGGGGGCCGAGAAGTTCCTTCACCGTGCTCAACGGGACACAGTCTCCGTCTCGATGGGCAACCGGAATATACCACGCCTGACCCGCACGAATTGAAAGCGACAGGCCGACCAGGTCCGCGATGTTCGTGTTGAGGGAGGTCGTTTCGGTATCCACTGCAACCAGCGCGGATTTCCGAATCTCTTCCACAACGGTTTGCAGCCGGTCGCGAGATGGAACGATCTCATAGTTTGCTGCTGTCGGAGCCGAGCGCGATTCCGTGTCGAGAACGTGCGCCGTGGCGTGTTGTTCCTCCAGTTCCCTGGCGAGCGTTCGGAATTCGAGTTCTCGATAGACACGGAGCAACTCCGTGGTGTCCGGCGACGGTGGCGCGAGGGATTTCTCTTCAAGTTCCAGCGGAACATCGCGGCAAATTGTCGCCAGATCCCGAGACCGAAACGCCTGCTCCCGGTATTCGCGCAGGCTGTCGCGGCGCTTCTGCCCCTTCACCTGGTCCAGGTTGCTGTACAGCGATTCCAGGGACCCGAATCGGACCACCAGATCCACCGCCGTCTTTTCCCCAATGCCGGGAACTCCCGGAATATTATCGACCGTATCCCCCATCAATCCGAACACATCCCGCAGTCGCTCCGGGCCGACCTGGTAGCGCTCGCGGACTTCCTTCTCTCCGTAGATCTTGGTGTTGTTCAGATGCTGCCGCAGCACCCGAATGTTCTTCCCGACCAATTGCATCAAATCTTTATCCCCCGAAGCAATCACAACGTCCCAGCCCTCCCGCGCCAGGCGGTCGGCCAGTGTTCCGAGGATATCGTCCGCCTCGTAACCGGGGCGCGCGATCATCGGGATGCCCATTGCACTCAATGCCTGTCTCATATAGGGGATCTGAACCACCAGGTCTTCCGGAGTGGCCTCCCGGTTACTCTTGTAGGAATCATCCAGTTCATGCCGAAAGGTCGGCTCCCTGCTGTCCCATGCGACAATCAGGGCGTCGGGAGAATAGGTCCGCAGCATCTGGCGAAGTGAATTCACGAGGCCAAACACCGCCCCTGTGGGCATTCCATCCGAGGAACGGGAAAGGTTCCCGATTCCGTGGAAAGCCCGGAAGAAATAGGAATTTCCGTCTACCAGATAAGCTGTTTTCATACCACCACACCGGAGAGGGATTCAACCCGGTTTGTCGGCGGATCACACCAAGACTGCATTGGGCTTCTCAAATTGCCCGAAACGGATACGGAATCACCCCGGTCGAATCTGCCCAGGCAGACCGGGTTCCTGAACCCACCGTGTTCGGGCCAGATGGATTCTGCAAATCCCTTGCATCGGATCGAGAGTCAGACTCTTCAATCGTCGGTGGCATACATGCCTGTGCCGACAAGACAATCTATAGGAAAAGAACTGATATGGATTACGGTTGTTAGCTTATACTGAAGAGTATCCTTCAATTCCGCTTGAGACCCAAGCTGAGCCGGACTCGGCGATTTCAGGCTGGTGGTTTCATTGCGCTAAAGACACTCTATCGCATTTCCACGGAGTTTGCAAGAGATTTTTCACTATCTCCCGGTATGCCCACGG
>JAKPYU010000371.1 GCA_029568995.1 Candidatus Omnitrophota bacterium | reverse complement strand
TCCGGTCAACCCCCACCTGACCTCCCCCGATCTTCGGGGGAGGAATCTGTGCGAGTCTTACAGTCCTTCGCCTATGCCATGATATGCCATACTTTCTTCACCCAAATCACCGGCCCCGCCGGAGTCGCGCTCGCGATGACGTGAGACTCTGTAAAGGTAATTCAGTTACAGGACAGTAGTTGTTACGTGGGGAACCGTTCCCGCAGCGTTTCGCTGTCCAGGTCGAAGAGTTCTCCAATGAGGGAGGGATTCAGGACAGCCTGCGGTCGATCCGTTGCGAAAATTCCGCCGTCCTTCAAGGCGATCACCTGCGTTCCGATGCGTCGAACGGTGTGGAGATCGTGAGTTACCATCAGGATGGTCCGCCCATCATCGCGAATCCGCGCCAGTGTGTCTTCAATTAACACCATATTTTTCAGGTCCAGGAATGAACTCGGTTCATCGAGCAGGATAACCGGCGTGTTCTGGTAGATTACCTGGGCCAGGTAGACGCGTTGGCGTTCCCCGCCGCTTAGAGTCGCCACCTCCCGTTCCTTCAAATGTGCAACATTGCAGAGGTGCAGGCAATGTTCCAGATGTTGCGCCTTCCAGGCGGGTTCCCATTCATTGTCCCAGGGATCGCCTCCGAGCTCGACAAATAGCGGAACCGGAAAGGATGGGGCATATTGCATGGTTTGGGGAAGGTAAGAAATCCTTCGCGCTCGCTCGCGTGCTGAAAGAGTCTGTAGATCGACCGAATCAAAGGAGAGCGTTCCCCGGGTGAGCGAGAGGATATTTGAAATCGCACGGAGAAGAGTACTTTTCCCCGCCCCATTGGGGCCGATGATGCACGTCAAGGATTTCTCCGGAAATCCGGCTGAAAAGTCACGGACAATGTATCTTCCGGAAATCTCTATGAAAACATGTTCCAATTTCAGCATGGTTTTCCATTAAATTCTTTTGCGCGATACAAAAATCCACAGGAATGTGAGACTGCCGACAAATCCTGTAACAATGCCCAGCGGCAATTCGACAGGATCGAGTACCGAGCGGGCCAGAACGTCGCACACGAGGATGAAACAGGCCCCTGCCAGTGCGGACAGCGGAAACAGCGTTCGATGATCGCCGCCTGCCAACCGTCGGATTGCATTCGGGATAATCAGGCCGACGAAGCCGATGATGCCCAGCACGGCGACGGTGGCTCCGGTAATCAGGCTGCACCACAGAAATACGTTGCGCCGCAACCGAGGCACATTCAGGCCGAGGGAGGTTGCTTTCTCATCCCCCAAAGAGAGGACATTTAATCCGGCGGCCTGACGGAAGAGGAATATCACGCCGGCCAGGGTGAGGGCCAGTGTGGGAAGAAGAAGATCCCTGGGCGCGTAACTCATATCTCCCATCAGCCACATCATGGCTCCCTGCGCGCGCAGACCCGGTGCCAATGCAATGGCGAGCAGAACCCCGGATTGAGCGAAAAATCCGAGCATGACTCCGCCCAGAATCAGCGCCGTTGCGGAGAAGAGTGTCCGGGCAGCCAGCAGATAAACGATCACGCAGACGGCCAAAGCCCCCAGAAAGGACGCAGCCGCCATGCCCAGCGAGCCGAATTGCAGACCGGTAGTCAACACGAGAACCGCGCCCAAGGCGGCTCCACCGGAAATGCCCAGGGTGAACGGTTCCGCCAACGGATTTCGAAACAGCCCCTGAAGCGCTAATCCACACACCGCCAGTCCGCTGCCGACACAAAGCGCATAGGCGATTCTCGGAATTCGCAAATCCCAAATGATCACTCCGTCCGCCGATCCCGGAGATGCCAATGCAGCCAGCACATCGGGAAAAGACAGCCCCACCGGTCCTATGAAGATTTCTACCCAGATCAGAACCGCGAGAGAGGCGATCAACGGGGTAATCAGGCGGCGGGGATTTTTCATAGAGAGGTTTCCAGATCTTGGATGTCCGTCGAATTGGAATGATCCTGGAGCGACACTATTTTCGCAGCTCAACCGGGCGAAGTCGAATGGTTCCCTGGAGGGTCAATTCGAATTCGCCGTACCAGCTCCGAGCGGGATTCTCTTCATCGGTTCTCACGCGAAACGGGAAAGGAATATGCCGTTCCTTATCGAATTGTCCGATGTCCAGGTGCAGGCAGCGCACCAGCCAGATATCGTCGTCAAGGTCTTTTTCGATGTTCTGTTCTCCTCCGTTGTATCCCCCTGCATCGGTTGCGGCGCTGTTGTATGCGAAACGGAGATAGCGCCACTGTGGGATCTGTTTGCCGGAGAAACCTGACTGGCTGGAAGCGGCATAAGCGGGAATGGGCGTATTGTGTGCGCGCCTCAAAGCCGGGCAATACAGGCTGTCTTCGGAACAGTATCCCAGTTCCGTCAGCAGCAGGGAGACGCCGCTCCAATATCCGTTGGCGGCCGGGCCGCATCCAAATGTGGTGAGATCGGTGCGGGAGCGAATATCCGCCAGCCCGTCGCCCGGCGGGAATCGATTGTAGTCCAGCCGGTACGATTGCAGTGCGGAATAGACGGTGCGGAGGTTCTGCTGACAGGCGGCCCTGTCGGTGCGGTCGACGGCCTCGAAATAGTTTGCGCTCACAATTGCGGAAAGGACACCGATGATCGCGACGACGATCAGGATCTCGATGAGCGTAAATCCACGATTTCCCGGAAGAAGAGTTGTTGACATTCTCAGGCGCATCCTCGTACGCGGGGAACCGGGGATGTTTGAGGGAATGACGGTGAGATCCGAAATCGAAGAAGTTGCGGAATTGCGCGATTCAGGCTGTCACACCGGAGCATTCTCCTCGGTCAGCTTCCAGGTTCCCGGGGTGATCGGAGGGCAGGTTTCCTGGCTTCCGGGCTGCTCATCAAGCGTCTGTGCCGGATGAGGGTTCTACTTCCTCGCCTTCTCATCTCCCACACGGGGAGACAATGGCGGTTGAGGTTTCGTTCCCGGTTACAGTGGCGGGACCGCGCCGGACTTATACCGGCTTCCCTATGAACCCACCGATGGGGATATCTTAGGACGGTGTGGGTGGAATTGCCAGCCCGCCGGGGCAGGCTTCACTTAGGGCTGCGGACAAGATCGCCGAGCACTTCTTTGAGGAGGTCTTTCTTGGGGAACCCATGGCCGCGATGCTGACGGAATCCCTCGGCGAATTGCAGCCCCACTTCCTCGCCGCGTTTTTTCGCCGCGCGTTCCATGGCCAACAGGTATTCATCCACCCCATGGTGCGCACGCAGCCAGTTCCGCTGGCTTTCGTGGCAGGCCAGCATCTTACGCTTGATCTCCAGGGTCTCGGTGATATCGACATAGATATGGGGGATGATCGGTTCGCCGAACAGGTTGATGCCCTCAATCGGGTCGGCATAGTAGAGCGTCGGGATGGATTTTGATGTCGGCGCCTGATTCTCCGCGTGGGTGTCGTAATTCTTAATGGGTGCGTTGAAACAGGCGTTTCGGACCAGCAGGCTGGTGTATTCGTGATCGGACATATAATCCTGCGGAGAGCCGGTGATCACGATGTCCGGACTCGAGGCCCGAATTGCCTCGGTGACTTTTTCCTGTGTGCGGTCATTGTGATAGATCCGCAGATCGCGTTCCTCCATGCAGCGATACCGCGCGCCGATCACCGCCGCCGAATTGGTGGCCTCTTTTCGCCGAATGACAGAGATCTCCATGGCGCTTCGATCCGCCGTGCCGCAGTCGCCGGGAGCCATGGTGATGATTTCCGCCGTCCAGCCGTGTCTGGTCAGAAGCGCGACGGTTCCGGCGGCGAGGATTTCAATATCGTCGGGATGTGCATGAATTGCGAGAACATGTGGCATGGTCTTTGAACCTGTTTCCGTAGGGTTTCCAAGCAGGACTTCCGCATAGTAGCCAATTCTCCGGTCTGTCGCCATCCTTCCACACAAAGACACAAAGACACAAAGACACAAAGACACGAAGGCACGAAGGCACGAAGGCACGAAGGCACGAAGGCACAAAGATCAGGCAAATCCCGGTTCGTTGCCATCCTTCTGCAAGACCATGGGCATCCCCAGTCGAATCAGGCAATTGGATGGTTTCCGGCCTTTCCTGTTCTGTCCCCGTGACGCTTTGTCTTGGTTGACGGATCGGTGCGGGAGGGGTATTTTGTATGCTGTTCAATAAGAGATCTGTTGCATCGAGAGCAGGGACCGATGAGAGCGTTTCCGGAGATACGGAAGCCCCCGTTGGATGCCACATATCAGGATCAATCTGACAGACAGGGAGAAACATTATGAGAACACAGAGAAATTCCGTTGCGGTATTGCTTGCTTTTATCGTGCTGCTTGGCGGCCTTGCAGGCTGCGGGCCGAAACCAAGTACCGAGACGACCACGCAGGAACCGACAGCTATGGCCGGGATTGAGACGGTTTCCGAGCAACCGGCTCTGACACTGACCTACGCCAGTTT
>JAKPYU010000356.1 GCA_029568995.1 Candidatus Omnitrophota bacterium | reverse complement strand
ATTCGATTTTTCCCGAACATGATGCACCTCCGCGTTTTTTTCATTCAACGATCCGGTTTGATTCTATCTTTTTCAAGCGGGACGGTCACGATCTATGGAGACAACAAGATGTCCGAGTCGACCCCATGGAATCTCGACGGCCTCCTTGTTGCGGCTCGCAATCGGAAGCGGGTATCGGTCCAGGTTCGGAAATCGTGCCAGAGCGGTATCCAGCTTTGCAATCGTCACCTTATCCGCAACAGAAGGATCGCCCGGACGCCATTCCTCCAGCTGTGTGGGAAGCACCAGAACAGGGCATCTCTCTTCTTCCGGACGGAACAGGTAGGTTTGGAAAACCTCGCTTCCTTTGACTACCTGCTTCCAGCGCATATCAACCTGCACCTCGAAAACCGTATCCTGGATCACCGGCGGTTCCTGGGGATGTATGTGCCGATGCAGTGCGTGGACCCGGGCATACCGGTATTGCTTTACCGTATCGGTCACGAAAATACGTGTTTTTCCGGCAGTCGCCAGGAAATTCGCAAATGGCTTGTATTCAAAAGCGAGCGATGCGATTCGATCTGCATTCATTCGGTCTGTGTGGATATAACGGCGGTAGAGAGGCCGAAGAAGCACATAGGCCACACCAGGCAACAAGAGACAGGGCACGCTGGCAAGGAAGACACCTTTCCAACCAAACAAATTGAACTTGAAAAGAAGATAGAAATACACAATGACGCAAAGAATAAATCCCCAGCCCACAATCCTGACCCAGTCATAGTCACTTTCTCTCGGCCTCCTGCCAGGGTCGTGGAACATGAAATTGAGCAGACAGAAGAGCCAGAAGAATGGAAAGAAAGATCCGAGACTCCAGATAATCTTCCCGGCAAGATCTCCCGATATGATTCCACGGGACGCAGCAAGCACCACAAGCCAGCTCAGGATCATGAGAACAATCGTGGCCACCACATAGACTTTTATTGCTTTCATTGTCCCGCTCAGAGGCGCGGCGATTGCGGAAGGCTATTTTGCGAGATACTCCTTCCGAACTTTTCGCGCCCGATTGAAATAGTCATCCAGCCGTTCCAACTGGAATTTCTGAATTATCTCATCGACCGACTGATCCGGGTGATTGGAGGTCAGCATATATCGCCCCTCCGGGCTGTGGACTTCCATTTCCACCGAAGGCCCGAATTTACTGCGAATTTCCGCTGTTTTCGCATGATTGTAGTCCAGGTGAAGAACCGCGAAGTCCAGGTTGATGGTCTGTGTGATCGTTGTCTGGTAGTCCGAGGATTCCACGAGGACACGGCCCATCGGATTGACGATCCGGCTGTTTTCTCTCGGCGTGGAGGAGACCAGGTAGCACTGGTTCTGCACGGCCCATTGGGATGTGAGAGTTCCCCCGCGAAACATGGAGGAAAACAGAACCAGTGCCGCTTTTTTCTCGCGGAGTTGCTGCGCGAGTTCCTCGAAATTGAGATCGAAACAGATCAGGAATCCGATACGCCCCATGTCGGTTTCCACGACCACGGTCTCCGTACCGGGCAAGATCCCGCTTTCCATTTCGCCGATGGTGGGGAAGTATTTTTCGTAGCGGGCCGCCAGTTCGCCTTTCCGGTCGAAAAACAGGATGGTGTTGTGCAGTTTGCCGTCACGGCGTTCCACGATGGGGCAGGTGATATACGCGCCGTGTTCCCGCGCTTTCTGCGCAATGGCGGTGGGCGTCGGGTCGGTGATTTCTTCAGCGGACCCGATCCAGTCTTCCTGGCTGCTCCCCAGGGCAGTGAATGTTTCCGGTAAGACGATGATATCGGGTGATTGTGTGGCTGCGTCGTCGATTCTCCCCAGCATGATTTCCCGGGCGCTTTTGTACCGATCCGAACCGGAGCCGGAGCCTCCTCCAAATGAGATGCTGGTGACAGTAAGGAAGCGCGCCATGGTATCTTTCCTTCCCGCGAAATGATGGATGGAGCACCCAACGCGCTAGGATAGGACGTCCGGCCCAATGAGGGAAGATCGTCGGGGTTGCAGCGTTGCAGAACGTCGGCGAATTTGGGGCTGGATTCCGGCTTTCGCCGGAATGACGAATAGGCTTTATTCCCGGGGTGCGGGCGGCTTGTTTCCCTCATTACCCGGAGGACCGCCTTCACCCGGTCCCCACGGCGGGCCTCCCGCGTCACCCCGACGGATGTCTTGTCCGG
>JAKPYU010000337.1 GCA_029568995.1 Candidatus Omnitrophota bacterium | reverse complement strand
GTCAGCGATTGCCGGGATGCCGAGCGAATGAAGATATCGCGCGGTCTGTTCCAGCGCTGCAAATCCCTCCGCTCCCCGACTTTCGTAGAATGCGGTGTTTGGTTTGTAGCAGACCGTGAGATCCTTCGTGGCGTCAATGATGGCCCGGTTGAACTCAACCTGTGGATCGCCGGGACCGAGGAATTCACGCGGCAGCTTGTCCGGCTCGCTGTCCAGGCCGATACACAGGCAGCCGCCGGTGAGTCGGGTTCGTTCTGCAATTCGTTCGCGAAAAGTTGGCATGTTTTCATTCCTCAAGGAACATGAGCGGGCAGGCACGGGGGCCTGCCCCTACGGCTCACGGTCTTACCCAGACAATTGTTCCCGCGCTGACAGTGCCATTCGAGGCTTCGTAATAAATGAACGCCGGCTGATCGATAATCCCGTTCGGTCCGACGCTCCACAGTTCATAGGCGTTGGGTTTCCCGCTTTCCGCGCGGGCAATGTTCTCTGCACACTGGCGGTGCCGCGATTTGTAGTCCAGCGCCTCCGATCCGTCGGGATTCCAGATTGGATCTTTGTGATACTCATAAAAAGAATACAGGGTCTCTCCGCGCGTCGGGCCGACCTGAAATGGGTCCTTGGGAATCGAACCCACATACGCAATCGGCGTCGTCAGATACTTGTTTTGCCACACCGTGTGATTGTGGGGAAAATAGGCCCCGTTGTCCATCCGATACATCTCCGTCGCGGTCACAAACGTTTTCATTTCGGAATGTGCCCTGGAAACCTTGGCGCGGACCTGCGCATTCAGGAAATTCGGAACAGCGATGGCCGCCAGGATACCGATGATCGCCACAACGATCAGCAACTCGATCAAGGTGAATCCATTTCGGGCGTACCGCATCATGTCGGATTCTCCTCTCGCCTTTTCGCGATTTCAATCGACCGGATTTGTGTCCCTCGGTATCTGACTTGCCAACCGGACCGGATGGGAGGTCACTCGTAATGAACGATCATCGTAATAGAGAAAATCGCTTTTCCGATACGATTCCACACTCATCGCAATGGCCACCATCACTTTGAACGCCGTATCGCAGTCCAGGTCCGGTTTCTCCCGGCTTCGAACACAGTCCAGGAAGTTCGTGGTATGGTCGGCACGCGGTTCCAGCTCCACCCAGACTCTTTCATGACCGTATTTCTTTTTGAACTCATCGATGTATGGGCCGTTGCCTTCCAGCACCAAGTGGTCCTTTTCAACATAGATGGTCCCTTTCAGGCAGCGGATAATATCTTCAACCCCGACATCGTTTGCCATGGAAGAGACGATATTGATCGAGTATTCCCGGGGGTAATCCGCATTCAGGAAAAACGTATCGGGAACCTCGCGGGTGTCGTGTTGAATCCAGACACCGCCCGTGCCGACCACCCGCCAGGGGAAATCGGGACCGAGTGCGATATTGAGGGGCGCGAGACGGTGATACATCAGGTCGGTCGCGATCCCGCCCGAATAGTCCCAGAACTTGCGGAATCGGAAGAATCGGTCCGGTGTCCAGGGCCGACGGGGAGCGTTTCCGAGCCAGGTATTCCAGTCCACATTGGCATCGCCCGGCGCATCGGGAGAGGCTTCCGGGTCGATCTTCCAATTCCATTCGCCCTCGGTGCCGCAGTTGCGCGAGCAACTGGCCTGTACCCACACCGGTGGGCCGATCATATCCGACTCAATCACTTGTCGTGCCTTCCACCAGTGATCCGATGAGGTTCCCTGGACCCCCACCTGTAGGACACGATCCGTCTTCCGCCAGACCTCCCAGAGTTTCTTGGCGTCCTCAGCGGTTCGGGTCATCGGCTTCTCGAGGTAAATGTCTTTACCCGCCTTGAGCGCGTCAATCGCGACCGGTGCGTGCCAGTGATCCGGCGTCGCGATGAACACCGCGTCGATGTCGGGGTGATCCAGCAGGTCCTGGTGATACCGGTAGCCCTCTCCTCCGCAGATCCCCATAGCCCGTTTGACCCGTTTCTCATATACATCGCAGACCGCAACCACCTTGCAGTCCTTCCGATCCACCAACTCCCGCACCAATGAGGTCCCTCGTCCTCCAACCCCGATTACACCAATGTTGATCAGGTCATTGGCTCCCGGCACGGAACGCGATGCCGGGCCGATCATGGCCGCAAGGGTGAGACCACTCGCGGTGGTTTTCAGAAAGGCTCTCCGGTTGTTGGGTTTGGGGGATTCCGGTGTCACAGGGCAGGCTCCTCTCGACGGGAATAGATAGGATATGTCTGGTCCATAGTAATCGGTTGGGAAAAATCTCTGTAGTGCGCTGAGTGATTTTTCGGTCAGACATACGTTTCTTGGATGAAATTCCTCCCCCGAAGATCGGGGGAGGTCAGGTGGGGGTTGACCGGATAGCACAAGACTCCTCGGTGTGACGGTTGCAGGAGAGCTTTCTTAGGAGCGGCACTCCGGCGGAGCCGGTGATTGGGATCAAGAAAGCGTCGTGTCTCGGGCGATGGGCGAAGGACTGTAAGGCTCGCACAGATTCCTCCCCCGAAGATCGGGG
>JAKPYU010000190.1 GCA_029568995.1 Candidatus Omnitrophota bacterium | reverse complement strand
CAAGTACTTCCGGCAGATAGCTCGATACAAAAAGAATCCCCCGACCTTCCGCGGCCAGGCGATTCATCAACTGGTAAATCTCGTTCTTCGCGCCGACATCAATCCCCCGTGTCGGCTCATCCAGGAGCAGCACCTTTGCATCGGCGCAGATCAGCCGGGCCAGCGCCACTTTCTGTTGATTGCCTCCTGAGAGTTCCCGAACCGCCTGAAGGGAGGACTTTGCCTTGATTCGAAACCGGTCGATCAGCGCCCCGGAGGCCCGCTCCCGCCGTGGATGCGACAGGAATCCCCACCGGCTGACCTGCTCCGGCGCAGAAAGAGTCATATTCACACCAATCGAGAGATTCTGCGCAAGACCCTCGCCGCCGCGATCCTCGCTGAGAAATCCGGCCCCATGACGCACCATGCGATGAGGAGAAGGAATCCCGATGCGCACATTGCCCAGCGTGAATTCCTCCACATCCGCCGAGTCCAGTCCGAACAGCGCCCGAAGCATCTCGGTGCGGCCACCGCCGACCAGACCGGCCATTCCGACAATCTCACCCGCGCGGATCTCCAGGGAGGCGTTCTGGGTTCCGTTCGGGCTGTTCAGATTCCTTAGGTGCAGCAGAACCGGACCGAATTGCCGTCCCCGTTTCGGATACAGATCCTCAATGGTGCGCCCCACCATGTGACGGATGATTTCATTGGGTGTTGTTTCTGCCGCTGGACCTTGCCAGACCCGCTGCCCATCCCTCAGCACGGTCACGGTGTCACCGATCCGCTCGAATTCCTCCAGGTGATGAGAGATATAGATGATTCCCACGCCACGCTGCCGAAGCGAATCCACCACCCGAAACAGGTTTTCTGATTCCTGTTCCGACAGGGCCGCAGTCGGTTCGTCCATGACAATCAGCTCGGCGTCCGCCCCGATAGCGCGGGCGATCTCAACCAACTGCCGCTGAGCAATGCCGAGCTGACGAGTCGGAAGGGTGGGGTCAATATCCGCTCCCAGCATTCCGAACAGCTCCTGTGTGCGCTGTTTCTGCTCCGATTCCCGAACAACACCCGCAGACCGGATCTCCCGGCCCAGGAAGACATTGGAGTGAACCGGAAGGTGCAGAGCCAGGTTCAGTTCCTGGTAAATCATCGCAATTCCGCTGCGGAGCGAATCAATCGGATTGTGCGGACGGTGCAGCCGACCTTTCCACCGGATCTCCCCCCGATCCGCCTTTTCGACCCCCATCAGAATCTTCACCAGGGTACTTTTCCCTGCCCCGTTCTCCCCCGCCAGGACATGCACCTGTCCCGGAACAACGTCCAGATCCACACCCGCCAGGGCTACCGTCTGGCCGAAAGTCTTGTGAATGCCACGAAAGGTCAGGAACTCGTTTGCCACAGGCATCTCTAATCCACAGGTACTTTTCGTATCGCAAAGATGATAAAATCAAAAAACGTTGATATTCTAGTTGTAATGTCTCAAGAATATCAAAGTCGCCCCCTCTCCCTCCGGGAGAGGGTTGGGGTGAGGGAACTACGGAGGATAGGGCAATGACCGAATCTCACGACCTGGAATCGATCCGAACGGAACTGGTAAAGCGGATTCGCCGGATTGCCTGGCGGTTACGGCTGGTTCGCCTGGTGGAACTGGTCTCTCGTTGTTTGTTCTACTGCTTGTGCCTCGCGGCATTGGCGATTCTTGTGGAGAAGCTCACATCGCTCCAAATCTCGCCCATTCATTTCCTTGTTGGTGCAGTCGTGGTGTCGTTCCCGGTTGCGTTGATCTCCTATTTTGTCTCCCCAATCTCATTGTTTGCAGCGGCGGTTTCTGCGGATCACCGGCTTCGGCTCAAGGAGAAACTCTCCACGGCTCTGGAGATGATCTTTGATACGCAATCTCAGGACAATGAGATAATCCACAAATGGCAGGAAGCGCTGGTTCGCGATGCAGGCCGGGCAGCACAGAATGTCTCCCCATCCAGGACTTTTCCGTTCCGGTTGGGACGGGAAGGCCGCTATATGTGGATTCCGCTGGTTGTGGCCCTGGTTTTTGCCTTCCTGGTGCCGGAATGGAGCGGATGGAACACAAGCAAAGCAGAGGCCGCAGTCGAACGTCAGCGAGAAGTCGCCCAGGAATTGAATAAGCTTCTCGAGAAACAGATCGACCTGGCGCGGCGTGATCGTCCTGAAGATCCTTCCGCGGAGACCGAGGAAATCCGACAGGAGATGGAGAAACTGTCCCGCGATCTGGTTGCGGGCAAGCTGGATCGCCGGGAGGCCATGAGTGAACTGGCGAAATTGTCCGAGAAGATCGAGCAGCGACTTGCGACACTCGACAAGAAACAGCAGGAAATGCAGCCGCTGAACCAGGCGCTGGAAACCGCGCTTGCCGAGGAACTGGCGAACGCCATGATGCAAGGGGACTTCGAACTGGTCCTGACGGAACTCGACGAGCTGGAAAAGAAAATCAGTCAGGAAAACCTGAGCGAGGCGGATCGCAAAAAACTCGGCTTGGATCTGGAGGCGCTTTCAAAATCCCTTGGCGAGAACTCGGAGTTGGCGAAGGCATTAAAGAAAGCAGGCCTTGCTCTAAAGGGAAAAAATCCGGAGAGCGTGCTGGCTGCGTTGGGTGAGGCCGGAATGTGTGCTTCGGATCTGAAAGCATTGGCCGAACAGATCGAGATCCTCGGCAAGTGCAAAGGCGGTGTCTGCGCGTGCCGGGCCAACCTGGCCGGTGCAACCGCCTGCTGTTTATGTGGGGGGGCGGGCTGTTCAATGTGTTCCGGAGGAATGGGTGGGGGAATGCGTACCGATGGACAAGGTCGTGGCGGAGTCGCGCCATTCAAAGAGACAGCGACCGGATTCCAGCCGGACCAGATCCAGGGCAATATGCAGGAAGCACCGCCTATCGGCAGCTTCTTTGTGAAAGGGCTTCCTCCCAAAGGCGAAGCCTCCACGAAATTCACCGATGTCGTTGTGCGATCCCGCCAGACAGCGGAAGAGGCCCTGAATCGTGAGCAGGTCCCGCCCACGTATCGGTCATCCGTCCGGCGATATTTCGATACCCTGCAACCGCAGCCGGAGGCCTCGAAATAGCATCAGGCAAGGGCGCTGTTTTCCAGGCTGTCCAATCCGACCCCGTCGACCGGGGTTCCGCAGTGGGCACATCGCCCGTCTTTTAGGAAACACCCTGTCACCGTAAATCCCAGGCGTTCGATCACAATCCGCCCGCAGGAATAACACCGCGTGCTTTCCGTGGGATCGCCTGGCAGGTTCCCCGCGTAGATATACTTCAATCCCGCTTCCTTTCCGATTTGAACGGCATTCCCGATCAGGGAAACCGGGGTTCGTCCCCGATCCGTCATCCGGTAGTCGGGATGAAATGCGCTGATATGCCAGGGGATCTCCTTGCCGACGGAGGCGATGAACTGCGCGATCTCTCGAATCTCCTGCACGCTGTCGTTCATCCCCGGAACAAGAAGCGTCGTGATTTCCACCCAGAATCCCAGCTCCCTGGAGGTCCGAATGCTGTCCAGAACCGGCTCCAACCTCCCCCGCATCACTTTCCGATAGGTCTCCTCCCGAAAGCATTTCAGGTCGATATTCAGCGCTCCCAAGTATGGCTGAGCGGTCTCCAGAGTCTCGCGAGTCATGAATCCGTTCGTGACAAAGACATTCTCAATCCCGCGTTCCTTTGCGAGACGCATGATGTCGTACGCATATTCGAAATAGATGGTCGGCTCGGAATAGGTGTAAGCAATGGTCCGGCAACGGGACCGTTCCGCCGCCAGGACAATTTCTTCGGGCGAGGTCTCCTGCCCCTGGAATCGGCCGTCTTGTCGAACCGATTGTGAAAGGTGCCAGTTCTGGCAAAAATCGCATTGGAAATTGCAGCCTGCCGTGGCGATGGAAAACGACGCCGTTCCCGGATAATAATGAAACAGCGGCTTCTTCTCGATGGGATCGATGTGCCGAGCCTGCAACTGCCCGTACACCAGGCTGTACAGTGCGCCGCCTTCATTCTTGCGCACCATGCAGATGCCGGTCTTCCCGTCCTCAATCTGGCAGCGATGGGAACACAGATTGCAGCGAACCGCGTTCCCCTCAAGACGTTCGTACAACATGGCCTCTTTCACGATACTCCTCCTGGTGTCCGTTCGTTTCAGAAGGATCACCGGCAGGATGCCGGTGCCACCCTCTTCTTCCTCTCTCTTTGGGAGAGAGCAGTAAAATACTGTTCAAACTCCAGCCTCTCTCTTTGGAAGAGAGCAACTCCCGCCCCCTCTCCCTCCGGGAGAGGGTCGGGGTGAGGGTTCTTCAGGTTCCAGCATTATCTTACCTGATACCACTCTTGTCTGACAGCACTTTGGGCCGATTCATTCCCAGGAAACTGAAGCATCGAACCGCATCACCGCAACCTCGCCGTCCGTCCGTTGATACGCTACACTGGTTTGTCACACCAACCATGAAGGATCTTCATCATGTCTCAGCAATTCTATGAGAGCCTGGCCGACCATTACGATGCTTTGATCAATTGGCGCAATCGCGTCAAGCGGGAAAAACCGTTTTTCGATCACTTGCTCCGCGAACGATTTGCGACCTCCATTCTGGACTGCGGCTGCGGCACGGGGGAACAGGCGATTTTCTGGGCGGATGAAGCGTACCGGGTGAAAGCCATTGACCCCTCTCCGCGCATGATTGAGATTGCCAGGGGAAAATCGGCGGAGCGCGGAATCGAGATCGATTTCGAAGTCCTCAGTATTGAGGACCTGAACGGCAATATTCACGGCACATTCGACCTGGTGGCCTGCATGGGAAACACGCTGGTGCATCTGCTGGACGAACCGAGCCTGCAGAGAGCGGCCACGGCATTCCGGTCGGTGACAAAACCGGGTGGATTGCTCGTGATTCAACTGCTCAACTACACCCGCATTCTCACATTCAACGATCGTTTCTTCCCTTCGAAGAACGGCAGTCTGGGGAATGACGAATACATCTTCGTCCGATTCTATGACTTTGGTCCCACTCGGTTGACATTCAACATGCTGACCCTGCATCGGGAAGACAAGGAATGGAAGATGGACATCGCCCGCACTGCGCACTATCCCTGGCAGGAAGCGGAAGTCACTCAGGCTCTGCAGCAGGCTGGATTTGAGGAAGTGATCTCCTACGGCGGATTCGACTTTGCTCCCTTCGATCCTGACCGGAGCAACGATCTGATCCTGGTCGCCGAATGAGGATGGAGTCTGTGATGGAATCTGCCGGCGAGCCTGTTGCGAACCGCCGTAAACCCTCCTGGATCAAAGCCCCTCTGCCCACCGGCACAGGGTATTCCACGGTTCGTTCCCTTGTGGACCGAAATCGTCTTCACACAGTCTGTCAGAGCGCGCGGTGTCCCAATATCGCCTCATGCTGGAACAGCGGCACCGGAACATTTTTAATACTGGGGACAATGTGTACGCGATCCTGCCGATTTTGCGCCATCGAAAATGGACAGCCCGGCGAACTGGACCCGGAGGAATCCTCCCGTGTGGCCCATGCGGTAAATTGCCTAGGGCTGAATTATGCGGTAGTGACTTCCGTCACAAGAGATGATCTGCCTGATGGTGGCTCATCGCTTTTCGCCAAGACCGTGCAGTCGATTCGCGCGATTCGACCCGATTGCCGCGTCGAGGTGCTCATTCCCGATTTCGCAGGGTCCATGCAAGCGCTGGAAACCGTACTGGATGCAGGGCCGGATGTGCTCAATCACAACGTGGAGACTATTCCGCGCCTGTATCCGCTTGTGCGACCGTCCGCGCATTGGAACCGGTCCCTTGAGATTCTCAGCTATACGGCAAGAAAGGGCTTCCTTTCAAAGAGCGGCCTCATGGTGGGATTGGGCGAATCAAGGGCGGAACTCACAGCGGCCCTGACGGAACTTGTTGCGGCAGACGTTCAGATCCTCACAATCGGCCAATATCTTGCACC
>JAKPYU010000308.1 GCA_029568995.1 Candidatus Omnitrophota bacterium | reverse complement strand
ACTGGAGAAACTCCGCACGGCGGATGATATCTATCTATTGGAGGGATTCCTTAGCGTGGCGTGAGCGGGGTGATATGGCTGGACTAATCAACCCCCACCTGACCTCCCCCGATCTTCGGGGGAGGAAGATCGCGCCTCGTGACATTCCGGCGCACACCGAAATCCGGGACAAGGCGGTAGCTGCGCTACCGCACTCCAAGGAACCCCCAGTAAACGGGAAGAAGAAATCCTAATCGTTCAGCAGGGCTTCTTCCAGCGTATGATACAGGGGGAGGTTTTTTTCGGGGTCGAAGTTGCGGATGGAGGATCGACATTCGGGCTGATCGCAAACCACGCACACGGTTTTTCCGCACTCCAGTGCATCGCGGTGGCTGGCAAACAGAGTACCCAGGCAATGGCTATTGATTACTTTTGAGGTAACGATGACGATAATCTTCCGCCATTCCTCTTCCATGGCCTCTTTCATGGTTCGCCCGAATTCCAGGGCGTCTTCCATGGAAACACGATCTCGGAGGTAGACCAGCAAGAGGTCTCCCTGTTCTGTTGTTCGAACGGTCATTCCCCACTCCTTCGTATCGGATTCGTCGCTCAGTCTTTTGCAGCGGCGGCATTTTCCACATTGTCAAATAACGGGACCATCGGCACGATCCGGAACCCGGCGAGCGATTTCACAATGGCGGAATCGTTGGCCACCAGGCGCAGTTCTCTTTTTTCGGGGTGAATCGTGTTGTGGGTCGCCAGCAGCGTTCCCAGGCAGTGACTGTTTACCGCGGCGCATTTCAGAACCACAATCAAGATTTTCCATGGACCGGCGGCGGAGGTTTTCATCTCTCGTGCGAACTCGAGCGATTCGGTCATCCCGACCTCCCCTTCCAGGAGAATGATCCGCATATTGCCCTTTACTGAAGTGTGGATCGCCATCGGGACCCAATGTCCTTTCATTGGTATTGCAGGATGGTCCATCCTATCACGGAGGGATGGGAATTCCGACCCCCCTGACCCTGTGGGACTCCATCGTTTCATCAGACGCTTGAACCTGTCCGGCCCCATCGGAGATTTTCTTGAAAACAGATCTTTCGCCAACATCCCTGTTTCTTCCAAGGATAGAAATCCTGTGCTTTACTGAATAACTTTGCCCCTGTGTCTCCCCCATACTCGGAAGAGAGGGGAAGAGGCGCGAAGGGGAACATTGTTTGGTGGTTTTTGTGCCGGTTCACGATTTTGGGATTCATTGGGCTATTGGTTTTATCGGAAAAAGGACAATCAATCATCCGTTTTATGGAGGTATCTGACAATGAGAGGAAGAGGATTCCTGGCAGGTTTGGGGATTGTGGCGGTTTGTGTGGCCGTTCAGGCTGCCCCGCCAGTGGCGGGTAATGATACCGGTGGCGGCAAAACCATCACCATCCCCCTGACACTTCCTTCCAGTGCAAAGCCCCTGGAATTGGTGCTCATCCCTCACGGTTCGTTCACAATGGGCAGCCCGACAAGCGAGCAGGGGCGGTATCCCGATGAAACGCAGTATCAGGTGACGATCAGCCGTGATTTTTATATTGGGAAGTATGAGGTGACGAACGCGCAGTTTCGTGCGTTTCGTCCCAATCATAACAGCAAGGAATACAACGGTTTGACTCTGAATGAAGACGATCAGCCGGTGGTATATGTAAGTTGGTATGACGTCAAGGCGTTTTTTGAATGGTTGAACACTCAATGCGGGAATGCCTATCCGGGGATGAGATTTCGGTTGCCGACGGAATCCGAGTGGGAATATGCGTGCCGAGCGGGAACGGAGACACGTCGGTATTGGGGAGATGATTTGAACGAGGATCAGGCTTGTGGATATGCCAATGTGCGGGACCTGACGGGGAAAGACAAGTGGGATTGGACATCCGTCTTTCATTGTAATGACGGATACGGTGCGACAGCCCCGGTGGGCCAATTTCAGCCGAATGCATTTGGCCTATATGATATGATCGGAAACGTCTGGGAGTGGTGCAACGATTGGTATGGACCGTACCCGTCAGGCTCGGCAATTGATCCCGTTGGTCCCGATTTTGGGGAGAACCGCATGAACCGTGGCGGCAGCTGGTTTTATTATCCCGGATACTGCCGATCGGCGCATCGCAACTGGAACTACCCGACGCTCTCGGACCTCAATGTGGGATTTCGGATTGTATTGTCTTCCTGGACTCCTCAACAGTAAGGTGGTGTTGATAAGTTCAGCAATTTCAATCCTTTCTATATCTCCTCCAATCTTGAGGGAGAATGATGGGAGTTCATTGTGGTTCTTGAGACACGCCCGGAGTCGTGCTTTTCTGATAATTCTCTTGACACGGAGATATCACCGGAACAGTATCCCGGAAAGGTGATACGGGCAAGATATCGGGAGATCCGCCCCGTTCTTTCCAAAAATCACCGCATCGGGGTGCATTCTCATGATTGACGAACCAACCGGCGAACAGATTGTTGAATCGGACGCGAGAACCCATCTCTCAGACCTGTGGAAACAGGAGGACTGGTGGGCGATCTGGATTGCATTCATTCTGATTGTCATCTCCATGGCGCTGGTCTTTCCGCACGTTCCGGATGACCCATCCCAGAAAATGTCCATTCCGGCATCAAAGTGGATCACCAAGCCTAAGGATTGGGCGGGCAATCCGGTTCATGCCTTTGCCAAGACCCAGGCCGAAATCGATGCGGTGGCC
>JAKPYU010000286.1 GCA_029568995.1 Candidatus Omnitrophota bacterium | reverse complement strand
CTTTGGCCTGGATGAATTCAACACCGGAAACCTGGTTCCGTTCCGCATTCCGAACCGCAAGTTTCAGCGCCGTCGGGGAACTGTCCACCCCGGTCACCTCCCGCGCACCCGCTCGCGCTGCATGAACTGCCCAGGCCCCCGTATAGCAGAATGTATCCAATACCTGCCGATCTTTCGCAAAAGAGGCAAACAACCGACGGTTCTCCGACTGATCGAAAAACCATCCGGTTTTCTGCCCCGTAAGAACGTCCACCTCGAATGACGCACCGAATTCCTCAATGACCAGCGGATTCGGCAACCTTCCCCATGCCGTTTCGACTTGCATGGGAAGATCCTCCATTTTCCGCGCCTCGCTGTCGTTGCGCAGCACGATTGCCCGGGTGGCGGGAAACACTTCCGCCAGGGCTTCCACAATAACCGGCAGAAGACGGTCCATTCCGGTGGTGTTCGATGCAATGACATACACCTCGCCGTACCGATCAACCACCAAACCCGGCAGTCCGTCCGATTCTCCATGAATCAGCCGATAGGCCGTACGGTCAGGGTAGATCTGTTCACGCAGTTCGAGGGCCTCCCGGATACGTTGCCTGAAAAAAGCCTTGTCAATCGGCTCATTCCGGCGGGTGAGCAGTCGAACCGTAAGCAGACTATGCCGATTGTACGTCCCGATACCGACAAATTCCCCATCGTCTTGCCGAACAACCACTAAACTGCCTGGCTCGGGGTCTTTCGGGAGGTTCACCAGCTCATTGTTGTAGATCCAGGGATGTCCCCGCCGGAATCGGTGACGCTGGTTCGCCTGTACTCGAAGTTCCGGATAGGCAACCGCACTGCGGCTATTGGCAGAAGAAAGCGGGTCTCGTATGATGGAAGCCATGGCAACCTTCCGTAAAATCGCAATTCAGGATAATCCGGGTCATTCCCCGCTGGCTCGCGCTGCTGACATGCGCCTCGCGGCAAACCTGCGGTTTCCCTCCATTCGGGAGATCGAGCCGGCCCTGAAAACCCGGAGAGATTACTTCTCCGCGCATATCCACCGGGAGACGCTCTCCCGCGAACTGACCGAGGATCACCAACGTCGGGGCGCTCCGCCGGAAAGCATTCGATCCGCACAGAAACTGGCCGAATCCGACACCTGCCTGGTGATCACGGGCCAGCAGCCGGGGCTTCTCCTGGGTCCGCTCTATACTTTGTTCAAATGTATCCAGGCGGTCAACCTGGCCCATGAATGGACTCGCCAGGGTTACGGAACCGTCCTGCCCGCGTTCTGGAATGCATCCGAGGATCACGACCGGGCCGAGATTGACCACGCCATCTGGCTGGATCGAGACCGACAACCCGTACGCTACCAGGTTGGATTGGAGAACCTGCCACAGAATCTCTGCGTCTCCGCCATCCCCAAAGCGAAGGTTGACCTGCCCGGCCTGATTGCACGGGTCAAACAGACAGTGGGACATGAACCACACTGCAATTTCATCTCTTCCTGGATTGAGGAATCTTTTTCGCGGTCCGGCGATTCACTTGCAGATTGGTTCGACCACCTTCTCTGGTCCCTTCTGCCCCAGTCCGGCTTGCTGATTATCCGCCCGGAATGGGCCTGGCTGCGATCTGCCGCGCAACCGGTTCTGATGCGCGAAATCGAGAATCCCACACTGGCCGCCGATGAGGTCAACCGGGCGGGGAAAGCCCTGATCCAGGTCGGATTGGCACAACAGATTCATAAACCGGAAACCCGCGCATCTTTCTTCCTGCTTCGGAACGGCTGCCGCGAAGCAGTTCACCTGGAGGAACCCGGTTTTCGGACGGAAGAAGGTGAACGGTTCACAAAAGAGGATCTTCTCCGTCGCCTCGAGAAACACCCCGGAGATTTCTCCGGTAACGCGATTCTACGACCCCTCATTCAGGATGCCTGCCTACCGACCGTAGCCACGATTCTCGGTCCCGGCGAGGCGCTGTACCACCTTCAGTTGGGCGGACTATACGCAAGACACCATATTCCCAGACCGATCCTGGTTCCAAGAGCCGGGGCGACATTCCTGGAACAACGCGACAAGAGAATCCTTGAAAAAACCGGACTATCCCTGGCGGATTTCAGTCAGGAACCGAAGGCTCTGGTTCGTATGGTCATCGGACGGGCAGGTGTGGAAGATTCGCGGGATTCCTGCGAACACCTCAAAAATGAAATCGAAAAGACCTATCAGCGATTGAAAGACATTGCGGATTCGATCGATCCAACGGTAACCCCCGCCGTCGAAAAGCAGCGCTACCAGATTCTTCAGACAGTCGAGAAGACAGAGAACCTTCTGATTCGAAAAAAGGCGGACCGCGAGGAGATCCTTCATCGTCAAATAGACTCTGTCGGTCGCGCCGTTCGCCCGCTGGGACAGCCGCAGGAACGCGTCCTCTACATCGTGCAATTCCTGGCCCGCCATGGCCCGGACTGGGTGCAGGACCTTGGGAATGCGTTGGATTCTCTTCAGCCGGGAAGTCATGCAATTTTCGTGCTCTCGTGACGAGTGTCTGCAATCACGATAGGATTTTCTCATGTCCGAACTCGATATTCTGATCTTTGCGCCTCATCCCGACGATGCGGAAATCGGTATGGCCGGGAGTATTCTGCTTTGGGCAAAAGAAGGCGCGCGAATCGGAATTGTGGATCTGACCCGTGGCGAGCTGGGAACCAAGGGGGATGTCGAGAGCCGCGCACAGGAGGCGGAAGAGGCTTCAAGGCTGCTCGGACTTGCCTTGCGCGAGAATCTCGACCTGGGTGACGGACGGCTGATAGATGACGAATCCAACCGGGAGAAAATCGCCAACCGGATTCGTATGCACCGCCCCCGCGTGGTTTTTGTAACTCCCGATTTCGACCGCCACCCGGACCATGAGGCCGCCAATAAGCTGGTCAAAGCCGCCTTCTTCCTGGCCCGTCTGCCGAAATACCACGGCGATGAACGGGCGCATTCGGTCAACGCCTGGTACAACTACTTCATTCACGATATGCACCGTGTCAGCTTTGTCGTCGATATCACATCGGTCTGGGCGCAGAAGGTGGAAGTACTCAAGGCGTATCGAAGTCAATTCGTCGAAGGGGAAGTCCCCGATGGATACCGGTATGTCGGCACATCGGATTATCTCCGGCAACTGGAGGCTTACAGCCAATACCTGGGAGCGAAAATCGGGGTCGAGCGCGGGGAGGGATTCTACGCCCCCGCACCGCTGAAAGTCCGCAATGTTTTGGATATTATCCCCTGATCTCCCTTGGCGAAGAGGGCAGAACTTCCCTCCCCAAGTCTGGGGAGGGTTAGGGTGGGGTTGATAACCCGAGTAAAATCAACATAAACCCACCGGAGGAATCATGCGACTCGTTCTCATTTGTCTGTTGATTCTGGTCCTGCTCGCCTTGGCCGGATACCTGTTCGTTAGATTCCCCGGACTGTTCCCGTGGACGCAGCAACAGACTCTCCCACCGTTAAAACCCGACAGCCAACCTGTGCCACAGACAACGCCCGACACAAAAGCACGGACAGAAGAAAGAACATACGAAATCCGTCTCTCCTGCCCGGACGCACTACCAACTGAAGATGTTGTCCTGGTGTCCGATTTGGAGAAAACCTGGAAGATCCGGATCGACAGCGCCCTGCCGACTCCACCGGACGGCTACTTCCCCACTCCCCAATCAGTCAAAGGAATCTGGAAGGAACAAAGCGGAAAGCTCGACCAGGTGAATGACCGCTCCGCAGAATGGACACCCCCTGACAAAGAAGGAATTTGCACCGTAGAACTGGAGCAGACCGTACTGTACACGCCCTTGAAATCCGAATCCCTGCTCAATCGTCGCCTGCCGAACCTGCTCTTCCGCGGCAAAGGGAGCATCCGTTTTCTCGTGCCGGTGCATGTATCGGAAATTGTGGACGGTAAGGTGAACGGATTCAACGTCGGCAAATACCCGAATATCTATGACGAGAAAGACTTGTCGGAGGCCGCTGCACCCGGACGGATACGCTCCCACCCGGAGACGTATCTGCCCCCGATATTGTGGTACCGGATAGATGAAACCACGAAAGATCTCGTCATTGCCTGGAATTACCGACTGGGGGAATTCGACCTGGACCCACAATATCGACCCTCCCCGTATCCGCACTACATCGCCCTGGATCCGAATATCCTGCGGAAATTGAACGACCTGAAAACCCGCATGAACGCCGACGGGATTTTGTTCGACAAGTTCGATATTCTCTACGGTTTTCGCTCACCCGGCTACAATCTGTCCGAATTTGAGAAGGATGGCGATACTTCGCTCAAGAGCGAATTCTCGCTGCACATGTACGGGAAAGCGGCGGACATTCTGGTCGATGTCAACCGGGACCTGGTCATGGATGATCTGAACGGGGATGGGAAAGCAGACATCCAGGATGCGCGGTTCATCCTTCGTTATGTGGATGAGCTGGATCGCCGATATCTCCTGGACAGCAGCCCGCTCGTAGGGGGAGCGGGGCTGTATCCGCATCATGATTTCTGGGAGCGAGGCGATGTGGCCCAGTCGCCGTATATCCATGTTGATGTGCGCGGATTTGTCGATGAGCACGGGAAGCTGATTCGCTGGGTCGGCAAAAACACGCTGAAACAGCATCAGCAGTCCCAATAGCACAGCCCACTACGGAGACACGGTCAGAGTAATCGTGGATATGTGGGATTTCCCTTCCCTCGTCAACAATCCGCAATACCAGCGGTTATCCGCAAGCCCCACCTCCAGAACGTATTCACCCGGTGGTGTATCCCCAGGGATAACGATGGTCTGCTTTTCGACAATCTTCTCGCCGACCGGCAATTG
>JAKPYU010000263.1 GCA_029568995.1 Candidatus Omnitrophota bacterium | reverse complement strand
CCGGACCGCCTCTCCTGGTGGATGCATTTTACCGATTGCGATGAGCGCATTCTGAATGGACACGGCATCCTCCAATTCCGGCAATTCCCTCAATCGCGTGTCTGCGGCAACCCCGTGGCCTTGGTGGACCGCTGTGTCCTGCTGGACCTTCTTCCTGCTTGTGCTTCTTTTTTTTGTTCGGCTTGCTGTACGGATGGACTCTGCCGGCGAAACCTGTTTTCCCGCCGCGGCCCCGTTGATTCAGTGGATTGTCGATTCCGGACGATGGCTCACAATGAATGCGGTCCACAGAGCCTCTGTTCTCGGTTGGGCTTCGTTCGCGGTTTTGACGATGCTGGGAGTTGGCGGGATTGTCCGAAAAAAACGAACGGGAATCCGCCCCGCTCTGCTCCTCGTGGCAGGCGGGATTGCCGTGCTCGCACAAGCATTTCTCTTTGCGGGCAGCCGGATGCGGGGATGTGTCCTGTATGCGGTGATGGCGATTCTGATCGCGGCATGGCGTTTCATCCCGGAATCCCTGGCTCCTCGCTCCGCCGATGGTCCTGATTCAGACTCCGCCCGGGATTGGATCTCTCCGTGGACACTTCCGATGGAGATTCTCCTGCTTGGGCTGATCCTGGTCGGGACGATTCTTTATCGGTTCTATGCACTGAACCATCTACCTGCCGATTTCGACGGCGAAATGGCCCTTTGCATGGCCGCCAGTACCAGCCGTGACGGTCTCCTGCAAATCAACTACGGCGCACCGGGAATGCCCTGGTCGCCGCTGGGCTTATTCTATTTCCTGTTCCTGTACATATTTGAAGGGTTATTTGGGACTACACTTCTGGCAGTAAGAATGATTTCCGCCGTTGTCGGAGTCCTGGTGATCCCGATTTTCTATGCGCTGTTACGTCGAATGGCTGGAGTAATCGCCGCATTGATCGGGGCTGTACTACTTGCATTCAGTCCGATTGAGATTGTCTGGGGCAGAATGGATTTCTTTCCGCTCTCCTATCCAAGTCTGTTTACATTGCTGATCTGCTGGACCACCTGGCTTGCCGCGACCACGGAACGATGGCGTTACTTTATCTGTACCGTTATTCTCATGGGTTTGTGCTACCATGTATTTCCTTCAGGCCAGACTGCGTTCCTAATTCCTGTAGCCGTATTTGCCTGGTACTGCCTCACGGATTGGCAATTCGTCCGTCGATGCCGGATGAAAGTAGCGACAATTCCCATTGGCGTGGGTTTGTGGTTATTGGGATTGCCCCTGTCCGGCTATTTGGCGGAAGGTGTCTGGCGCTGGCAAAGTCCGTTTACACGCAATCCTGGGAAAACAATATGGAGCCTGGATATCGGGACGAATGACGTCGGGGATCGGCTCGCTTTTGTGGTCGAACGGGTTTGGGATAATATTGTCAAGTTTCTGGAAAGCGTTTTTGTCGAGAATCGCTGGCCCTATCATACAAC
>JAKPYU010000260.1 GCA_029568995.1 Candidatus Omnitrophota bacterium | reverse complement strand
GGAGATCATTCCTTAGTACGAGAGGACCGGGAATGACGCACCACTGGTGTTCCAGTTGTCCCGCCTAGGGGCATTGCTGGGTAGCTATGTGCGGAAAGGATAAGCGCTGAAAGCATCTAAGTGCCAAGCCTTCTCCAAGATAAGATATCCCCTTCTCCTTCGGGAGAACTGTAGGCAGGTTGTAGACTACGACCTTGATAGGCCGGAAGTGTAAGTGTGGCGACACATTGAGCGGACCGGTACTAATCAGCCGTGAGGCTTGACCTCTATTTGATGCTTTCCGTGTCCGCTCCCCTTCGGGGGAGCGGACCGGAAGGCAGATATTTACCATGCGAATCTTTTAATAGAGATTTCCGGTGACCATAGCGAAGAGGACACACCCGTACACATCCCGAACACGGCAGTTAAGCTCTTCAGCGGCGATGGTACTGTGGCTTTAGCCATGGGAGAGTAGCTCGTTGCCGGGATTCATTTCGAACCGCCCTGACGCAAGTCGGGGCGGTTCTTTTTTCTATACACACCTCGCGCTTCAGTGGTGAATCGCGTAGGATTATTTCCGTCCGCGTTCGCCATTTCCTGAAAAACGGTTTTACAATTTCCACGAAATCCCTATCTTAACTCTAATAGAACGCAGAATCGGTCGGCTTTTGAATCAGGAGTATTGCCATGCGTAGAATCATAATGTGGGTGATTACAGCTCTCGTCATTTGTCTCGGCCTGAATATTGCAGCACAGGCCCAGTATACCGTGGACTTTGAGGATGGAACAAAGGCCTCCTATACCAACGGGAACGTTACTCTGAACGGAAAAACATGGACCCTGGCAGATGCGGTCATAGGCACGCTCGCCAACGACAAGAAGAACGGGACCAAGGCAGGCCGCATGCGTTGGGGTTCGGCCGAACTGGTTACCATCATGCTTGCGGAGGATTTGGCAGATGGCTGCGGCTCGGTCACACTGCAGTATGCGAGGTATGGCACAGACGGTGGCGTCACGAGCGTGGTGGAATACAGCACCGACAGTGGTGCGAACTGGACAGCGGCGGGGGCAAGTTTCAGCAGTCTTGGTGTTGATGCGTTAACTGAGCATTCAGCAACCGTTGATCAAAACGTACCCGTTAGAGTGCGTGTTCGCGCGATAGGCGGAGCAGCTTCAGCCCGAAAGAACATTGATGACATCGTGATTACACCCTATGGCGGCGCTGCCGTTGTAACCAATGTCAAGTTTACAGCATCGGCGGCCTCGGTGGATGAGGATGCGGGGACCTATGAGATCACCGTGATCAAGACGCTGGCCGAAGGCAATGTGAGCGGACAGATTGAGCTCGGCGGAACGGCGACCGAAGGCGGCGGCGCAGATTATACAATCGACGCCACCAATTTCACGATGAACGGCGCAACCACCTCGGCCACGTTCACGGTGACCATCAATGATGATGCAGATCAGGAGGGTTCTGAAACCATTACTCTGACACTTGCCAATATAGTGGGCGGAAATCCCGTGAGTCCGACGGTCTTCACCCTGACGATCAATGCCAATGACTTTGGCGCCAGCCAGATCATCATTTCACAGTATACAGAGACTGACAGCGGAACTACCCCCAAGGGCATTGAAATCTGGAACGTGTCCGGTGGGGATATCACGTTTGACGGCACGGACAACCTGCTGGATCTTAAAATCGGCGTGAACGGCGGGGTCCCCGCATCCGCCCTTACCGTGAACAGCGGAACTCTGGCAAACGGCGCCGTTTGGGTGATCGGAACGGCCGACATGTCTCCGACTGTTGAGAAGTCATTCACATTCAATGGCGACGATGCCATGGTTCTGGAACTGGGCGGGGTGGTGCAGGATGTGTTTGGGCAGCCGGGTGTGGATCCGGGAGACTACTGGGCGGGGAACGGCGTTTCCACCATCAATCAGAACATTCAGCTCAAGGATGGAATCACCGACGGCGACAAAGACGGCTGGTCGGATCCCAGCGAACGGTTCGAAACGGTGGCGGCGGGGAGCGATTTGACGGGCTTTGGTGTTGCTCCGGGAGGATCTCCGCAGACCAATGTGAAATTCACGGCCTCGGCGGCTTCGGTTTCCGAGGATGTCGGAACCTATGATGTGATCATCATCAAGACGCTGGCCGAAGGCACGGTGACGGGGACCATAGAGCTGGGCGGCGCGGCATTGGAGGGCGGCGCGGC
>JAKPYU010000231.1 GCA_029568995.1 Candidatus Omnitrophota bacterium | reverse complement strand
TCCGGGGGTCTATGAGTCCGGATTCAACGTACTTCCGCAGGGACAGAGCATTTCCCACCTATCGGGGATCGGCGATGACTGGGTATGGCAGCGCCTGATCGACTTCGACCTGGATGGGAACATCGACATCATGGACGCCGACCATGGCGGTCATGTCTGGCTGCATCGGAATCTTGGAACAAACCAGGAACGGAATTTCGACACGAAAGGTTTCATGCTCAAGCAGACGGACGGAAAAGACATTAAGGTGGGGCCGCAG
The DNA here is from genome assembly GCA_029568995.1 of Candidatus Omnitrophota bacterium. Taxonomy (GTDB): domain Bacteria; phylum Hinthialibacterota; class Hinthialibacteria; order Hinthialibacterales; family JAKPRU01; genus JAKPRU01. Next base: position 17,989 of record JAKPYU010000231.1, on the reverse strand, counting down.
GAGGGGCAGGCGTTTGATTTCGATGTCTTACAGGGCGCGCGGACAACCTACACCGTGGCGGATTTCAACAGGGATGGGAATAACGACATTATCATCGGGGATACGTACGGGAAGGTCCGTTACTATGAGAACAGGGGGACAGGTGTGGAGCCGGTGTTTGCCCCTGCTGTTTTGATCGGTGAAATGGGAACTCGCCTTGTACCCAACGCGGTGGATTGGAACGCGGATGGGTGGATGGATGCGATAGCGGCTTCTTCCAGCCAGTCTTTCCAACTATTCATCAATCGAGGCGAACAGCCGGGGGATCGCTTTGAACCGGGGAAACAAATCGACCTGGAAGGCGCTCCGTACGGTGCGGGTGCTCCCCTGTGTGCGGTGGATTTCAACTCAGATGGGGATACGGACATTGTTTTTCAGACGGCCTATGGATTCTCCTGTTGGGTCGAGCGTTCATTCCTGGAAGGGGGATATGCAAAGGGAACCGTACTGGGAGTGGAGATTCGGGAACGGTGAGAGCGAGGCGTGGCAGGGTGGATAGCATTTCCGACCCTGCCCGGCATCCGATCAATTGACCCTGGCGCGTGATCCGTTATCATGCAGTGTCTTGGAAGAATCGAATCCTGAAAGCACGGAGGACGAACGTGAAGGCACGGCCTGGCTCTTTAGACCCTCGAATTTCGATCAACCATGACCTCGCCCATCGACAGGCATGCCGAGGAGTCTTGTGGTATCCGGTCAACCCCCACCTAACCTCCCCCGATCTTCGGGGGAGGAACCTCTCCCCCAAAGTTTGGGGGAGACAGAGAGGGGGTTGTGCGTATCTTACCCGCACGAGCCCCATCTTTCTTCAACCAATCACCGACCCCGCCGGTCTGCCGCTCGCAATGATCGCCATACTTCTGGTTGGAGTTCTTCTGCCCCGTTCCTTACAGGCGGCAGAAGCCCCCGGAACACAGAAGGTCCGTCTTGCATTCAACAATCCGGGGCTGGTGGTCGATCTGGGTGTGGGCCTGTGGGGAAATCCGTTTCCCATGGATTGGGACGGTGACGGCGACAATGACCTTCTGGCCTCATCGGCAGATACTCCCTACAACGGTGTTTACTTCTTCGAGAACGACGGCTCCGGTGTGTTTCGACCCGGCATACGCCTGTCGGAAGCCAAGTCCAACGCCACCGTTTCTTATCCCGGCGGAAAACCCACATTCTGTACTCCTGGAAAAGTCTATCCCGATTACCGGAAGACCTTTTATGCAAACCCGGTCGAGATTTCCTACAAACAGGAGTTCTTTGCAGGCCGGACCAACCAATGGAAATTTGCAGACTTTGACGGCGACGGGATTACCGATCTGCTGATCGGAGCCAGCGATTGGCGCGAGTACGGCTGGGACAACGCATTCGATTCCCAGGGGAATTGGACACGCGGACCCCTGCACGGATATGTCTACTGGGTCAAGAATCGCGGCTCTGACGAGAAACCCGAATACGGCTCGGCGGTACAGATTCTCGCGGGCGGAAAGCCGCTGGATGTCTACGGCTGTCCCTCTCCCAACCTGGTCGACTGGGATGGCGACGGGGATCTCGATCTGATCTGCGGAGAGTTCCTGGACCGCATTTCTTTCTTTGAGAACATCGGGTCCCGCACGAAGCCCGTATATGCCGAAGGGCGATTCCTTGAAATCAACGGGGAGACCCTTCACCTCGAACTGGAAATGCTCCAGGTAGTCGTATTCGATTGGGACAAGGACGGGGACCCCGATATCATTGTCGGCAAGGAAGACGGGCGTGTTGTACTGATTGAGAACACGGGAAAGATGGAGAGTAATCTCCCCGTGCTTGCCGCGCCCCGCTATTTCCAGCAGCAGGCCCAGGATGTGAAATGCGGCGCGCTGACAACACCGTGCAGCGTGGATTGGGATGGGGATGGAGATGAGGATATCGTGTGCGGAAATACGGCCGGATTTCTGGAATGGGTGGAGAATCTTGACGGGAAATGCCCTCCGCGATGGGCCGCGCCTAGACGTCTCACCGCGGACGGAGAAGTAATCCGCATCATGGCCGGGCCGAATCTCTCCATCCAGGGACCGTGCGAGGCGAAATGGGGATACACAGTTCCCTATGTCGCCGACTGGGATATGGACGGCCTTCCCGATATTGTTATGAATACCATTGTCGGCAAGATTGTCTGGTTCCACAACGTTGGAACCCGAACCGAACCGCGTCTCGCCGCCATGCAGCCCGTGGAAGTCGAGTGGACCGGGACTCCACCCAAGCCTGCCTGGAACTGGTGGAATCCCGCACCCAAAGAACTGGTCGTCCAGTGGCGCTCACGACCCATCATTATGGATCTGAACAAGGATGGCCTGAACGACCTGATCCTGATCGATCATGAGGGATATCTCTGCTTTTTTGAACGGCAGCGCAGCGGAAACAAGATCACCCTTCAACCCGGACAAAAGATCTTCCTGAATGAGGACAAGACCCCGCTTTGCCTGACCACCGCTAAGGCCGGGGGAAGCGGACGGCGCAAGATTGACCTAGTGGATTGGGACAATGACGGCGATCTCGACCTGCTGATTAACAGCCCCAAGGAATCGCCGAAAGAAACCCGGAATTTCGCGCTTTATGAGAACATCGGAGACAAGAACTCTTATGTTTTTCACTATAACGGCGACATTACATCCGTCCAACTGGAGGGCCACACAACCTGCGCGACTACCGTGGATTGGAATCGGGACGGCGTTCGCGATTTGCTGGTCGGTACAGAGGATGGATTTTTCTATTATTTTCCGAGGAATTCCGCGCAGGAGATGCTCGGCATACGGCCGTGAACGAAAGAATCGACCAGAGGCTGGATCTTTTCCGGATTTCGGTTCCACCGATATGACAGAGAATTCCCGTTCAACCAACGAACCACGGAATAATCGGATTATACACGGATTACACAGAAAAGAATTGCATTGACGGATATCAACCATTCATTGCCTGAGAGAGAAGGTCTCGGTCACGGGCTGGAAGCCTCTGCCACCCCGATCTCCCTGTACTAGACTTCGACGCCCATGACGCCTTTCAGGGCGAAGCCGAATACGATTGAGAGCACAAAGAACAGCACCAGCCAATGGATATGCCAACCGAACACGGCCAATTCCAGCGGCTTGTAGTTTACCTGAATCGACTCCACCGGAGAAGATCCGGGGATGGGGGATTCGCCCGGATAGAGCAACATGTCCAGGACACCCGCGCCGGTTCGAATTTCGGAAACCGATCCCCATCCCGATCCAATCATTAATTCTTTTTCAACCGCATCATCTCCCACACGCACACGTGAAGAATACCTGCCCTCTTTCCCCCCCACAATTCGCCAGGAGATTTCCCGCCTGGCATCCACCCGCACACCCGGCGTCTCGACCCGAACTCCTTCCGGGACTTCGAGTACAGGATTTCTCTTCAACAACGCAGAATCCCGCATGGTTGCCGTGACAACCGTACGCTCGCCAACCTCCATCGGACGCACAGAAAAATGCAGATTCAATTGTATAATGATTAAAAGGACCGGAACAATTAAGATCAACATCGGCGTGACAGAATATCGCATGTAAGTCAACGTATCTCTCAGGATTTTTCCCTGAAGTGAGAACACAACTCCCAGATCATACTGGAACAGCCGCACACCGATTAAATTCCCCCGGATGCGGTTTTTGATTTCCCTCAGTCTCTTCTGGTTCGATACTTTCCCGAATATCCATACCATGATCACGCCCGTTAATAGAGAAATAAAGATCATGCCCCATATCGGATCGAACCAATAAAAAGGCCACAAGAGAATTTCGAACGCTCTTCTCAGAATCCCATTCAAGAAACCGATTGCATAGGTCATTGCCGTTTGTCCCAGAGCATCGCGCGATTATCAGGAGATATATCCCAGGCCTTGCAGCTTCTTCTTGACGTCTTCTTCGCTGTCGGCTTCCTCGATCTCGGCGATCTGCCTCTCCACCGCATGAGTGACAAACTCTTCCACAGAGGAATATCCGGCGATTTCGCTGTACTTCTTTACTTTGTCGAACAGGTTCTTTTCCAGTTTAACTTTCGGTCCGAACATGTTTCTTTCCTTTATCCCAACAATTCGCGCGTATCTTGGACGCTCTTCCTGCTGACGTTCGTGTCCCTATTCGATCGTGGCTCCAGGCAATTCTTCCCAATCATTTCCGGCAGCGGTTCGATTCCGAATTCATTCAACACGGCGACGGTCAAATCATATATCGCCGGACTCTCCAATGAGATATTTCGATTGGACAGAAACACGCCCGGAATGACACGGTGATCCATGCAATGGTCTCCGCTCCAGGCATCCTTGTTTTCGGGAAACAATTCCAGCGGGAATTGCCCGAGCGGACTTTCCCAGGAGCAGCGATATCCCCGGTTGTAGCCGACAACGATGTCAGGACCGATATCCACACACGGGCCATGGAAGTCCCTGTGCGTTCGGGTTACGAGGCTGATCGGGTGCTGCCCGTTACGCGGGTCCTCCATCGCCAGGAGGTCTGCCTCCAACTCGTTCAGCAATTCCTCGTACTCCTCTCCCGGCATTACAATTCCCTTCTGTTCCCTTCCCTTTACATTTACATACAGGCCGTTAATTCCCACTGCATACGCTTTCGTTTCGGCCCAATCCACATTTCCGAAATAGCGGTGCAACGCCTGCTCGGCAGGTTTCACTAATTTTAGATAGCCCATTTCTACAAGCCAGGAATTCAAATTCACCCCATAATAAAACGGACAGAAACCATGATCGGACATGACAATTAATGTCGTGTTCTCATCCATGGAACTCTGCACACGCCCTAATGCCTCGTCGATCTCCTGGTAAATTGTCTGAATGCCCTTTGCCAGTTGATCATCCTGTACGTACGCCGGGTGCTCCGGGTCCATGTAGCGCCATAACATGTGAGTTCCCTGGTCCAGGCTTGAAAAATAAAAGAATAATAGTCCTTCCTGAAATGTATCCAGCAAATAATCCAGTGCCTTTCGGCTCTCCCAGAAAATCATCTGCGACTGATTCCAGAAATCGTGCCCGGTAAAAACGCCTTCGCTGAGCGCTTTCGTATCTGCCGGCAGGCCCTTCGTGTAAAAATACCCCAGTGATTCGAACAGTTCTCGCGACCATTCCTCCGGCGTTGAGATGGGCATCGCGGGATCTTCCGGATTGATCTGCAGCGGCGTCAAATACAGTTCAAATCCCGGTCGCACTTTCTTGAGATAAAAGCGCCCGATGGCGCTGATATTCACCAGCCACGGGACCGCCTCAAAGTCAAGCCGGACCCAGTCGCTCCACTCCCCTTCCTGGAGAATAAACTGATCATCCTGTACAACACACTTCGCGATAGGTTTCTCCGGATCGACGAATATCTCAAAATCAATGCTGCATTTCGGCGTCAGGTATTCCTGTTTCTTTTTCTGCGCTCCACGGCGCGGGGTCGCCTTCTTTACACGTTGGAACGTGTTGTCCGGCCCGTTGATCCGAGCCTTGATTCGGTTGTTCTGGATCTGGACTTTGTGGACTTCCCCACCCCCCCGGTCAATCTCCTCGGCATTCGCCGGCATGATTTCAGTATAATAGGAATACTTTCCCATTGTGCCCCGCATGTCCGGCGTCCCCATTCCCGACAGGGATTTTCCTGAAGATGGGACAGGAGGAAAATTCGCGGGCATCATGTAAATCGTCGTGGGAATGCCGTGTTCCTCTAAAATCTGCCAGAATGCCTTCCCCTGCCGCAGTTGTTCGATTTTCCCGCCGGATAGCGGAATCACCCATTTTCCCACGCCGACCGTCTGTTCCGGTCCATCACTGCGCGACATCGCCGAGTATACTCCCGCCTGGCCCGGAAGCTGAAAGGTCTCCAGATCGCGATGAATAAAATCATAAATTCCGTGGCCACCGGGATCCATGCCGGTAATAAATGTTGACCACGCTACCGGACTTTGCGGCGGTTGACTGGTTTGAAGCGGTTTGAAATCTCCCTCGGAAATCAGGCGCTGGAAGTTCGGCATAATCCCTTCATCTACATATTTCTTTAACAAATTCGGGTCCATGCCGTCAATGCCGAGGATAATTACCTTTTTTCCATTACTCCCCCGAGCAGAACGTCGGATTGGCTTTCCTTCCACTGCCCCTTCCTGCGCGGCGAGGGATGGTTCTCCTGCCAGACCCATCGACGCGCCGCCGATGGCACAGGTGATCAATTCAAGACATTCTCTTCTATCCATCATGCCGCTCCGTTTCTATCTTCCCGAACAATCCCCCACAATTCAGCCACGCGAGCCTCTTCATAATTTTGTTTGTTCGTATTCCCCATCAGCCGGCATCAGGGATTTCCCATCACAATACGTCGGAATGGGGACACCGAATAGGTCCATTGCAGTCGGACCGATATCCATGATACTTGGCTGCGTATTCTCAATCTTTCGATTACAAAAGAATATTCCTGGAACATCAAGCGGATTGATACAATGGTCGCCGCTCCAGTATTTCTCGTTATCTTCAATGATATCCGGCGAAATTGCGCCGGTAGCGCAGCTCCAGGAGGCGCGATATCCCGATTGAAATCCGACGATCAGGTCCGGTGCCTCGTTCACGTAAGGCCCCTGGTAGATTTCATCGGACAAATAGACGTCCCGGACAGCCCGGCTATTCTCTATATCATCGTGCAATTCTTTTAATTTCTCAGAAATCTCCCGTTTCAGCCGCCCCGCATCTGCCTTCTCGACGATCCCTTTCGCCTCACGGCCCTTTCGATTCAAATAAATGCCGCCAAGCCCCACTGCATACGCCCTGGTTCTTTCCCAATCCACATCCTGAAACCATTCTGCACCGGCAGGCTGAGATTTCACGGCCAGGTAGCCGTTCTGATAAAGCCATGTATTCAGGTTAATTCCTCGCTTGAATTCTTTGAATCCGTGGTCGGACAGAATCATCAGGACCGTGTCCTCGTCAATCTTTGAAAGAATTCTGCCCAACAAATCATCCATCCTTTGATACAATTCTTTGATGGTATCGCGATATTTCTCAATATCCTTTCCACGGTTCGCCGGATGATCCGGGTCAAGGTATCGCCAGAACATGTGCTGGATTCGGTCGGTGGCATCAAACACACAGGCTACAACACCACGGCGGGTCTTCTCCAGCGCATCGAAGAGCATTCTTTCGCGCTCCTTGTGAATCAGGTACACCTGATTCAGAAAAGCATCTTCATGGAGTACTCGTCCATTCAGTCCCCAGGTATCCTCGGCCAAACCCAGCGTGGCGTAAGGCCCCAGGGTTTTTGCAAGGTAGATTGCATAAGTAAAGGGATGTGAAATCGGCAGGGACGGTTTGTCCGGGTCGATGTGGATGGGGGTCACATACAATCGGAAATGGGGGGATGTTTCCAGCAGGTGAAACCGGCAGATCCCGCGTGCTTTCATTCCCAATCCGGCTGGGAATTCCACGGAAATCCAGGGAGTATATTCGTTTACTATCAGCGGATATTTCTTTCTGGCGAGAGTTATTTCCGCCGTCCCGTTACCGTTCAGTCGCACCTCAAAGGGGACGCAAATCTCGCCGCCGTTTTTCTTGAGTGAATTCACCGGGCCTGAAAGGTAACTTCTGACAATGCCATTCGATAGCTCAACCGGAATCTGCATTCCACCCGTGTATTTCCCGCGTTCATCGGGATCGCTACTGTAATAGGAAAAGGTTCCCTGGCTTCCTTTCAGATCCGGCACGCACATCGCGGATAAAGACACTCCACGGAATTTCTCGGGCGGGAAAGAAATCGGAACACGCAGGATGGTGCTGAATACGCCATGGTCGCCGAGTACTTTCCAGAATGGCTGACTTTTGCGTCGGAGCTGCATAAACGGCTTGCCGAGTGGAATCCTGTATTTTCCGATAGAGATTCCGCGTGTGGATGTACCGATCTGCGCGGAGGAGAGTTCCGGTAAGTATGATTTTCGATTCGGCTCCAGGAAGTCGAATATCCGGTGTTTGCCGGGATTGCAGCCTGTTTGGAATGACGACCAGGCAACCGGGGATACGGCGGGAAATGTAGTTTGAAGGCGTGTAAAAGTTCCCTGATCGCGTAATTTTGCATAGTTGGGAAGGATTCCTTCCTGCATCCATTTCTCGGTCAAGTCGGGGTCCTGGCCGTCAAAGCCCACAATGACTACCCGTCGAACACGACTTTTTGCGAGCGCCTTTCGCCCCCGGAAAAGACGAAAAATCCAGCGGATCGGCCAGGTGAGTAACGTCAGGAACGCTAGAAAAAAAGTAACGAAGAGAATGAAGAAAGATGAAACAAATGCGAATCCGGCTCCGGGACCGATATAGGCGAAGGCGGCGGTGGGGAAGAGGATGCCGAAAAGCAGGAAGAAGGCTATGAATCTGATAAATATCATCGGTTAATCAATCCATTCGGTACTGCTGCATTCTCTCACCCCAAGTCCGTGCTCCCCTCACCCCAACCCTCTCCCGGAGGGAGAGGGAGAAGACTGGAATCCGGCAAAGGCGGGAGCTGCGCTCCCGCACTCCAAAGGCGCACAGGTCCAAGGGCGCACAGGTCCAAGGGCGCACAGGTCCAAGGGCGCACAGGTCCAAGGGCGCACAGCCGTGCGCCCCTACGACAGAAATCGCTCGAATCGGGCCGCCAAGTCGGTAATCGTCAAGTCGCCATCAACCGGTTCGGCGGACCAGAAAAACGCATCATCCCATGTGTGCATTCCCTGCAAGTCGGTCTCCGTAAAAACGTCGTTCTTCAACAGATTGCCTTTTGCATCATAGCCGGAATGGGTCAGAACAATCAGGTCCGGCCCATGGGCGACGCAGGGACCCGAATAAATGTCCGCACATCGAAAGACTTCGCGAACCACCGGCTCGCCCTTACAAAGCAGCGCAAGCAATTTTTCCGATATCTCCTGGGTGATCGTCCCGATCTCCTCTGTCTCTACGCAGGCGTCCTGGAATCGGTCTTTCCGGTTGAAATAAATCCGGTTGGGGTCCAGGGCAAACGCCCTTGAGTCCGGTGAAAGATCCTGCAACCTCGGTTCCGTCGCCTGTTCCAGCCGCTGATACCCCTCCTGGCGAAGCCAGGCGTTCAGGTTGAATTCGCGCGTGATTCCTGTAAAGCCATGATCGGAAAGAAGAAACAGGCTTGTCAGCCCCTTCTCCTTGCCCGCCTTCTTCCAATATCGTTCCACAATCTCTGCAATAAAACGATCCACAGCGCGGTAATATTGCCGCACTGCCTGGTGAAACGGGTGGGCCGTGTCGGCAATTGCATTCCACAAGTAGTGCTGGACGCGGTCCGTGCCTGTAATCACAACCTGAAAATAATCCCACTCCTCCTTATCCCATATAAGGTCCACAAGGGCACGCCGTCCCTCAAGGGTGGAATGAAGGGACTGTACCAGATAATCCTGGTCCGCCCGTGCCCGCTGGGTGTCGATATCTGTCTCATAGTTCATCCGTTTCAGATCGGGAAGAAGGCGCGCGGGAAACACCGCTTTGCGCAGGTCCAGGGCCACAAAACCCGAAACAAGGACACCCTGGATGGGCCGCGCGGGATAGGTTGAAGGCTGGTTAATGACGACGGATTTTTTGGACTTCTGCCCCAGCCGATCCCACAGGGTCGGGACCTGCACATCGCGAAATGAGGGGAACCGAGTCTCTTTGGAGCCGGGCTTGAGGTCAATGAATCCGAAAATTCCGTGTGTGCCCGGTCCGGTGCCGGTCATGAAGCTGGTCCAGCTGACCGCGGAGATTTCCGGGAGGGTAACTTTCATGGATCGAAGATGCCCGTGGGCGCACAGTTCCGCCATGGCGGGCATGGTTCCATCCTCGGTCAATACACGTAAAAGACTGTACGGAACGCCGTCCAGCCCGATCACGCAAAGTCGTTTTTTCGGTTTCCTGAGGAATCCCAGCATCCGACCTCCCTTATGCCCGTGAATTCCGTCTCAAGCTACACTGACCGCATATCAGCGTCCAGACAAAGTACATTCTCAGATATAGCCCAGTGCTTTCAGGCGTTTTTTGATTTCCTCTTCCTCTTCCGGGGAATACTCGGCCCCGTTACCGGACACCGGAATATGTCCCATCAGTTCGAGAGTGCGGAGAATCCTGGCAACGCTTTGTTCCACGGTTTCTTTGCCTGTCTCGACGATGATTTCCGGATTCGAGGGTTCCTCGTACGGATCGGAGACACCCGTGAAATTCTTGACCTCGCCGAGGCGGGCTTTCTTGTACAGACCTTTCACATCCCGCTCTTCGAGCACATCGAGCGAGCATTTGCAGTACACCTCCACATACCGCCCGATCAGTTGACGATTCTTCTGACGGATTTCCTCATAGGGAGAGATCGCCGCCGCAATCGCGACCACGCCATTCCGGGTCAGCAGGTTGCAGACAAAACCAATGCGAAGAATGTTGGTATCCCGGTCCTCTTTCGAGAATCCCAGGCCCTTGCTCAGGTTTGTGCGAACCACATCGCCATCGAGGAGTTCCACTTTCATTCCCCGCTCCAGCAGGACACCTTCCATCTCCCTGGACAATGTCGTCTTGCCGGAACCCGACAGGCCCGTGAACCACAGCGTAAATCCTTGTGTCATCATTCCATCTCCTTGGATGTGAGTATCGAATTGCCGATCATTTCCTGCGTGGGTGGAATCCCGAACACGGTCAGGATCGTAGGCGCAATATCGTAGATTGAATACGTCTCCGCCTTGCGGACCGAGCACTTTTTCGGTGGCTTCATAATAAAAATCCCATTCTGGGCGTGGTTGGCATCATCCGGGCCGGTGTCGTTTTCATACAGATAAATCGAGCCGACTCCCACCGATCCTGCCGAACGCCAGTTCAAATCGCCGAAATAGACAACCAGGTCCGGCGGAATACCGTTGCATTCCCGATAGGTCTCCTCCGGCCTGAAAACGCGAGTGCCGATATTCGTTCCGTTCTCGTCCGCAATGGCCTCGAGTTTGGCTTTCACCTCGTCGCGGAAGGACTCGTACTGTTCCGCCGGAATCTGGCCCTGCGGCTCCCGTCCGGCGACATTAAAGAAAATCCGTGAGTAATACCCGCCCTCTCCCCAGACTTTCGTTTTGGACCAGTCGATCATGTCCATTTCCAGGCGGGTCTGCTTTGCGGGCTGCTGTTTGAGAGTCAAATACCCTTCCCGCTGAAGCCATTCATTGACGCAGATTGCGCCGACCATGCCTTTCGCGCCATGATCGGAAACCACCATCACACAGGTGTCATCGTCGAGTATCTCCAGGGTGCGGCCGATCTCGCGGTCCAGTTCGACATAGTAATCATGGATCGCATGTTCGTAGGGATTATCGGGTTCATAGAGACGATGGCCCTTATCATGAAACCGCCAGAAACCGTGGTGGATGCGGTCCGGCCCCATTTCGACCATCATGGCAAAATCGAAATGGTCATGACGGATCAGGTGACGGAACACCTTGAACCGACGCTCGGTCATAACATAAATCGCTTTCAGCAGCGCATCTTTGTTGTCGGTTCGGAAGTCTTTGACATCAATGATGTAATCCCCATCGGCGATGCGGTCCAGTTCCAGCTTGATTTCATCCGGCCAAGTGTATTGGACCGATTTATCCGGCGCGAGGAAGCTGGCGACCAGCACACCGTTCAGCGGCTTCGGCGGGTAGGTCTGTGGCACGCCGAGAATAAGGGATCGGAGACGATTGCGTGAAAGGTGATTCCAGACCGTTTTCGCTTTCACATAGTTGGCGTTGGCGAAGTACAGGTTGTCGTAGGTGTAGTCCTGGCGGTTGCGAAATCCGTAGAAGCCCAGCATACCGGGGTCCTGGGAGGTCATCATTGCGGTCCAGGCTGGAACGGTGATCGGGGGGATAGTGGAGACCAGGGGGGCATGGATTCCCTGCTCCATCAGGCTCCGGAGATTCGGAAGGTCCGATTTCCAGGCGTCGAAAACCAACTCCGGCGGCGCGCAATCGAGACCGAGGACGACAAGTTTCGGCATGGGTTGGCATGTTGTGCGATCCGGGGGATTCTGCGGATTTCCCTCACCCCAACCCTCTCCCGGAGGGAGAGGGAGAAGAAGGACCTTCCGGGGATGAGTGATCTTTCTGCGCCATATTCAGAGATATCCCAAGCTTTTCAGTCTCCGGCGGATCGCATCTATCTCCTTTTCGCTGAATGGGTCTTCCGAATGCCCGATTTCGCGTGTGCCGACGAGATCCCGAAGGACATACACAATGAAATCCGTCGGTGAGTTAAATCCAGCGCCTTCAATGACTTTGTGGATTTTCTCATACAACGGACGGGGGATTTTGATGGTGACTTTGTCCACCGGCATCGGCTTGTGCTCCAGTCAGGTTCCGATAAGACTCCTATGACACTCTGATTGGAGTCTATATGAGTTTCGGCAGGATGTCAAGTTGGAATTGCGGTAATTGCGGAAAGGATGAATATCCGGTATTGTTCGGGAGTAGATATGGATAGAAACCACGTTGGAGGTCAACATGAGCGATCCCGTCATCACCCATACCGTAACCAACACCGGGATAAGTCTGGGCGCTGCTATCGCCGTCGTCCTGTCATGGCATCGGAACAAATCCATATTGCTTGCCATAGTCCACGGGATTCTTTCGTGGCTCTATGTGATCTATTTCGCCCTCACACGCAGAGACGACGAACAATAGAAACAGGAGGTTGCTGTCATGCCCAAGATCATTCGATATCAATTCATGGGAAGCACGTTCTGGTTCTGGCTGCTTTGCATCACAACGATCGGGATTCCGATTGCCCTTCTCTATTTGCTTAATGGAACCATTCGCGTCGAGCATGAGCTGAAAGACCCGGAAAAGTTTATTGAGGAATTTGAAACCGGCAAATTGAAGAAAGCCAAAAGCGTCGACAGGGGATAAATTCACTTGTCAGCGGGTAGCATGAAAAGACAGTCGGGATTAGAATATGTTCAATAGCGGATAGAGACACAGTCCGAAGGAGGGCAATATCATGCCGGAACCCGAAACAATCCAGGAAGAAAAAAGGCCGATGGAGTATTTCCTGAATGGCTTTTTCCTGAGGCTGATCTACGGCCTCGCGGCAATGGGAGTCATGGCGTTGATTCGGCCGGATCTGGTCACAGAGAGGTATGAAGCCACGCTGTTTTGTCTCTCCGCATATATGGTGGTCTGTATCCTGGGGGGGCTTTATGACATGTCATCCAGGAAATACCACAGAATAGAAGGTTATCCGAGATTCAGAAAAAGGGACCTGTTTTTCCTCGCTTTTGGTGTATTCCTGCTGATTCAGTGGTGGATGAAATAGACAAGAGTGGTTGGGGATATTGAATGATGAGGAGGTTTGATCGGGACAGATGGCTTATTTTGCGGGCATTCGGGGATTGCTTTGCAGGGCGCGGCCTTTGTTCGCCGGTCCCTATTCGATCCTGAAGGCGACGTTGCTTGGATTTGCAGTCGGATTACTGACGCCGGTTCTGCACATCGTCTTTCTCCTGATTTCCCCCTGGGATATTCCACGCTGGCTCTGCCTGATTCCCGCACCGGCGCTTCTCATTGTCCTTTACTGGAAAATGGACTGGAGCGGGATTCGGCTTGACTCACCGTCCTCTCTGCAGTCGTTTGTCGCCGCTCTTCTGTTTGCGAACGGGTTTTTGGGTTCCGTATTGTGTTACCGGAACCATGTTTGCATGGGCGGGCACAGGCAGCATCCGCCGTATCCTGAATGGCATTACTGGGCCGATATCGGATGGGTGGGAAGTCTGATGGCTGCGACCGTATGGCTTTGCAGCGTCCGCTCACCGCTGGCTGTCGCCTGTTCCATGTTCACTGGATTTATTCTCTGTTACCGATTTGTGTTCGGCAGCTTTGGGGGGATGTTTTTGTTTCCGATATAATCGTAGGGGCGCACGGCCGTGCGCCCCTACGACCCCGCAATTCGCAATCCGCAATCCCCAATCCGCAACCCCCAATCCGCAATCAACTGAGGATCAGCAATCGTAGTACAGGTAGAACTCGTACGGATGCGGGCGCAACCGAACGGGATCGACTTCTTTGCTTCGTTTGTACTTGATCCAGGTCTCAATCACATCCGGTGTGAACACGTCGCCCTTAAGCAGAAATTCATGGTCCTTTTCCAGGGCATCAAGCGCCTGTGTGAGAGAACCGGGAACCTGCGGGACATGGGCGAGTTCCTCCGGCGGCAAGTCGTAGATATCTTTGTCCAGCGGATCGCCCGGGTCGATTTTGTTTTGGATACCATCCAAACCTGCGAGCAGAATCGCCGGGAAAGCCAGGTACGGGTTGCAGGATGGGTCCGGGGGCCGGAACTCCACACGCTTCGCTTTCGGGCTTGGGGAATACATGGGAATCCGCACGGCGGCGCTTCGGTTCCGCTGAGAATAGGCCAGGTTCACCGGGGCCTCGTAGCCGGGCACGAGCCGCTTGTAGGAGTTGGTAGTCGGCGCGGCGAATGCAATCACCGCCGCCGCGTGTTTCAGAATACCGCCGATGTAATACAGCGCCATCTGAGACAACCCTGCATATCCGTCACCCGCGAAAAGCGGCTTGCCGTTTTTCCAGAGACTGGAATGGCAGTGCATCCCGGACCCGTTATCCTCAAAGAGAGGTTTCGGCATGAACGTAACGGTCTTGCCATGGCGCTTGGCGACATTCTTGACCACATACTTGTAGATCATGAGCTTGTCGGCCATGCGAAGAAGGCTGTCAAAGCGCATGTCGATTTCCGACTGGCCCGCCGTGGCGACCTCGTGATGATGGGCTTCCGCCTCCACACCAAGGGACTCCAGCGTCAGGACCATCTCGGTCCGGAGATCCTGGAACACATCCGTGGGCGGTACCGGGAAATAGCCTTCTTTGAATCGTGGACGATGGCCCAAGTTGGGAAATTCCTCACTGCCGGAATTCCAGATTCCTTCCTCGGAGTCGATCTGATGAATGCTGTAGTTGGGACCATACGCGAACCGGGCGTGGTCGAAAATAAAGAACTCGGCTTCCGGCCCAAAAAACGCGGTGTCCGCAATGCCGGTGGACTTGAGGTACTGTTCGCATTTGAGCGCGACCGTGCGCGGGTCACGGGTATAGGGCTGCTTGGTAATCGGGTCCAGGATTGTGCAGGTCAGCGAAAGTGTCGGGACCTCGCAGAACGGGTCGATAAACGCCGTTGTCGGGTCGGGCAATATGAGCATGTCGCTTTCATTGATCGCCTGCCAGCCCCGGATGCTCGATCCGTCGAACCCGAATCCGTCTTCAAAGGACTCCTCAGTCAGTACCCGTGCGGGAACCGAAAAATGCTGCCAGGTTCCGGGAAAATCCTGGAACTTGAAGTCGATGATTTTCGCGTCCTGGTCTTTGATCATTGAGAGAATTTGTTTTGGATTCATGTCGTTCTCCTGTTATGTATTACGGTTATGTGTTGCAGCGGATCGAGAAGCGGTTCCGTCCCGGAGGACTGGGAGCCGCTGTGAGCACCTGAGATCAGAGGGCCGATTCCCCCCGTTCCCCGGTGCGGATCCGCATGGCATCCTCAATGGAATAAACAAAGATTTTCCCGTCTCCCACCTGTCCCGTCTGACTGGCGGCGCGGATGGCCTCGACCACACGTTCCAGCAGGTCATCGGGAACCATGATTTCAATCTTCATCTTGGTTTGAAATTGAATGCTGTATTCGCGGCCCCGGTAGAGTTCGGTATGGCCCCTCTGTCTGCCGAATCCGCGAACCTCGGTCACGGTCATGCCGTGCAAACCGACCTGTTCCAGGGCATCCCGGACCTCGTCGAGTTTGTGGGGACGGATGATGGCTTCAATTTTTTTCATTCTTGCCTCCGGATTCGTGCAGGCACGGGGGCCTGCCCCTACTCATTTCCAATTTCTTGCCCTCTGCAACATTCACAAGAACCATGCCAGCACGTATGTCAACGTTTTCGCGGATCTTTGGGCCAGAATTCGGCTCTCTGAGGACTCAATCCGGATCTCGCGATTTTTGGGCTGACAGAAAGGCAACATCAGTGTTGGAATATGAACAAGGGAGCTCAGAATTGAGCTTTCGCAGGGTCTCGCCATCGGGATCAATCGGATCACGGCATTCAGGAAACAAACATGCGGTCGATTTTTCGGACATTCCCGACAAGGGTAACAATCTCATAATTGATTGTTCCGATAAGACTTGCGAGTTCATCGGCGGAGATCGTGTCCCCCAGCAGTTCCACTTCTTCGCCGACTGCGACGCCGGGAATGTCGGTGACATCCACGCAGATCAGGTCCATCGACACCCGTCCGAGCAGCGGACAGCGCTGCCCACGGATGGCGACGTGCGCACGGTTGGAGAGACTCCTGAAATAGCCATCCGCGTACCCCACAGGCAAGGTCGCGATAAGGCTGTCCCTTTCCAGGCGGTGGGTCATGCCATAACCGATGGTGGTTCCCTTCTTCATTTTGCGAATAAGAACAATCCGGGTTGTCCAGCGCATCACAGGCAGAACGCCCTCCGGCAACGGAACCGCCTCGGAAGGCCGAAGACCATAAGAGGCAATCCCCAAGCGAACCATGGAGTAATGCGCTTGCGGGAACCGAAGCAGCGCGGCGCTGTTTCCGATATGCACAACAGCATCTTTCGGCAGATCCGAGAGTGATTTCAGAGTGGTATCGAAAGCGTCTATTTGCCGGACGGTGATGTCCGAATCGGGGTGATCGGCACAGGGGAAATGGGCCATCACCCCTCTTACTCGAATGCCGGTAGAGTTCAGAGCACGGGCGAGCAGGGATTTTATTTCCGACGGATCTGCGCCCATCCTGCCGATCCCGACATCCACCTTGAGGTGCACGGGGATGGTTCGATTCAGGTCCTGAGCCAGCCGGGAGCACTGATCGAGAGCGACCGGGTCGCCGATCAACTCCTCCACATCGTATTGTGCTGTCTCGCGGATTTCCTCGATGGTCGCCGGGCGCAGACGAAGAATGGGCAGCGTGATTCCCGCATCCCGCAAGTCCCGGATTTCATCGTCGTCCACAATCCCCAGCGCGGCGACATCCGCGTTGACAGCGGTCTGCGCGATGGGAACCAGGCCATGCCCGTACGCATTGGCTTTCACGACGGCGCAGATCCGCGAACCCGGGCTGAGCAACGATCCCAGGATCTCCAGGTTTCGCTGGTACCGATGCAGGTTGATGGTGAGAACAGACGACATGCGCATTCGAGTGGCGCTCCTTGAGACGGGCAGTCCTATCATCGTTGAGATTCCTCACATTCGTTCGGAATGACAAGGCTTGTGTCATTTTGGCTTGCCATGGAGTCTCCTTGTCCCCTCTCACTGATTCACTCGGAAGAATCTCGCTCACAGCCATCATTGCGAGCGAAGCGTGGCAATCTGGCTATTCGAACGCGCAAGACTGAGATCGCCACGTCGCGGCCCTCCGCAGACTCCGGGCCGCTCCTCCTAAGAAAGCTCGCCTGCAACCGTCACACCGAGGAGTCTTGTGCTATCCGGTCAACCCCCACCTGACCTCCCCCGATCTTCGGGGGAGGAATCTGTGCGAGTCTTACAGTCCTTCGCCCATGCCGTGATATGCCACGCTTTCTTCATCCAATCACCGGAACCGCCGGAGGCGATGCTCGCGATAACGGGAGGGGGACGCAATGACGTGACTCTGTGAAGGTAATGCAGTTACAGGACGCCAGCGTTTTTCCCTTTACGCCACCTCGCCCTTGGTGACTTTCATGAATACCTCTTCCAGGTTTGCGGGGACCTCGCGGAAATAGAGGACCGGGATTCCCTCATCGAGAAGTACTTTGTGGATTTTTGGTATGCCACGAATGTCGCCGACATATTCCAGGCGGATCACCGTGCCCAGGGCCTCCAAACGCTGGACACCCGGCTGCTCCCGACAAAGTTCCACTGCCCTTTCACTGACTTCCAGCATCTCGATCTCC
>JAKPYU010000230.1 GCA_029568995.1 Candidatus Omnitrophota bacterium | reverse complement strand
ACCCGCATCGGAATGTGCAAAGCGCAGAGAGGGAATCCCGCGCGGCGATTGAGTGGATGGGGCTGAAATCACAGGATCTCGTTCTGGACCTGTGCTGTGGAACCGGACGGCACACATCATGGCTGGTGGGTGAAGGTATTCAGCGCGTCGTCGGATTGGATTATTCAGAAACCATGCTGGACGCCGCACGGAGCCGCCTGAGACAGAAAGTTCTTCTGGTGCGGGGGGATATGCGGAGTCTTCCGTTGATGAATTGTTTCGATGCGGTCCTGATGTTCTTCACCTCTTTCGGGTACTTCCCGACAGATTGCGAAAACGAGCGGGTCATTTTTGAAATTTCGCGGGTGTTGCGACCCGGTGGCGGCTTCCTGTTTGACTACCTGAACCGCGAGAAAGTCATTCGGAATTTGGAACCGGAGACCATCCGGAATGTCGGAGAGACTTCTATTCGCGAAATCCGCCGCTTGGTAGAAAACGGCCGACGAGTATTCAAGGAGATATTCATTACCCGCAATGGAGAGATCCGGCGATACAGCGAATCGGTGCGGCTGTATTCGCTGGAGGAACTGATGCGTATGTTTATATCATCCGGACTCACACCGGAGAGATTGTACGGGGATTTCGATGGCGCGGCGTATACAAACGATTCGGAGTGCCTGATTCTGGTGTCGCCGGTGCGGCGGTGAGGCGTGTTGCATCAATCGCGTTTCTCCCCTATGATCTTGAGGATTCGTCACCCGAACGGAGGAACTCACCATGAAAATTGCCATGATCGGCGCTGGAAGTGTTGTTTTCGCCCGGAACCTGATTCTGGATATTCTCTCATTCCCGGCACTGCGGGATTGCACGATTTCCCTGATGGACATCGACCCGGACCGCCTGGACCTGATTACGCAGTTGGCGGAGAAGATCGTTGCGGACAACAACCTCTCCACCGTCATCGAATCCACGACGGACCGGGAAGAATGCCTGGAGGACGCGGACTACGTGATTGTGATGATCCAGGTCGGCGGTCTGGATGCCTACAAGCTGGACCTGGAGATTCCGCTGAAATACGGGGTCGATCAATGTGTGGGCGATACGCTCGGCCCCGGCGGGGTGTTCCGGGGACTGCGCAGCATTCCCGTGATGATTGACATCTGCAGCGACATGGAGGAACTCTGCCCGGACGCGCTGCTGTTGAACTACAGCAACCCGATGGCGATCAACTGCTGGGCGATGTTCACCGCCACCGACATCGACATGGTCGGGTTGTGCCACGGCGTACCGGGAACCGCCGGGGAAATGGCCCGGATGATCGGGGCCAAGCCCGAAGAATGCACCTACTGGACCGCCGGTATCAACCACATGGCCTGGTTCCTGGACTTTCGATGGAAAGGTGAGGACGCCTACCCGCTTCTGTGGCAGAACCGAACCCCGCTCGGTGTTCCCGAAGCCGAAGAGAAGTACCGCCTGGATATGCTGAAATCTTATGGGTATTTCATGACCGAAAGCAGCGGGCATCTCTCGGAGTACATCCCGTATTACCGGAAACGCAAGGATCTCCGAGACCTGTTCAATAATCCCGATTTCGGCGGAGAAAGCCTGTTTTACTACCGGATGTGCTGCGAACAACGGGACAAGCACTACGAGGAGATCCGTCAGCAGATTGCGGGACAAAAGGACATTCCATTCGGGAGACACAGCGGGGAATACGCATCCAGCATTATCCATGCTCTTGAAACGAACGAGTATTTTCGATTTAACGGGAACGTGGAGAACACGGGCCTGATCACGAATCTCCGCGATGGGTGTTGCGCGGAGGTTCCGTGTTTTGTGGATTCGCTGGGTATTCATCCGTGCTATGTGGGGGACCTGCCGCCCCACTGCGCCGCGCTGTGCGAATCCAATGTTCGGGTACAGGAAATGGCCGTAGAAGCGGGCATCCTGGGAGACCGCGACATGGCTTTCAGCGCCGTTCTCGCGGACCCGCTGACGGCGGCGGTTTGCGCGCCTCACGAGGTTCGGAAGATGGTGGACGAAATGCTGGAGGCACAGAAAGAATGGCTGCCGCAGTTTGAGATGGAGTGAGAGGGCGGAGGGCGTGGTTCTCTGTCCATGGCCACATTGTCAAGATTTCTGGATTCCGGCTTGCGCCGGAATGACGGAACATACACTCTTTCCGCGGTAGTCTTCTCCCTCTCCCTCCGGGAGAGGGTTGGGGTGAGGGAATTGCGCGCGATCCTTCTGTTTCTCTCTCAAGCCACCTCGCCTTTGGTGACCTTCATGAATACCTCTTCCAGATTCGCGGGAACCTCGCGGAAATAGAGGACCGGGATTCCCTCATCGAGAAGTACCTTGTGGATTTTTGGTATGCCACGAATGTCGCCGACATATTCCAGGCGGATCACCGTGCCCAGGGCCTCCAAACGCTGGACACCCGGCTGCTCCCGACAAAGTTCCACTGCCCTTTCACTGACTTCCAGCATCTCGATCTCC
>JAKPYU010000229.1 GCA_029568995.1 Candidatus Omnitrophota bacterium | reverse complement strand
AGTATCCAATCGAGAGGAGTTCGAGAGATGAACAAGAGGGAAATAGCGGTATTGGCCTGCAAGGTGCTTGGGATTATGACGGTGGTTTCTGCGTTGCATTCGCCCGTGAATGGATTGCTGAGTGTATTGCAGACCGATCTCAGTCAGCATCCGGAATCGGCGTGGGTGCCGCTCATCCCGATTCTTCATTTGTTGCTGCTGTTCGGAGTGGGACTTTTTCTGTGGATGTGCGCAGATCGTCTTGCTGCGGAAATGGTTCGATCTGATGAGACCAGCCCGACGAAATCCGTGTTGACCGGCGATGAAATACAAGCCATTGCCTTTTCGGTTATTGGGCTTTTCTTGTTTGTTCAGGCCCTTCCGCGTTTTCTCTATGAAGTCGTTTATCTTGGCTCATTTTATCCACTCCCGGCCGAGTTCCGTCCAAGGTGGCTGCTCGGCGGACCATCATTACAGGTGGTTTTGGGCATCGTGCTGTTTTTCGGTGCAAAGGGATTGGTTGGGATTTGGAGGACGATGCGGGGCGGCGGAGTTCCCTCGCCTTGTGAATCGCCCGACAAATCGGCCTGAGAACTCCGTAGAGAATCCAGTGGGGGGCGGTCCTTCTCAGACTCAGGAGCCGGAACTCGCGATGAAGGCAGAAGGACTGGAATGCGTTTTTCTTGTTGCGTCCGGTAGAAAAGTGGAATACAATCGGGCTGTAACGATTGTGATATTCATCTTGCCAAATCGAGAGGAGTCCGGGACATGAACAAGAGGGAAATAGCCGTACTGGCCTGCAAGGTGCTTGGGGTATCTGCAATCATCGCAGCCTTTCAACTGCCGGTTTTTGGGTTAATGAACATACTAAACAAGTCGGATGGGGGAATCTGGCTGCCGATTATTTCGATTCTCACTATTACGCTGCCGCTTGGAGCAGGCGTGTTCTTATGGGCTCGCGCGGAGGTTCTTGCGGCGCAGATGGTCCGGGGGGAAGAGACTGGCTCAGAGAAGCCCATATTGATAGGCGATGATATACAGGCCATGGCCTTTTCCGTAGTTGGCTTGTTTTTCTTTGTTCAGGGATTTCCCCGTTTTCTATCCGAGATCGTTCATTATGCGACACAGGGTTGGCCCTCGTCCGGATTTTATGCGAGGCTGTTCTCCGGCTCGTTTCTTCAGCTGGTTCTGGCAATCGCACTGTTTTTCGGTGGACGGGGCCTGGTTGAGATCTGGAAGAGAATCCGGGGCGGGGGAGTCCCCTCGCCCTGCAAGTTGCCCGATAGATCGGCCTGAATAGCCCTTCTTCTTTTGCGCGTGGGAAAGGGTGGTTCTTGTTGCTGCAATCCATGGATGAGGATCGGATCGATACTCGGTCTCAGTCGAACCAGGAGAAGTCCGGAACATGAACAATAAGGAAATCGCTGCCTTAGCCTGCAAGGTTCTTGGGATTCTTGCGATTCTTTCAGCCTTCCAGATGCCGCTCATCGGATTGTTAAGTAAGGGGCATGGCGGATTCAGGCTGTTTCTCTTCTCGATTTTCGGTATTCTGCCGCCGGTCGGAGTGGGCCATTTCTTGTGGGCGTGGGCGGATGTTCTTGGCGCATACATGGCCCGGGGAGAAAAGCCAGACTTAGAGAAAACCGTATCGACAAACGATGAAATACTGGCCGTAGCCTTTTCCGTGGTTGGATTGTATCTCTGTGTTGAAGGATTTCCCCGTTTTGTGTTTGAGATGGTTTATTGTTCGTTTTTATCGTTGCACGGATTGTACGCAAGGATTTTCGCCGGTCCGTTCTTGGAGGCGGTTCTGGGGATCGCGCTATTCTTGTATGCACGGGGACTGGTTGGGATTTGGAAGAAGATGCGAGGCGGTGGAGTTCCCTCACCTTGCGAGATGCCCGACCAATCGGCCTGAGAACTCCGTTTGTCCTTTTGCCGTGCCTGGTGTATCCTATCCTCAGGATTCGATTGGATTTCCATCATTCATCCGAGGTAGGACGATCATGTGTCTTCGAGTTTCCATTTTATTCCTGCTGATTGCGTCACTGTCGATCTCTTCCTGGGCGATCAGTCCTGTTTTCGAGCTCACCGAGGGTGCCGAGGCGGTGGACGTCACCAACGGGTATCTCTACGCGGGGGGCGAAACCCAACTCTCGATTTTCAGTCTCGCCAACCCCGCTCAGCCTGCCCTGGTCAGCCAGATCCCGGTAGTTCGGACGTACGATCTCAGCGTAGTGGGGAACCGTCTCTACATCGTGATGCAGGGCGAGGGGACCCAGTCGAATCCCGATCCGCTCAATTTCTGGATTATTGATATCAGCAATCCCGCCAGCCCGGTGGTACTGAAACGGCTTCATGTGGGCGAGGCCGCCCAGGGAGTCCACGCGACAGACAAGTGGGTTGGAATTGCCACGTCCCGCGAAGGAGTCTGGATTGTCGATCCGAACGCGGCTGCCGGACCGACCTGGGTCGGAACCATCGAGGACGTGGGTGCCCCCGCTTATGACGTGTTCATCCAGGGCGACCGGATGTATGTCGGCGCGGAATTCAAACTGACCGTATACAATATTGCGGACCCGGCCAATCCCGTGTCGTTGGATGAAGTGACCTTTGACGGGTACGGTGTGGACTTGGCGGCGGAGGGTGATGTACTCGCCGTGGCGGAAGAGTGGGACGGTGTGGGAATCTATGACATTTCCAATCCCGATAAGTTGACCCTTTCCAGTCACAAAACCTATCCGAGTGTCAATCGTTTCGACCAGGTTGTTGTCTGGGGAATCGATATCTGGAACCGGTACGTCTACGCCACCCTTCTCAGCGCACCGAATTACGATCCCGCGGGAGGTCCTGGCGACAATGGCGGACTGAGCGTTCTGAACGCGCTGTTCCCCAGCAGTGCCTCGGAATCGGCGAGTGATCGTTTTGAAGGCGATATGGTCGATGTGGTTGCGCGGGACGGATATGTGTATGCCGGAATGGGGAAAGACGGAATCAAGGTGTATCAATACGGCGGCGGTCTTCGAGTGACTCCAACCCCGACCAAGCCCAGCCCGACCCCGGTTCCGACGTTCACCCCGACTCCGACGAGCACGCCTCCGAGCCTGGTCACACCAACACAGGGGGCTTCCAACACCCCCACGCGCACGGCGACGCCCACGCCCAGCCCGACCCAGACACCCTCTATCACCC
>JAKPYU010000211.1 GCA_029568995.1 Candidatus Omnitrophota bacterium | reverse complement strand
TTTTTTTACTTCTTCCTGAGCCAACAGGAGTTCGCTGATCTGCTCCCCGATCTCCAGGAGTCGGGAAATCAACTCCTGAAACCGTCGAAAACCTTGGATTTGGTGACGATAGTGGGCCGCTTCGTTGCGGTCAGACAGGCGCCGCGAGACGGTTTTTCCCTTCTTGCGGTCTATGCTGGATTTCCTGTCGTATATAATCATTATCTGGAACAATATAACTTTTATCGGGTGCATCGCGAGCAATAAATTCAAGGTGATTCACAAATGCGCCTGTTTTCTCTTGGCCAGCCACGTGAATTGTGACTTCTTGTTTCTTCGCAAACTGAAAGAAATTCCGAATCGGGATAACAAGTTTTGAATATTGGCCCCTGAGCGTCAAAGGGCCATCCTTAAGAAATAGAGCATTTTTCAACACGTTATATTTCTTGCGTTCCCAAAAGTAGCGAATACCCGTAAACAGAAGCAAGACCTCATGGACTGTCATATACTCCGTTGAGACCGACTCTGGAGCGGAGTTCTCATCCATCTCCAAGTGGAAGCCAATCATATCCGAGAGGAATAAGTGTCCCCCACATTTTATGCATTTCCCTTCGTCAGATCCAAATGACAATCCTTCCGTGTCTTGAAGGCAATACGGGCACTGGAAGCTCGGAGATGCCTGTTCCCTGCCTTCCCCTAGCTCATAAGCAAGCCCTTTCAGGGTGTTGTAAGGCTCCCCGCCAAGAGACTCATCCCGCAACGACTGGAAAATTATCTCCCGGACAGCATCGTAATTGTTCTTTCCTTCAATCCTTAATCCCTTCAGGGGCAGAACTGTCGCATGGTACATGGCAGCATCTGACATAATGTCGCGCAAAGCCATTGGATGCGGGGCGACAGGATCAAGTTTCCGAATTGCATGTTGATCCAAACGGAGAATTGCGGTCTTCACAAATGACCATTCCTTGTGCGAAGGAAATTCGGAACGTAGAGTCTGTTTGGAGCCATCTACGGCAAAAATCAGTCTTAATGGCTCCACGTCTTTTCAAGACGTTTGACTGTGTGGAATTTCAGGATTCCCAAGCGCAACGGATTTTTGAGGAAACACGGGGTATGAGCCGAGATCAGGAACTTGCTTACTGGCGCGAGAAGTCGGCCAAGATCCGCAAGAAGTGGGCAGGGGATGACATGGAAACGCGCCATGCCCGTGGCGACCGGCGAAACCTTGATCGAATCCTGCCGCGTGTGCCGGACGTCCCACCCCCAACGGGAGATGAGTTGTAGCACCGGACTTGATTACCATACACACTATCGCGCTTGCAGGTGGAAGTCACAACACTTTGAAAGCATAGGGAACGTTTCAGGAGGTCGAGATGGCTTTTCTCAAGAATTACGCTCTTTACCTGGCTCTCGGTACGGTGCTGGCGCTGCTTGGCGTATCGTTTCTTTCATGGCAATTCTATGCCGCGATCATTCCGCTGATCGTCCTGGCAGAATGGAAGGCAGCGTAGATTGATATCAACCCCCACCTGACCTCCCTCGATCTTCGGGGGAGGGATTTCGCCTCGCGTTATCCTATCAACCCCACCCTGACCCTCCCCAAGCCTGGGGAGGGAATTATTGAGCAACCCTCACCTGACTGACCTCTTTGACTCCAGCGTTCGAGGCGATATACTTACCGGTAGGTAAGTTTACCATTGAGGAATCGAGATGAGCCAGGCAGCGCAGGCAGTCAATGAGACCGGGCACGAAACCAGGGCGCGGATCGCCCAGGCCGCCATTTCCCTTTTTGCGCGGAATGGATTCCATGGCTCAAGCATGAGGGAAATTGCTGAAATTGCTAAGGTTACGAAGCCTGTCCTGTACTATTACTTCGGTTCCAAAGAGCAGTTGTATGTCGCCATGGCCGAGGAATGCTACGCACGCTGCAACGGTTATCTCAGCCAGGCGATCCCGAAATCCGGCCCGTTTCGGAAAAGGCTGCGGATGCTCGTGGTGGAGCATTTTAATTATCTTGTCCGTGAGGAAGACATTGCACGGATGCTGTACGTTGTTGCTTTTGCTCCGCAGAAGGGCGCTCCGGGAGTCAATTTGTGGGAATTGGAGCAACCCCACATGGATATATTGAGAGGAGTAATCCAGGACGGAATCCGGGACGGGGAAGTGCGCGATGTTTCCCTGGAAGATGCCGCGCTGCTTCTGTTGGGGATGATCAATATTCACCTGATGGGACTTGTCATCCTGGGTGACGCCCCCACGGCACAGGAGATCGAGCAGATTGTGTCTATTTTTGCGGATGGAGTATGTGTTCGATGAGAACGCCAACGGGATTGGGATCCTTTTTGCGCTTCGCTGTCAAATGGCTGATCGTGCTGTCGATCAGCGGAGTGGTGGCATTTCTGGTTCTGGCGGGGGGTCATGCGCCTTCCGATCCGAAGGATCCGCAGGCAGAATCGAAACAAGACGCCACCCCCCTTCGTCGTGTGCAGGTGATCGAACTGGTTCCCCAGCCGCACGAGGAAACGGTTATTCTTCCGGGAGCGGTGAAGGCGATCGACGATATTCTTCTGGGCGCGGGGATCGGCGGGACAGTGGAGTGGGTCGGGTTCGAGGAGGGGCAGGCGGTGAAAGCCGGGCAGGAGCTCTTCCGAATCGATCAGCGGTCCCGTCAGGCCCAGGTGGAGGACGCCGAGGCCGCGTATGAACTGGCGAAGAAGAACCGCGAACGAATCGAGCGCCTTATCGAGAGTAAAGTCGTCAGCCAGGACAAGTACGATGCGGCCAACACGGAACTTCTTCGCGCCGAGGCCGCCTTGAAGCTCGCACGGACTCAGTTGTCGTTGAGCGTCGTTGTCGCACCGGTTTCCGGATTTGCCGACCGGATCGACGTGGACCGTGGGGAGTTTGCCAATGAAGGCCAGACCCTGGCACACCTGGTGAAGATTGACACGGTGAAATTGATTGTCGGCACACCGGAACGGGATGTCAAAGCGGTGGCGGAACAGACTCAGGCCTCGGTCACGATCGACGCGTTGGGAAAGACTTTTCCAGGGAAAATCCAGCATGTCTCATACGCCGCCGACCCGCGCACGAATACATTCGACACGACCATCGTGATTGACAATCCCAACCTTGTCATCCGACCGGGGATGGTGGGACGGGCCGAAATCACCGTGGCCAAATTCGACAAGGCGATTCTGATTCCCCTGTTCTGCATTCTTCAGACATTGGACGGATACATTGTGTTTGTCGAAAAAGACGGGGTTGTGCATTCCAGGCAGGTAACGCTGGGATATATCCGTGGAGACCGGGTCATCGCCCTGAAGGGACTGGAGGCCGGTGAGCATATTGTTGTGGTCGGTCAGCAGGATGTGGCGGACGGCCAGCAGGTGGAGGTTGTTCCCCCGACCGATCCCAATGTGGTCGTGCCGGTCAGCTGAGAAACTCATGATTTCGGATTTTGCAGTCAATCACCGGACCACGGTATACGTTCTTCTCGTCATCATTGTGGCGACAGGGCTGGACAGTTATTTCTCTCTGCCGAGAGAGTCTTCGCCCGATATCACCATTCCTTATGTTTTCGTGACTACGTCTTACGAAGGTGTTGCGCCTTCGGACATGGAAAGCCTGATCACAATCCCCATCGAGCGCAAGCTGAAATCCCTGACCGACCTGGAGGAGATTCGGAGTAATTCGGCGGAAGGGATTTCCATGATCTCCATCGAGTTTACACCGGACATTGATATCGACACCGCGTTGCAGAAAGTGCGCGACAAGGTCGATCAGGCCAAGCAGGATTTGCCGGACGATCTGCCGGACGATCCGGAAGTCACCGAGGTCAACTTCTCGGAATTCCCGATCATGACCATTGTCATTTCCGGACCGGCGGGTCTGGTCCGGCTCAAGGACATTGCCGATGACCTGGAAGATGAGATTGAGACCATTCAGGGGGTACTGGATGCAACGGTGACCGGGGGGCTGGAGCGGGAGATCCGTGTGGAGTACGACCCGGACCGGCTGGCAGCGCTGCGCCTGTCCGTCTCGGATGTGGCGCAGGTTGTTCGCCTGAATAATGTCAACACGCCCGGCGGGAGCATGGATATCGGGATCGGGAATTATCTTCTCAAGATTCCCGGAGAGTTTGAGACTCCCGAAGAGGCAAGGAAGCTCATCGTCTATTCCAACGACAATCGTCCTCTCTATATCAGCGACGTTGCCAGCCTGGTGGACGGATACGAAGATCGCAAGAGCATCTCGCGGCTGAACGGCCAGGAGAGTATCACCATCACGGTCCAGAAACGGACCGGAGAGAATATCATCCGCATTGTTGACGATGTCAAAGCGCTTCTCGAAAAGACCAAGCCCCTCCTTCCGGCAGGAACGCAGGTGGCGATCACGCTGGATGAATCGAAAGACATCAAAATGATGGTTTCCGACCTGGAGAACAACATCCTTTCGGGGCTGATCCTGGTTCTTCTGGTTGTGTTTTTCGGGATGGGATTTCGGAACGCCACGATGGTGTCCCTGGCAATTCCGTTTTCCATGTTGATTACGTTTTTTGTGGTTCAGGCGGTTGGGCTGACGCTGAACATGGTGGTTTTGTTTGCGCTGATTCTGTCTGTGGGGATGCTTGTGGACAATGCGATTGTGATTGTGGAGAACATTTATCGTCATCACGAGGAAGAGGGCCGGAGTAAAATCGAGGCGGCCAAGGTGGGCACGCGGGAAGTGGCCTGGCCGGTCTTTACCAGCACTCTCACCACGGTGGCAGCGTTTTTTCCCATGGTGTTCTGGCCGGGGATCATGGGGGAGTTCATGGTGTATTTGCCAAAGACAGTGATTATCGCCTTGTCTGCCTCTCTGTTTGTGGCATTGGTTGTCAATCCGGCCCTGGCGTCGGTCCTGATCAAGGCACAGAAAGAACGCCATGAGGTACGGCGCGGGTGGATTCTTCGATCCTACCGATGGGTATTGGGATACGCGGTGGATAATCCGGGGGTCACACTGTTTCTGGCAACAGGAACGCTGATTCTGACGATTGCTTTCTATGCACGCGGAGGTCATGGGGTGGAACTGTTCCCGGACACGGAACCCCGGCGGGGATATGTCAGTATGACCTGTCCGGAAGGAACCGCGCTGGATGTAACCGATCAGTTTGCGCGATTCGTTGAATCCAAAGCATCGCAATATGGCGATATCCGGTACACGGTGACCAGTGTGGGGGCTAATTCCGGTGGAGATCCGTTTTCCGGTGGTGGGGGGGAGAGTCCGAACCAGGCACGTGTTTCGATTGAATTCCGCGATATTAAAGAGCGAATCGGGAAGTCCAGCGAGGCGATTGCCGAGCTCCGAAAGAATCTCGCGGAGCTGGTCGGAGTGGATATTGATGTTCAGAAAGCCGAGGAAGGTCCCCCGACGGGGAAAGCGGTATGTGTTGAGATATCGGGAGAAGAATTTCCTGTCCTGGAGAAGCTTGCTTATGAGATCAAAGAGAAGATCCGGGGGATTCCGGGCCTCGTGAACCTGACGGATGACCTGCTGACAGGGCGGCCCGAGTTCAAAGTGGTGATTGACAAGGAACGGGCGGCCCTGTTGGGTCTGGATACCGTTACGATTGCCATGAATGTGCAGGCCATCGCGCGTGGGATCAAAGTCGGGGTATATCGTGAGGGCAACGATGAATACGACATCCTCGCCCAGCTCCCCGCTGACCGGCGGGAGAATCTCAATTCCCTGATGAACCTGATGATCAGCCGTCCCGGTGGAGATCCGGTTCCGCTTTCGTCCGTGGCGAATGTCCAACTATCTTCCGGTCTGGGGGGAATTCAACGGGTCGATCAAAAGCGGGTGATTACGGTCGAGGCGGACGCCGAGGGACGTCTGTCGAACGAAGTCCTGAACGATGTCCGGCAGACTCTTGCGGGAATGCCCTTGCCGGCGGGGTACGGAATCTCGTTCGCCGGAGAGAATGAGGAACAGGATAAGGCGACGGCCTTCCTGACGCGGGCTTTCTTCTCGGCGGTTTTTCTGATTGCGCTCATTCTGGTTACGGAATTCAATTCCCTAACCAAGCCGCTGGTGATTCTGTCCTCGGTGATTCTCTCGATGATGGGGGTATTCCTGGGATTGCTGGTCACCGCAACACCGTTCGGGATTATCATGACGGGAATCGGTGTGATCAGCCTGGCGGGTGTGGTTGTGAACAACGCAATCATCCTGGTGGATTTTGTTTTGCAGTCGCGGGCGCGGGGCGTGAATCCGCGTGAATCGTTAATCGAATCGGGGATTGTGCGATTCCGACCGGTGATGCTGACCGCGATTACCACCGTTTTGGGCCTGGTCCCGATGGCCGTGGGGATCTCGTTCGATTTCCGCAATATGCAGTGGGATATCAACGGGGAATCCAGCCAATGGTGGGGACCAATGGCCGTAGCGGTGATTTTCGGGTTGACCGTAGCCACTGTTCTGACTCTTGTGGTGGTTCCGGCGATGCTTTCCTGGCTGGACAAGGCGGAATCGACGGTGAAGAGTCTGGTTCGGCAAGGAGAGCCGGAGCAGGTCGTATTGCCGGAGATGACGAAGTCGTAGGGGCCTTGCCCGCGAACGCCGTGACCTTTTCCGATAGTCGGTCGTTTCCTAAAATGCCTGGATTCCGGCGAAAGCCGGAATCCAGGCATATCAAATCAGGTGGTCTTGACCGGAGGTTTGTTACCATGGTGGTTCGTTCGCTGGCTGGTGCCTTTATTCTTGGAATTTACTGTCTGACTCTGCCTGTCCTCGCGCAGGACAAAACCAAACCGAAGGACGTGGCGCAGGACAAGACCGACCAGAAGGACGTGATCCGGATAGATGTCGAGCAGCAGAATCCGTCCAAACTGGATGCAATCGACCTGTACTGGGGAGAACTGCTGGACCCCAATCGAAAGATTATTGGCCGAAATATCCAACTGGTCGATAACGTCGAATGTATCGCGCGGTGGCACAACGCCGAGTATTTCATCACAACGAAAATCCGCGAACTCAAACAAAACACACCGCTCAGCGAGCTGAAAACCCAGGAGGTCAACGACATCCTCAAGGAATATTTTGAGAAGGAAATCCCGGATGACATCATTCAAATGGTCGTGGTATTTCGCTGGACACCCGGCGGCCCGGAATACACCCTGCCAAGCAACATGGGTTCCAAGGTGATTCTCTCCAATGAGAAGGGGATTCTGGTGGAGGGAAAGCTCCAGGAAGAATTGTGGAGGGATTTGACTCTTCGACAAAACTCGTATTACCGCTCCATGATTCTGGCTTTCGACCGATACGTCCCTGTGGGCAAGAACAAGAAGAATCCGGAGAATAAGGTGGATATTCTTGCGGACACCAAGACGTTGAACTTGAAGTTGACTTATATCAAGAAGGCTGGGAAGCCGGTTGAGTTCACATTCGATGTGCGTCCGAAGTACGACCAGCGTCCCCGGGAGATGGCCTTGCTGGTGGATTTCTTTCATGAGACTTTCAAGCCCGTCCGGTAAAGAACACGGGCTTGGATGCGTTTTGTTCGGGGTAACAGGTTCAATCAGCGGTCAGAGAATTGCTGAGTTCCGAAGATTTGCCTGAGCATGGAGAGCGCTTCGGGATGGCTTGGCTGGTGTTGAAGGATTTCCAGGAGAAGGCTTTCCGCATTCTGGGAGTCTCCCATTTCCAAATAGGCCTTTGCCAGCAATACGCGTGAAAGGACCTCTTCCGGGTCGATCCTCCGGGCATACTCCCAATCGGCAATGGCGCCGTCCAAGTCCTGTTGAACCAATTTCAGACGCCCCCGAATGCGGTATACCTCCGGCAGGAACGGTTCCACTCCGGCCGCAGCGACCAGATGGCTCGAAGCGGAATCCCAATTCCCCCGTCGAATTGCCAGCTCCGCCAGTTGAATATGGGCATCCACGCTGTTCGGATTCCAGTCGAGGGCTTCGAGATAGCAGGTCTCGGCTTCATCGAGGCGGTCATGCACTGCCAGCAACATGCCCCAATCGATCCAATGCG
The DNA here is from genome assembly GCA_029568995.1 of Candidatus Omnitrophota bacterium. Lineage (GTDB taxonomy): Bacteria > Hinthialibacterota > Hinthialibacteria > Hinthialibacterales > JAKPRU01 > JAKPRU01. The sequence continues at coordinate 4,353 of JAKPYU010000211.1, read as the reverse complement.
TCCCAAATACTCGCCCTTCCATGCTTCGGGGAGACCGGGACATCCGACGTGTAACCGAATACTCAAATCCTCTTAACGCCTGTTTGGCGGGTTCGACCTCCTCCATGGAAATCGTCTCGACCGGCTCGGTGCAGACTTGCATGAGCAACCCGGCAGGTTTCATCCGGTCGCGGAATAACCAGGTATCGGACACAATATCGGTAAAGACCGAGTACCCCTCTTGGGTGAGGTGTCGGACGTCCGACACCAGGCCTTTACCGGGGATTGACCGATCAATTAAGAGGTCCTGACGTGTCCGGTTCACGGCAATTTCGTAATCCAGGGCGTACGCAGTGGAGTCCTTGATCGGTTCAATCACCGCACCGAACGGGATCGAGGAAATAAGCAGGCGAGCATACGCCTGGGGAACGATGTTGCCCGATTGCGAGACGATCGGCCCATTGACCAGACACACCAGCGCAAGCGCGAGCACGGCCATCGACAGCCCCGGCATGGACCATCGCTGAACCAGCCAGGAAACACCGACCGCAACCAGGCAGGAGAGCATCAAGCAGGAAAGGAGACAGAACGGTCCAAAATCGGCCCGCTGGCTGGGGGCCAACAGGCCGGTCATCAGAATCATGGCGACGGGACCGGTCAACAGGAACATGGCCAACCAGAGGTCCGAAAGAAAGGTCCCCCAACGTCGAAGAGCCATCCACCCGATCACGGCCAACACCAGCCCCACGAACGGCCATTCCAGCACGAGGCTCCAGCTGTAACGTTTCAACATCCACCCCAGCGCATAAAGGCGGTGCAGTTCGAAACCACCATAGCGTTCCCGCGTTAGGTGCCGGAACGCATCACCGAGAGAAACAATCTGCCCCCAGTCCTGAAAAGGCGCCCCGATTCCCCGGAGATAGACATAGAGTCCCGGCGAAAGCCCCAGGAGAAACAAGAGGGGAAATCGGCTCAGGTTTTTGCGTGACTGGCGTACTGAAATACAGGTAGACCAGAGACACAGTGGAAGCAATAGGATGGAGGATGGATGAGCAATGATCGAAAGACCGCTCAGAAACCAGACGGCGGAGAATCGCTTTGTTTCCAGGGTCAGCAAGATGCCGACAACGATGAGGATTTGCAGCGTATAGACCTCAGTCACAACACACTGCGACCACCAGGTGCGCGAAACGGCAAAGAAGAACGCTCCGGTCAACGCGGCGAAATCCACCGCGCGTTCGGAGATCGGAAGGCGCAGAAGCATCCGTCGCAGAAACACACACAACAGGGAAACGGCGGCAACCCCGCATAGTGCCGTGAACAGATTCACCCGCCAGGCGATGTCACCCGGAATCGGCAAGGTCAGGAAAACATGCGCCACCAGGAGAAACAGCGAATACCCCGGCGGATGGACAATCCCCAAGGTTGCGGCCCCGGCAATCAGTTCCCCGCTGTCGCCGAACGAGAATCCGGGAGACATTGTGTGCAAATAAAGCGCACCGGCTCCAACCGCCGCAAGACAGGGACCGATCCACGAAAAGGACTGTTTCAGGCGCATGGTTGCCTCTCTTCGGCAGTTCTGTTGGAGCACGGGTGGACGGAGTGGACATTGTGGACGGGGTGGACAGAGTGGACAAGGGAAATTGGGAGGCGTGTGGCGGTTTCGAGAGAGTTTCAGGAGGTTCGCGTCATCTCCAAATGGCTACGCGGCCGATCCTCCGGGTGAAAGGCAAACCAGAAAAATCCCGCGCCGAGAATGGTCACAAATCCCATGATCCCGAAAGTGACCGCAATCCCGACAGAATCAAAGAGTATCCCGCCGATGTATGAGCCGATGGCGCAGCCGGTGCCGATGGCAATCGCCGAGAAGATGGTCTGTCCACTGGACCGCAACTGCGGTGGCAGATACGAATCGACATAGGTCACCGCTCCCAGGTGATTCGCGGCAAAAGTGAGGCTGTGGAGCAGCTGCGAAAGAAGAATCACCCAAGTCGGCGGTTGCCCGGCAAGAATGAACAGGCGCACAATCCCGGCAATCAGGCTGAGCATCACCAGCCCCTTGATTCGAAACACCCTCAGCAGAACATCCCCATAGTGGAAAAAGGCCAGTTCCGCAAAAGGACCGATCATCCAGATCAGCCCAATAATCGGCAGGGGAATGTCCATCTCCCGCAGATAGATGCTGAAAAATGTATATAGCGGGGTCAGGGTCAGGCGGTTGATGAACACGCCCACAATCAACACGAAGAATTGCCGGTTCCGAAGCAGCTTGATCCCGCGCAGGTATTCGCCGTGTTTCAATCGAGAGGGGAGACTCGGAGCACCATAAAGGCTGAGCAAGGCCGCTACAACGACAAAAAACAGAACCACAAAAATAAGGCGGATATCCGAAACAAAAAGAAAGACAATCGAGATCGCCAGGATAGTGAAATTGAATCCGAGACTGCCCCATACGCGGATTCTCCCGTAATCCCCGCCATAGGCGGCGACCGCCGAGAAGATCTGGCTGTCGCTGAGCGGAACCAGCGGGCAATAGAAAATTGAAAAGAGAATGATAAACGGCAGGAAGAAGGCAAACGAGTGCCCGAATGCGCATGGCAGAAGGGCGACACCGGACACCGCTACCCCAACCAGCTGGATCATGCGCGGGTCTTTCGCTCGGTCGGAGACATATCCCCAGACAGGCGGCAGAAAGATCACTGTGAACGGAAAGACCGTTCCCAACAGGCCGATATCCCTGCCGGAAAGCCCCTGCTCGCGGTAATGCAGGGTAAGATACGGCCCCCAAACCGCGATTACTCCATAGAGGAAGAAAATGAACGTTTTCAGGAACCGGACGCTATGTGCGCCGTCGGCGGCAGATACGGATTCGGAATTCATGGCCTCGTGTCCCCTGGGGTCAAACAAGAGAACAGTCTAGCGTGACGGAGAGGGTCTCAGTAGGCTGTACGGCTTTTGTGGGGGGAAGAGTTGCACCATCAACCCCCACCGGCCCTCCCCCGATCTTCGGGGGAGGAACCGCCCCACAGGACTTGTCTTCCAGATTTGGGGGGAGATATAATATTACAGGTTGAAACGCTGCACATTTTTGTCGCGCCCCTCTGGTCTCCGCCGCTCTTGTCTCTCCCGGTCATCGGGAGAGATCAGAGCGGTTGCCATTATGGCTTTGCGGTCAGCCAGGCCAGGTTGAACCGGTAATGCAGGGCGCTGCTGATGAGGTGGATGACCCCATCCGAACTTTGCGTTGCGGCAAGATATCCGCGCGGTTCGGCATGGGTATCATCCAAGATGAATTTGCCGGTATGCCCGCCGCCGAAGAATTCCCTTCCCTGCCCGTCGGTAATCAACCGCTTAACCGGCCAGGTTTTCCCTTCATCGAACGACAGGGCAGCAAACAGGCCGTAGGCGGTCTTTTCATTCCCGGCAGGATCTTTCAGGATCATCCCCTTCGGACTCTTCGCGTTGTCTCCCTCTGAAGTATCCGTAAACGAGGCAAAAAAGAGCACACCCTCGCGGAGCCGCATCAGAACCAACCGCTGGCCCCCGTTGATGGGCGGAAACTCACTCGCCGAATAGGTCCACGACTTGCCCATGTCTTTCGAAAGGCTCATCGGCATTCGACCGTCAATATCATCGCCACGCCCAAAAGCGAGAAGATCGCCATTTGCCAACGAGACCACACCGGCGTGGATACCGGCAATCCATGCTCCCGACTTGCCCTGTTCGAATTTCGGTTCAGGCGCTCCAAGGCCCGGTTCCGTCCAGGTTTCGCCGCCATCCCGACTGATATGGATAGCCGTGCCACCCTCGCCACCATGGACCGCATCGCAGGGCTGAATCAGATATCCCTCACGGGTCATGCTCGTTCCGTGAATGACCTGGTTTCGGTGGCGGTGTTCGGGATCGATAAGTCTCGGATGTGACCAGGAGAGTCCATTATCCGTACTGGTACGCATCACCAGCGCAAGTTTTCCCCAGGTTCCATCGCTTTCGAGACCGTTGAAGTGGTACAGCGTTCCTTTCCCATTATTCAACAAGGACGAGCCGGTCATGTTCCGGTCGGGCGCTTTGAAAAACTCCGAAGGGAGATCCCACTCGGATTTGCCCGCACGAAGACGGCTCGCGAGTATAGTCATCTCCCGACCCGCTTCCCCCTTCGTGGAGAACCAGACCGCCAGAAGGTCCCCATTATCGCACCAGGTGATACTGGGGCAATGATTGTGAGGATACATCGGAATCCGCATAGGTTGTTCCGGTTTGTGGACAAAAGGAATCGGCCCCTCAAAATAAGGCTCCAGAGGGGATGGCCCTTTGGACCAGTCATACGGCATCGAATGGACATCCGAGGCCCATAGAGGACTTGCCGGTTGAGGT
>JAKPYU010000209.1 GCA_029568995.1 Candidatus Omnitrophota bacterium | reverse complement strand
ATCGAGTGGACGCCTGTCCGTGGAATATAGCCCAACTTGATCCCATCTTCGGTGAGCACTTCCACGGCGTTCCGGTCAAACGGGTTCTCCGGTTCCCGGCGGAGAACCAGCGCAGAGCCGTTCTTCAGCGCGGGCAATGCGTGGTCTGCCTCGTAATAGGGATACCCGGCTAGCGGCGTACGCAACAGCTCAATCCGCCGATTGTCGGGATTCCCGCTTTGCGCCGTGCCGGTCACGAAGCCGAACGATCCGAGTAATGCTGCGAAAAACCATCTGCGTTCCATGGAATGCTTCCTCAACTCGCCATTCTTGCTAGTCCACTGCTCTGCATAAGCACCGGGGATCTTTGAGAAACCGATTGGTTTCTTCATCCGCTTTCAGAAACCAAACCCAGGTACTTGCCCATTGCTCCTTCTTCTGTGGATCTCGAAGCCCGATACTCAACCGCCACATTCTATCAAGCAATTCCGGCGTTTGCTTGTGCTCCAGGAAAGACCGCGCTTTCGGGTGAAGGTAAAGCGCGACTGTGCATATCCTGGATGGCCGAACGTGGTTCATCGCCTCTTTGGTCCATTCATCCAGGTGTTCCTCCGGGGCTGTCCAATTGACTCCAAAATGGCAGGCTGCACATTGAAGCAACGCCGCCTGCTGCCAGTCCTCAACCTGGACAGATTTCAAAAAATCCACCAGATTCTCGCGCCCTAGAAGCATCAACGCACGAAAGGCGGCAATCTCGTTCCCACATCGGGAATCGTCCTTCATATAATGAACAAGTTCGGCGCTGATTTTCGGTTGTACGCTGTCTCGCAAATAGTTGGAGAGGATCGCCGCGGCGCACAAGCGTGCCCGCGAACCTCCGGTTAGAAGCGCCTGCCACAGCTCCTTTTCCGGTCGCCGCTCGTTAAGGTCATAAAGCACGTAGATGAAATTCCACGCACGGTTGAGCCTTCTATGGTACATGATCTCATCGGAAGAGAGTCCGGCGACCAGATTGCTGAAAACGGCATCCGGCCAATCCGATACCTTCACGCCTTGAAACAGATAGACGTACTCCGTCAGAATATATGCGGCATACTGTTGTAGCTGATAATCTGCATCCGACAACGACGCCTCCAGAGCCGACCGAAATTCCCCGGATCTCCGCAAACTGTCATTCCGGATAATTTTTCCCAATGGATCAGCGGCATTCAATCCAATGGAATCCGACCGCAGCGCGTTGACAAGATCGGCTATTGAAGGCGGCTCCTCTGCACAAACGTTCCTGCCGATAAGAAGCACAAGGAACAAAGCAACGGCCACGCACCGATTCATGGTTATCCCTCAATCCGGCTCGGTGGAAGCCTGTGCTGAAGCAACCGCGCCGCATTCTCGCCGCAGATGTTGTCCAACTCCTTCTCGGAAAACGGAAGGGACCGGAGATGCTCCAGCTCACCTTTCTGATCCGCCCAGGGGGAATCCGTGCCGAACAATACGCGATCCGCACCGTGCGCCCGAACCATGGTCACAAAGTCCTCATCCGGCAAATGCCCAAGCACATAAGAGGTATCCAGGTATACATCCCTGCCGATCAGGACTCTTGCGACTTCCTCCCATTGGCGGAATCCGCCCAGGTGAGCCAGGATCATCGCAAGATCGGGGAATCGGTCGATGAGGCGAGCGAAATGCTCCGGCGTGCTGTTGAGAGTCGGGATCTCGATATCCACACCGGCGTGAAACAGGACAATCATCCGTTCCTCGATCATGGCCTCATACATCGCGAAGAGTCTCTCATCATCCGGTTCGATGGTGTGGTATTCCGGGTGCATTTTCACACCGGGGAAACCCCGCGATGACAAATCCCTGATGAGTCCCGGAAGGTTCTCGCAATCCGGGTGAAACGAACCGAACGCCACCACACGCTCGGAGCGGCCACTTTCCACCCAGCGGTTGATCGAGTTGACCTGCTTGGGTTTCGTGGCGACCGGCTGAAGCCAGGATATGTCGATTCCCGCCTCGTCCATGGACTCCACGAGGCTCGACAATCGCCCATCAATGGATTCTTTGATCCCCGCCCCTGCCGCCATTTTCGGAACGACTTCCAGGGCGATCTCGTCCGGAAAAACATGTGTGTGAACGTCAACGATCATTGGATACCCTTAATACATCTTTCAATTTTTCACTCATGGTTTCATCATGCCACAGGCCGGAAGTCCGTGCCACCCTCTTCGATTGCGGATTGTGGATTGCGGATTGCGGATTCGCAGAGGCCATTCATCTCGTCTCCCTTTCCGCAGTGAGAAAAGGTGAGCAGATACAGCGCAATGGCGGCATAACATTTCAATGATGCCCCAAAGATCCCGATCCCCGCTTTCCACCATCCGCTTTCAAAGGCATACGGGACAGCCAATATCCCCACGGCCATGGCAAACAGGACATTGTTCTTCATGCTGTCGTCTTTCCACCGCGCAGCCAATACCCAAATCGGTAGAAGGAGTTGGGTGAAATAATGGTCCCAGCAGAGGCTCGGAATCAGCAGCATGGGGTAGACCCAGAGAATGAAAAGCGTGTCCCGGTCGCACCGTCGCCGAATGGCCGCATACGCAGCAATCCCCAGCAGAAGAAGCGCCGTCAGAACAGAAAGGGCGTAGGCAAGAGTCGGCAGGTCGGCGAGGGCTGCCGTCCTGGGATTCCTACTGAAGAGCCGGTAGAACAGCGCGGATGGGGCCTGATTGTGGGCTTCCACATGAAACACCTGGCCATATTCCGTCCAAGTGGACCGGCCATAGGACATTTGCGGAAGCAGATCGAAAAAGGCCCGATGCTGATCCCATCCTGCGACGGCGACAGCCCAGCCCGTACAAGCGCAGACTGTCGCCAGTCCCGCAAAAAACGCCGGGCGATCTATGAACAGAAACAGAACCAGCAGCAGCGCCGGGGCCACTTTTGCGGAGGCCATGATGCCGATCACAATCCCGGCAGCAACGGAGTAATTCCGTTTCATCAACAGCAAAGCAAGAGTGAATGAGAACAGCAGAACGATATTGAATTGCCCAGCGGATAGAGTACGAAAGATCGGATCGAAGAACGCAAACAGGGTAATCCCTGCTGTCCATTTCAGGAGAAGAGATTCCTTCGACCACAACAGGCAGAACAGTGCGAGGGTCCCCACCAACAACAGGTGATTGAAGATGCACCAGGCAATCCAGGCTGTCTCATAGTCCACCCAGGCCAGTGGTCGGCACAAGACAGCCATCAACGGCGGATAGACGAAGGGGTTCAGGCCCTGCGAAATACCCAATTGGCTCTTGGTCCACATCGCCGCCTTGAAATCGTAGAGGTCAATTCCCTGCCCCACCAGAAATGCGCCGATATACAGATGCTGAAAATCATTCCGGTGCATCTGTGGCGCGATGAAGACATTCCGCTGGACATAGTAGGCGGCGGAAATCGCCAGGAGGGCGTACAAAAGAAAGGTCCTTGGAGTATCTCGGTTCGGCATGGATTGTCACAAATGATTGAGTGCAATGATCGGAAGAATAGCACGAATCGGGCGAAAGGAGGACAGACTAGTGGCTTCGGAGAATCAGCGGTTCCAGGAAGAGTATTATTTGATTTTGAAGTGCATTCCGCGTGGTACGGATCGACTTGAGGGGGCGGCCAGGGTTGGCTGATTTGAGACAATTTCCTTGCTGCGTGTGCAGCCGTTGCACAGAGTCCGTCCCCGCATAATCATGGCCCCGCAGGACTCGCAGATCCCCAGCCCCGCGACGGCACTGACGGAAATGTCCTTGCGGGCAATCCAACGAAGGACCCGCTTCTCGATTTCCGTAAAAACTTCGTCCGGATCAATCTCGTCCAGAGGGATCCCTTTTTCCGTGGCGTAGGGCTGAAGACGTTCATACAGGTATTCGACAATCTCGCCGACGGAAACGGCGTGTTTCGGGCGGGCACGGATGAACTGTCGGAGTTCGGTCAACAGATACCGATCCTCATCGTAACAGCAGATTTCCCGTCCCCTTGGTAGTTCTCCTTGGCAGATCGGGCATCTGAGATCCAAACCACCGGCAAGAGTCACTGTTTCCTCCTTGATGGGAACGACGGGTCCTGTCTTTTATTTCAGAGTGTTCGCTTGACCTCCCAAAGGGAGAATGCCGGATATCCCGGTAAATAGTATAACCCTCTTTCGCCGAGTCACAATAGAAACATCAACACCTTGCCGGGGTGTTTGACCGGGGCAGGACCCGGCGAGGACGATCGGAACAGATCACTCGAAAGTGGGTGGTGCTTCTCCCGTTTCCGCCTGGTTGGCCTCCGGCAGACGATTCCCGTGAGCCTTCTTGAAACTCTCCAGAAGGGCCTTATATTCACTGCCCGCGTTGGCGGTGGCGCTGAACCGGAAAAATTTGGCTTTTGCTTTGATCACCGGATTGTTGCGATCCATGGTGTGTCCGCCCAGTTGTTTCCGCAACTGCCCTGCCTCCGCTTTGCCCACATAAATGATATTCTGGCTGTTGTCCGCCAGCTCATACACTCCACCCCGCTCCGGTACCTTATTGGTTTCCGCGCGGGTCAACGGCAACCATGATTTGACGATCGGCATAATGCAGCCTCCATGTTGTTCCGCGGGGTGCTTGTCAGGTTCCACGCGGCAAGGGTAAGCAATCATAAGCCAGAATCGCGCGTTCAGGCAAGTCCCCAATGCCCTGCCGGTACAAAAACCGCCATCCTTGCAGAAATGATGCGACATCTCGATAATGACCGACATATTGTGTCATTTTGAAAGAAAGGAATTTCTCGATGAGACGGCAATTCCGCATTCTGATCTCTGCACTTCCGGTCATTCTCTTGTTGGTCTCTCCCGCGTGGACGGAAATCGTGGCACGGGAAGGCGCTGGATATCTGGAGAAGATTGATGGTCGATATGTATTGCATCTTTCCGGAGACTATTACGAAATCGGGTATCAACATGGGGTCCTGCTCAAGGATCTGGTGAAACAGAACCTCATGAATATCGTGGATAACCAGACCGAAATGGCCAACACGACCGAATACAAGATGTATAAGATGCTGCGTGGGGCGATGCATGCCCGCCTTAAGCCGTTCATCCCCCAGAAATACATGGATGAACTGAAAGGCCTGGCGGATGGCGCCGGGCTGGAATTTGAGGATGTCTTGTGCGGAAACCTCATGCCGGAAGCCTTCCATTGCAGTGGGATTGCCCTGTTCGGCAAAGCCACTAAGGACGGCTCGTTGTATCATGTTCGCATTCTGGATTATATGACCGATGCGGGATTGCAGGACCTGGCGGTGATTATGATGGTGCACCCCAAAGGCGCGCACAGCTTTATGAATGTCAGCTATGCCGGAAATCTCGGATCGGTCACCGGCATGAACGATGCCCAGATCACCATTGGTGAAATGGGCGGAAAAGGCCAGGGATTCTATGATGGGATGCCGATGACCTTTTTGCTTCGGGATGCCCTCGAACGGGCCGGAACCCTCGATGAAGCCATGAAAATCTTCCAGGAGACTCCCCGGACTTGTGAATACTATTACGTAATCTCCGATGCCAAGATCCCTGATGCGCGTGGTGTGTATGCCACACCCGCACAAATCACCTTCATTGAACCGGGTTCCATGTTCGGTTTCTTCAAGGTTCCCCCCGCTCCCGAAAAGGACGCCAGCAATGGGAAAGTCTTGTTGACCGGTCTGAAAATGGAACAGTCCAAACACCAGATCCTCTTCGAAGGTCCCGGCGGATCGATGGGATTCATGGGAATGCTTCCGGAGAATGCCGTGGTGATCTCCGGGGATGATCGGTATCGATTCTTCATGGAACGCCTGGATACCGAATACGGGAAGGTCGATGAGACCAGACTGATGGAGATGATCAAGCGTCCGGTGTCTATGAAAAGCAACTTGCATTGCGCCATCTTCCATCCCGCAACAGCAGAGGCGTGGGTGGCTCATGCGGGCAGTGATGGTGCGCCGGCCTGCGACCAGACCTATCATCATTACGTGCTGGGGCCGACGTCTGCCAATTGAGGTGCATTGTAAACCGTAGGGGCACGGCATGCCGTGCCCCTACAGCCATAAATTCCCTCTCTTTCCCCTCTCCCGCCGGGAGAGGGAAGGGGTGAGGGAACCTGTTATCGGCTACGGATGCCGATGCGATTCTGTGCTAGAATAAGGGTGGCTTGTGTTGGCATGGGAGTTGATCTGAGAGGTGAACCTATGACAGCGAATTCAACAACGCTTCAGGAGAGGCTTCACGCCGTACTTGCGGAATTGCCGCCGAAAAAACTCGAACAGGTGGTCGATTTCGCGGAGTACCTGAAATCACGCGAAGAATGGGACGCAACCATGGAATTGTTGAGCGATTCCGAGATGCGTCGGGATGTCGAGGAGGGAAGGGATCAGGCCGTGCGTGGCAAGGGCCGACCGTGGCGAGAGGTTCGACAACATGTTCGAGGTTAGGCTCACGCCCCAGGCTGAACATGCCACATTCCCCCATCCTCTCTCCCCATTTCACTCCCCCTCATCAAAACTCCTCATCAATTGGAGCTGTTCGCGGGCGGCGTAGGCGGTCAGCATATAGGCCAATCCCCAGCCGGGATTCGGGAAGGCATAGGGATGGTATTGACCGGTCGCATCGAGATACAGATAGGTGTTGTCTGCCGCGAAAAACACGACGTACGAAGCGATCAGGATGATCCAGGGGCGGGCCAGCGGCGAATTACCCATGGTATAAAACGCAAGAAACAAATGAGCGAAAATCCCGGCCAGGATCAGGTCAATGATCGGAAAGATCGAATTGATGAGTCGTGCCCAGATCGAGGTCGTCTCGTCTGTCCAAGCGGGTATCATTACGAAGTACACACTCAGAACCGCCAATACAACAATCAGGCCATTTGCGATAATCTTTCGGTTGCTCGGCGGCAGGAACGCCGAGCGATTCAGGTGAGAAAGAAAAGAGGATAAACCGAAGATATAGCAAAGTTCTCCACAATAAATCAGGATGTCCGGCGGACTTGGCGCAGAGACAAAGTCCCCGATAGTGAACTCTGCAATGGAATAAACCAGATGCCCTGTCCCGTGAAAAAGGGCACCGAGACTCAGGAATTTCCAGCATCGGCGCGTTGCATCCATCTTGCTGAATCGTCGGGTCACCCGCCGGAAATACCAGGCCGCCGACAGGCAGACACAGGCAATCACGCCGTCGTTTGTCGCCTCAACATAGTCCTCCGATAAAAGACGAAATGTGAAAACAACTGCGACAGTCGCGATATACGCAAGGACTCCATAAAGAGGCATTTCTCGGCTCTCTATCCTGAAGATTCGGGGCGCTGGCCCTTCAATTTCTCCGAAATGAATTCCGCTCGCTTGGCCCCGACAAAAATCCGCAGATTCTCGGAAAGGAACACACCAAGTTTTCCCAGATCCGACTGGTTGATATCTTGAAACTGCTTGTTGTATTTGGCGCAATAGGCCAGAATCAGCCTTCGCGCCGGGCCTTGGCCGATAACGGGACTCAGGAATTCTTCGACACCGTCCACGAGCCTTGGCATGGTTCTCCAAAAGAAACGAACTGGAATCGGCTGACCGGATCAGCTCCAATCCCACGGATCTTACTCAAGACATCGCATGCTTGACAAGCCATATTCTCGCTCGATGGAGCATTTGGAACGCCCCGTGAAACGCGATCACCTCCGAAAAAAAAACAGAGATCGGATCTTCTGTCTGCTGCAATATGAACAGGCAGCTGCTTTTTGCATCCATCTCGGCTACGTGGTTCTCACTCGGCCTGCAATGGCCGCTAGTTGGATGATTCGACCTCCATATCACAGAACATGAGATATAAATCCAAGTAAATGAATGGCTTATAGCGTCTTGTCAGACCATCTTCCGGCATGAGAGACGCGATCCTGCAATGGAGACGAGTGATTGCCGACACTGTGGCATGTGCATTGCGTCGAATGCACCGGCAGAGTATGTTGCCGGAAAACAAACCGGTCATGAGAACCTATCGAACTGGAGAAGGAGCTGTCTCAAAATGCTCAAACGAAGTATCTATTTATGGGTCGTGTTGTTTGTCGTTGTCGGGTCTGTCATGGCTCAAAGCGAAGAGGGGAAACACCTCGGCGTGAATCTGGAGGCCGCTTTTGTCAGTCAATATATGTGGTACGGGTATGATATCCTGGATGGCGACCCGGCGTTTCAGCCCAGTGTGACTTTCGATCTGTTTCAAACCGGCTTCAGCCTGACCGTGTGGAGTTCGTTTGCCCTGAAATCCGGCTCGGAGGATCTGGACGAGATCGATTATGCTGTGGCCTACGAAAAATCGTTCTTCGAGGACGAGATCTACGCGATGGATGTTTCGGTGGATTATATCTACTACGATTACCCGAATATCAGTTCCGACACGGATGTCCAGGAGGTCGGCGGATCGATTTCCTTCCCGAACCTGATTCCCATCGGGCCGAGTTCTCTCGTTCCCTCCTACGCGATTGCCTATGACTGGCCGGTTCATTCCGAGGGTCCGAACGAAGGGTGTTTTCATATTTTCGGCCTGGGGTATGACCTGCCGATTCCGACCCTGATCCCGGAACAGGAAGAGCAATTTCTCAGTCTGACCTCCGACCTGACATACAATGATGGCGCTTATGATGCGGATCCGGGTTGGAGTCACTCTACCGTGGGGATCTCCACCGCCTTCGAATGGAAAGGATTCACCCTGACTCCCAGCGTCAATTATCAATGGTCATTTGAAGATACGGTGAATGACGAGGACGAGTTCTGGGCCGGGATCAGCCTGGGATACGGATTCTGATGTCATCTGATCCGAGAGATTTCTGCCTCATAGATTGGTGTAGGGGCGACGCATGCGTCGCCCCTACACCCCCATCGGTCCCATGATGTCGTATTCGTCCCATCCTTTCGCCCACAATCTTCATCTTCTCCTCTCGCACACCCCGCAATTCTCCACAAAAATCATCCAGCTCCGGCAACTAAATCCCCCCCTCTGTGCGTTCTATGAATGAAAAAACTGAACGGTGTATGATCGGTCTATCGCTGATGCCCGGACAGATTTGAGGGAAAGACCGCCAGGAGGAACTGTGATGAAACCACGATTGTTGGCTGTTTTGGCTGCGCTGATCCTGTTGCCGTGCACCGCGGATATAGGCGGTCACATCGCATTTGGCGCTGAAAATGAAAAGCCGGGTCCCAGTCCCGAACGAAATCGCCGAAGAAGTCCGACGGAAGAGAAGACCGGATTGATCCAAAACGGCGAGAAGTCATTCAAGGGCTACACCCTGCTGTGTCCCACGAATTCCACAACGACCTACCTGATCGACAATGATGGAAAAGTCGTAAACAAATGGGAGACCGACTATCCCGGTCAGTGCGCCTATCTGCTCCCGAACGGGCATCTGCTCCTTGGCACAACCTCCGGTCCCGGCGGAGGTTTTGCAGGAAATCGCTCATTCCAGGGCGGCGGGGCCGGGGAACGGGTTGTGGAGTATACATGGGAGGGTGAGTTGGTGTGGGATTTCAAGTACGCCACGGAAGATCATCTCCTGCATCATGATATTGAACCCCTGCCCAACGGAAATGTACTGATGATTGCCTGGGAGCGAAAATCTGCGGATGATGCCATTGCCGCCGGACGCGATCCGAAGGTCCAGGGCAATTCCGAGCTGTGGACGGATTACGTGATCGAGGTGAAGCCGACCGGGAAAACGACCGCCGATATTGTGTGGGAATGGCATGTCTGGGATCACCTGGTTCAGGATGCGGACCCATCCAAACCGAACTATGAAGCCATCGAAGACCACCCGGAGCTGATCCATATTAATCCGATTGATTGGATCGCAGATCTTTCTTCCGAGGATTTACAGAAGCTGAATTCCCTGGGCTATGTGAATGCTGCGCCCATCGGACGCGGCGGCCCCGATTCTGCTCACCCCGACTGGAACCACACGAACGGCATTTCGTATAACGCTGAATTGGATCAGATTGTCCTGAGCGTTCTGGGATTCAATGAAATCTGGATTATCGACCATAGTACGACCACCGAACAGGCGGCAAGCCACAAAGGAGGCAAGTCCAAAAAAGGCGGCGATCTTCTCTATCGCTGGGGAAATCCAATGGCCTACCGCGTGGGCAGCCGAGAGGACCAGCGACTGTTCGCTCAACATGATGCGACCTGGGTGAAGCGGCCTGACGGAACCTGGAGCATACTCGTGTTCAACAACGGTCGGGGACGACAAGACGGGGATTACTCTTCTGTGGATGAGATCCTACTGCCAGTCGATCAACGGGGGCGATATTCGTACGAGGAGGGAACGGCTTTCGGACCGGACAAACCAACCTGGAGTTACACAGCGGCACAGAAAGACGAGTTCTTCTCAACACACATTTCGGGCGCTCAGCGTTTGCCCAATGGGAATACACTGATTTGCGCCGGTGATGGTGCAACGTTATTCGAGGTCACGGAGAGCCTGGAAGTGGTTTGGAAATACGTTTGTCCTGTCCGTTCACCGGGGCCTGGAATGGGCCGTGGAGGACGTCCCGGCGGGCCGGAGGGCGACAGGAATCCCACGGATACCCAAGTGACCGCGCAGCCCCGCCCCGGTACTCCGCCCGATCTGGATACCGATGGCAATGGTTCCGTGACTTACGAGGAAGCCTCGACTCTTCCTTTCATGAATCAGGATGTCTTCAAGTGGCTCGACCAGGACGGAAATGGAACTCTCAGCCAGGATGAGCTGCCGCAAGGTCCACCAGGCGACAGGCGAGATCGTGGACAACAAGGTCCGGGGGGACGCTTCTTTGGCGGACCGGGAGGTCCGGGGGGAGGAATGGGTGGCCCGTTCTTTGGCGGACCCGGTGGTCCGGGAGGAGGAATGGCCGGCAGTATGATCTTCAAAGTTCGCCGCTATGCGCCGGACTATGCGGGTCTGACAGGAAAAGACCTTACACCGGGGGAGGCGATTGAGGCGAGTGGGCAAGGGGAGCCGTCGAGCGCTCCGTAAGTGGATAGGCCCAACACACCCTCACTCCAACCCTCTCGCGGAGGAAGAGGGAGAAGAATGTCGTCTCCCTGCGTTCACAAGATGGGTGGCATAGGTGTGCAGCGTATGGCACGATGGCACAACAATCCATGGAAACACCCGGAGGCTCCCGAATGACCCTTTGTCCGCCGTCTTCCGATCCGATTGACGCTATTTACGATCGATATCGCGACGCCCAGGTCCTGTTCACCGCCAACCGACTTGGCGTATTCTCCACCCTGGGGCGAAATGCAATGACCCTGGAGGAACTCGCCGTCGCAATCCAGGCCGATCCACGCGGAATGCGAATTCTATGTGATGCACTGGTCTCACTTGGCCTGCTGGAGAAAGACGAGACCGCCTATCGCAACAGCGCCGTGGCGCTTCAATATCTGACAGACGACGCCCCCACTCCAAGATCGGCCATCCTGCGTCACTCCGCACGGCTGTATGAACGTTGGGGCGGACTTTTTCACGCCGTCAAGACAGGAAAGCCGGTTCCCGAAGAACGGATCTCCCCGGAGTTGGAGGGCGGCGAGCGAGAGTTCGCTTATGCCATGGCCGATATCGCCCGAATCAGCGCACAGGAAGTCGCCGACCGGCTCGATCTCGCCGAGGTCAAGAGCCTGATCGATATCGGCTGCGGACCGGGCCTTTATGCCATTGAATTCGCCCGCCGGAATCCGCGGATCCACGCCACCCTGTTCGATAACGAAAAGACCCTTGAAGTCGCGCAAACCAATGCCCGTGAGGTCGGCGTTGAAGAGCGAATCCATTATCAAGTCGGCGATATTCTGACGGATAAAATCCGGGGGGAATTCGATCTTGTGTTCATCTCGAATCTTATTCACAGTTTTTCATTCGATCGGAATGCCGCCATGGTTCGCAAATGCGCGGCGTCGCTTACACCCGACGGTCGGATCTGCATCAAGGATTTCCTGTTGAATCCCGACCGATCCGGGCCGAAATGGCAGGCTCTCTTTGCGGTCAATATGCTGGTCAATACGGAGTACGGGAACTGCTACACGCTGGAGGAAATTCAAAGCTGGTTCCGTGACGCGGATATTGAGTTCCTGGAAGCCATCGAAATCGGCAACCATTCCTGTATGGTGATCGGGCAGAAGAGATGATTTCCGTCAGGTGACAGACAAATGGACAACCTCGTACTACGCGCTTTCCGTAAAGGAATTCCTGCAAGTTTCTGTCTGTTATATCTGTTATTTCCAACATGTTCTTTTCCTACTGATTCCACAGCGGATTGGAATTACCGAATTTCCGCCGCCGAAGGTCCGTATTTTGTCTGTGACCCACGTGTCACGGAGGACCGATGGATGCTGGAGCGGTTCGTAGTCCCGTTGCGCCGTCATGCGGATAATCCTCTCATTGTCCGGGATCGCCCCTGGGAGGGAACCGGCCCTCATGCGGGCGGGTCCGTGCTGATCGACCCGGAGGACAGCCTGTTCAAGATGTGGTACAGCGTCTGGAACAGCCACGCTTACTACAATAAATTACCCTTCTCCTATAACGTCTGCTACGCGGAATCCGAAGATGGAATCCGTTGGCGAAAGCCCAATCTCGGCGTGTTCGATTATGAGGGAAATCGTGAGAATAATTGTATCCGTCTTGGAACCGATAAAACACAGAATATCGATGTCTGTTTGAATCCGAGACCAGATAGATATCCCGGAAAATACCTGGCGATTCATAATCAGAAGGGCGGGGTTTTTGTTTCTTCTTCACAGGATGGAAAATCGTTCGAGGTTATCGAGCAGAATCCCGCCATCTCCTACCATAGCGACACGGACAACAATTTCATTTACGATCCCGTGCGAGACCGCTGGCTGATGTTCTGCCGACCGCGAGCCTGGGCGGGAGATCACCGTCGGCGTGTCGCGATGAAAGAGAGCGCCGATCTCTTTTACTGGACCCATGAGCGGACGATTCTGATTCCAACTGAAACAGAGAAGCCGGAATTCTACGGTATGACCGTATTCCGATTAGCCGATTTGTTTTTCGGGTCCCTGCAGATCTATGACCGGGAGACGGGATTGATGCACGCTGAACTGGCCTGGAGCGCCGACGGCGAACATTGGGAGCAGTTGCCCACGCATCCGCCGTTTTTTGAGCGCGGCCCGCAAGGTTCCTGGGATGCCGGGATGGTGATGCTCGCGGAAAGCCCTGTCGCCGTGGGCGATGAGTTGTGGTTCTATTATGGCGGTTTTCCGCTGGATCATAATTCAAAGGAAGAGAATGTCACCGCCGTTGGCCTTGCTGTTGCCGAACGGGATCGCCTGATCGGGGTTCGACCAAGTTCCGATGAAGATGGCCTGATGATGACACGGCCTTTCTTGCGAACCGATGGCTGTACCCTGGTGGTTAATGCGAGAATTCAGGGGAAGATATCGGCGGAAATTCACACCGATAATCACAAAATCATTAGCGGATTTGCCTTTGACGACTGCAATCCGGTAACGGAATCGGGATTCGAGCAGGAGATCACCTGGAAAGGAAAATCCCTGGGTGACGTACCGGAACAGGAGATTCGAATTCTATTCCGATTGTCGAAGGCGGAGTTGTTTACTTTCGATTTTCCGGTGAAGATAAAGGATGAAGGATGAAAAGGGGAGAACGGAGTGGACGGAGAACGACAGGAAACCATGGCAAACACGGGCAACCACGGGGTTGCCGGACTGCGTAAGCCCTGCGAGCCAAAACATGGGTGGGACAGGCCTCCGTGCCTGTCAGGTTCATCCCTCAATGCCGAATTGCCCGCTCTCCCAGGCTTTTGTGAAATCTTCCAGCCATCCTTCGAAGAAAATCAGCTTGCCATGAATGCTCGCGGATTGACCCGGTTCCAGGTCGGGGAAAAACGGATCAGCGTGCATGCAGGGGTGATCGGGATTACCAACCAGGGAAATCGTACTCTTTCCCCAGGTAAAGGCGATCAGTCGCTCATCCTCCAGGGATAGTGTCACCATCACGGGCCAGTCCGCTATTTTGGCCCCACCGTGAAATCCAATTCCATACTGTCCCATTTTCTCCTTGATGCTGAGTGCCTCAATGAAAGGAACCCACCCCCGGTCAGGGACATGCACCAATTTGTTGTCGCCGGTAAATGCGTTGAATTCGCGGATGGCGCGCAGGAAAGCACAGGTTTGCAGCCCAATCTCTTTCAGCGGCCGCTCGCTTCCGTTTCGAAGCCATAACTCCAGGTTGGCGGCCTTTTCCGCCGGTTCCACTTTTCCGCCGAATGAGATTCCGCTCGGAAGAACGCGTTCGAATTCAATTCCCTGCCCCGTCTTCTTCCAGGGGACCGGCGGCAGGTCCGTATACACCGTGTGGATGGGCGGATTGACATGACTCAGGTAGATGAGTCCCTGGCTGGTAAAAATCGCTTCCGGGAAATCCAGCCAGATGTAGTCCTGAGAGGGCCAGCTGGGACTGACCCAGGCGATATGTTCCCAGGGATAATGGGGCCGCCAAGCGCCGGGAAAAACCCGGACACCCTTTGCCTGGGAGTAATATTCCTTGTTTCCTCCGGGTTTCGGTTGCCGAACCACCTTGGGGTCCGCGGCAACGGCGACCGATGCAGCACCCAACAGTGTTGTTTGAAGCCAGGTTCGACGTGAGAGATGGGTTTGATGTTCAAACGAGCGCATGATGAGTCCTCTGTTTCAATCAGCGATACGGGGATGGATTTCCCTCACCCCAACCCTCTCCCGGAGGGAGAGGGAGAGACGATCTGTCGGGTTTGGGGACCAATCCCCTCTATGGCGTTATTCTCCAAACACCTTTTTCAAATGCTCTTCCGGGAATGGCCGTGTGAGCCAACTGACAACAGGCACGATTACAAGGGGGGCGGCCATGGAAATCGCCCCAGCCAGCGGAATGCCCGGCATTCCCAGCTTGAAGAACAGGGCGACGGAGATGACGACGCCGGAGAACATCCCTGTCATGGCTCCGATCCTGGTTGTCCGTCTCCAATACAAACCATAGAGATACGGGGCTATAAACGATCCGGCCAGCGCACCCCAGGAAATCACCATCAGGTTCACGATGACTGCCGGTTGTTTGAGCGCAATGTACAGAGAGAGCGCAATGAATATGCCGCAGAAAATCCGCATGAGTATAAAAACTCGATTCTTGGGCGCATTCGGATTCAGCCACCGCGAGTACAGATCGATGGCCACTGCCGAACTGGAAACCAGCACCAGCGAAGACAAACTCGACATCGACGCAGAAACCACCAGAAGCAGAATGACAATGGCAATGGAGGCCGGCGCATGATCGGTCAGGAGACGCGGGATGAGCTCGTCAATCTTCTCCGGTGGCTTTTCATAGAATAGATGTGTGAGCGAGCCGGTGTAGTACGCGCCGAAGGCCATAATGAACGCCACAACCGTGCACACGAGCATTACACGTGGAATGATGCTTTCGCTCTTGATGGAATAGAATTTCTGCACCATCTGGGGTAATCCCCACGGCCCGAAACTTGTAATGATGACCAGGCTCCACAGTGTTACCCATCCGGGAATGGCTGTTTTTGCCAGAAGACCCGGAGCGAATTCTGGACGCATCAGGTCGCGAGTGGTTTGCACAAATCCACCGGTCTGGGACACCAGCACCCCCACCATGACAAACACACCGAACAACATCACGAGTCCCTGGATCAGGTCTGTCAGGGTCAGCGCGAAATACCCGCCCATAATGAGATAGATGCCGGTGAGAATGCCCATGAACAGCAAGGCATATTCATACGGAATCCCCAGATTGACCTCGAACAAATAACTCAATCCCATGTAAACCGATGCCGAATACGGCACAAGGAAAACAAAAATAATGAGAGCCGCTCCAACAAGAAACGTTGGGCTGTCATAGCGGGCGGCCAGGAATTCCGGCATGGTCATGGCATCCAGACGCGTTGTCATGGATCGGGTTCGGCCTGCCAGGACATACCACGCCAGGCAGACACCGACGAGAGCGTTTCCGAGCACAATCCACATGGTGTGCAGGCCGAATCCCCAGCCCAGTTTTCCCGCGTATCCGATAAACAGCACAGCCGAAAAATAGGTTGCGCCATACGCGAACGCCGAGAGCCATGGCCCGATAGTCCGGCCCCCCAGGAAGAAATCTCCGACATTCTTGGTTTTCCGCATACCAAAATAACCGATGAGAATCATAACCAGAATGTAAATGGCGACAATGCATAGTTTCAACAAGGCAGGATCTCCTTTACATCGAAAAATGTGCGGTTGCGCCGGATCTCAGTATCCGCCGGACAAAACGGGGGCATTGTATGCATTGATGGAGTGAAAGTTCCAGGTTTCCGAAAGCGAATTGTCCGGGAATCATCGCTACGGTTTCAAGCCAAGATTATCGAAGAACGCGGC